>NZ_AP021847.1:662500-850536 GCF_009176705.1 Pseudoalteromonas sp. A25 | reverse complement strand
TACGCTCGTCAAGATATGAGAGATTAGCGCGAAAATCTAAGCGCCCTAGCGGTAAATCAAAAGCTAACATACTCTCAACATCTACCCCTTTGGCTGTAAATTTAGCGGCGTTAATGTTATTGACTGAAACATAGAGAATTTTGCCGTCGTCAGCTCGTCTGATTTTGTCACAAAAAGTACTATCTAGAGCAGAGCCATCTACACAGTTTTCAAGTACATCGGTACCACTAACCTCAGTGATTGCGTCGGTTATTTCGATATCCCAATAATCAATTGACAAATTAAAGTCAGCGCTTGGTGTATATGTTAGACCAACGGTTAGCGTGTCAGCGGTTTCGGGTTTTAATTCAAGGTTTCCCTTAGTATGTTGTAATACCGTGCCAAAAGACGCATTTGACTGAAAATCAGGTGATAGACCTAATGCTGCACAGTTAGCTTTGCGGTTTGCAGTAACTGACTCTTTTGCGACTAGGTTTTCTGCATGACATGGATCAGTTAGCCTGCCAGCGCCGGCGGTTGTTGGCTTGAACAGTTCGGCAACATTGGGGGCTCGTACGGCTCGGGAGAAGCTTATTCTTGAGCCAATGTCGTACCCTATTTGCCAATTAAAACCGCCTTTATACGTGAAATCACCACCAGTAATGCTGTTATCGGCATAACGCCCTGCAACTTCTAGATCAAGGCTCTCAATGAAAGGTAAATCAGCTAGTAGTGGCACGCTCACTTCGGCAAATAGTTCTTTAACATCGTAACTACCTTTTACAGGGCTAAAGAATAGGTTTGTTTCAGGGCTTTGGCCTGTGGTTAATCCAACTAAGCCAAGACCGACACCATTTTCATCTCGGCCATAAGTTAAAGGATCTGGTTCATCTGATGATTCTTCTTTACGATATTCAAGGCCTGCAGCAAAAGCGATAGGACCAAGATCGGTTGAGCCCAAATCACCATTAATTACAAAGCTTGCCAAGGTTTGCTTCATTTGCTGCTGGCGATGTAGATTAACGCTTGCATAAGCTAACGCAGCAGCTGAAGCTTGTTTAAACATGGGGTTATAAGGTACGCAATCTGGGTCTGATGTATCACGACATACCGCCTCACCAGCTTCATTGATTGTTGCATCCAAGGCGCGGTAATAGCGCTCATTATAAGTTGTTCTTTCATATATATCCGCATCTACTTGACCATGCTGAACATAAAACTCATAGTCATAATCGCTAAACTGGCCTTGACCACCGAAGGTAAATTGACGAGTTTCGCGGGTATTATCCGAGCTAGATGGCAAACCAATAACTGCCAGCGCAACTTCGTTTAAGCTGCGTTCCTGCATTAATGGTCTTAGCCCTTCAGGTAAGAAGGGATTGTCTATTTTTAAAGAGACTAACGGTCCAAAGTTATCATCATGGAAAATACTCGCTTGCCCTGTCGCGAATGACTCTACTTTTGCATACTTTGCGTTTGCGTACAGCGTTAGGTCATCGGTAATGTCGTAGCGCGTACCAAAGTCGAATAACAATCTGTCACTTGGTGCAACTAGATAGATTGTTTCAGGCGTTCTAAAGCCGTCACCACCGTCACATTGTACAGGTCCATCACAAAACGAGCCGCTTTCGAAAGGTCTGAAGTGACCATCGGCTCTATCTAGCGTAAACGTGTCGTAACCTACTTTACCGAAGGGGAAAGTAATAGGGTCATTTGCAAAAGTAGGTACTGGCGCTTGTGTTATCGGCATATCGCCAAAGAAGTAATTCTCATTAGGGACATAAATTAATCCTTCTGCACTGAGTGCTTGGAAACGCAGGTCATTGATGTATACGGTGTCAGCAATCCCATCATTTGGGCCTGTATTTTCTGGATTAGGCAAAAATGAGTGGTTCATATTTGCGTAATCACGGTCTGTAGCTTTGAGCTCGTCACGTTTTGAGTAGGTAGCATGAACAGTAAAGTTACCTTTTCCATTAGCATAGTCTTGGCCAAAGGTTATTGATAAGTCTTCACTCGCTGCGTCGCCTTGCGCACTTTCACCATAAGATGCATCAACTTCAAAACCAACAAAGTCTTTTTTCATAATGAAGTTAACAACACCTGTTACCGCGTCTGCACCATAAATTGCTGATGCACCCCCGGTGATGATCTCTACACGCTCTACTAAAGCTGATGGGATCATTGCTAAATCAACCGCGGAGTTTCCTGCATCACCTGGTACGTGCCTGCGACCGTTAACAAGTACTAGGCTTCGCTCAGTGCCTAAGCCACGCAAGTTTACAAGTTCTTGACCAGCTGATGATAAACCACTGCCGTTTTGGTCGCGCGCGGTCACACCGCCTACACCATCGATCATTGCGGGTAACTTATGCATTAAGTCACCAATATTCTTAACACCCGACATCTCGATTGCTTTGGCGTCAAGTACTGTAGTTGGTGTGGTCATTTGTGCACTAGAGCGGGCGATACGAGAGCCTGTTATTTGTATTTTTTCAACTTCTTCTACGCCGGTTTTTTCTGCGGCGAAGGTAGAGCCTGTTGCTAATAGCGTTGCTAAGCTAAGGGCAACTTTATTTGGGTTAAATATGCGCATACTACATCCTATCGGTAATTATTATTATGGTGTTTGACTATCTGGCCAAAGCACGACAACTTGCTAAATCAAAAAGCTGATCTCGCATCTGTATAGAAAATGCAAAAAACGCACTGTAGTCAATTTATGGACAGATTTGTTTGCGCAAACCATTGTATTGTTAATTTTACAATGTGCGGGATTTGGTAATTATCTAGATACACTGAGGTAATCTCAGATACCCCATTTGGTTTGGTGCTTTATTGACTTGTCTATTTAGGTGGTTTATTTTTTAGGGTTTATCTTAAAGGTTAGGTTGGTTTTGTATTAATTTTGGCTGATGTTCTCAGTGTCATGTGGTAGTTAAAAGTAGTTTAGCGATGGGTTTAGTGTTTTCTGTTGCACGTTAAACAATATTATTTCTTTTGCAATAACTTGTTTCAATTTCTAGTTGAATCTAAAAAACACTAAATGCGTATGTCATAAAACTGCAGCTAAATTGTCATGTCGTTTAGTTAGCGTGAGACAATAGTGTTAGCGTTCATTCAGACTCAATACCTGTGTTGTTGCTAACTAATTACCGACATTTAATGATGCCAAATGCGAGGCAAGTTTATGAATAGGCGCGACCAAATAAAGGCCATACTAACTACCATTGATAACGTTGAAACAGTAGGGGCTTTAGAAAAACACATAAAAATGGCCAGTAGCCCTTTTCTCTTTTTAAGAGGGAGTGCGGCACTGATGTATAAAGATTTTGTAGATCAGCATATATCTCTACCTCAAGCACTCTTCGATATTCCTTTAACGTGTATTTTAGGCGACTGTCATACGGATAATTTTGGCTTTATCAGTGAAGAAGGATCGCATGGTGATACAATTATTTTTACCCCAAATGATTTTGATGATGCTTGCATAGGGCATGGTGTTTGGGACCTATTTAGATTTGTAACGAGCTTATATCTTGCACGGCATCACGCCAGTGAAGTACAAATGCAGAGTGACGATATAAAACTTAGGCAAAAACCCTTGGTTAGCTCTGCGCAAGTTGCTGAAGGTGCGCGCTCTTTTTTGCTAACATACCTGCAGGCATGCGAAGACTCGGTCAATAATAAGTTAACAACACAATCTGCTTTATCCTCATTCGATAACGAACATATATTGTATAAACGCTGGCAAAAAGCACTGCAAAGAAAAGCTGGTGGTGCGGCATTTAAAACCAATAGTACGTTAGCTAAAGAGCTCGACTTTGATGCCCTACCGCTTGCATTTAAAGATGATAAACAAAGATTTAAAAGGTTGGAGCCACATGTTTATGACCAGATTGTTGAGACATTTTTGCCATATGTAGATGATGAAATTCTTGATGTGGTTGAGCGCTTAAGTGCCGGTACTGGTTCGCATAATCTGACACGTTATTATCTGCTTGTTGGGCCTAAAAGCGCAAAAATGTGCGAGGAAGAATTTCAATTATGCCATATCGTTGAAGTGAAACAGCAACGCATGGCGGCGCCATTAAATTATTTTACTGAGCTGAGCCCAATAAACCGATTAAATGCTGCGCACTTAACTGTGAATTGCCAACGCAAAATGCAGCGTCGGCCAGATATCGTTCTTGATGATGTGTATTGGCAAAACAAACACTGGCTAGTGCGTTCAAGGCACCATGCAAGAGTTGGCTGCTCCCCAGAAGACTTTATGCTTGGTAAAAGAGCGGCGTTAAAAAATGGCTTTACACAGTACGCTGCAAGTTGTGGTCATACTTTAGCATTAGCACATATGCGTGGTGATAGACGCTCGACTTTATTCCAGCAAGCAGCATTAGAAATAATCCCCCGCTATGTGGATGAACTGATCAGTGCCGCACAAAACTATGCAATTCAAGTTCAAGCAGATCAAGAGTTACTACAGCTGTTGCTTAGGGATAGTTAAACACATTAAGTCTTCAGCAAAATGTATGTCGCCTTGGTAATGTTCGAGCGCTTCTCTTTTGAGAGGCTCCAACATTCCTGGGCCATGATATCGAACACTAAAGTGCGTTAATGCTAATCGTTTGACGCCATATTTTTGAGCAAACTCGGCCACTCTTTTTGCATCAGAGTGACCGGTATGAGTGCCTACTTTGAGTAAATCTCGGTGTGTGAATGTTGCTTCATGCACGAGCAAGTCAACATTATTTAAGTATTCGCTAAGTATGGTCGGTTTTTCGTTGTCGCCGCAAATAATAACAACACGTGGCTTGTAACTATCGTAAGTGTACTGATGAGCATGAAGCGTGGTCCCTTTGTAGTCGACATTATGGCCTTTTTGCAGTGTGTTGTAGTGCGGCCCACTTTCGATATTGTTTGCTTGTAATTGGTCAATTTTAAGCTTTTTAGGAACTTGCGCTTCAGTCACTTTATAGCCAAAACTTGGCACACGGTGTTTGAGTTTAATCGATTCTATTTTGCACAGTGCAAGTTGCAATGGGCCAGCTAATGCCTCGACATCGTGGCAGTATAAATCAAACCCTAAATTAACATCAGTCAATGCAAGGCTTGCGTGAATAAAATTGATCAGCTTTTGTGGTGCAATTAAGGTAACGGGTTCACTTCTACCATGTAATGACATGCTAGATAACAAGCCCGGTAAACCATAGCAATGATCACCATGAATGTGCGTGATGCATATTATCGCAAGCTTTGCGGGCGATAATGGGGTTTTGAGTATTTGATGTTGAGTTCCTTCGCCACAATCAACCAGCATCCATTGTTTTGAGGTATCAAACGAGATTGCAACTGCAGACATATTGCGATAGCGACTAGGGCTACCGGAAGATGTGCCTAAAAATTGAACTTGCATAATGAGAACTGCCGCTAAGCTTGTATTTTAATGATCTTACCCTAATCCTAATACGTATCAAAACAATCAACTCGGAGCAATTATGAAAAACGAACTAGACAGTAAGACAATCCTCAGCGTGTATGAATACATTCAAAAGCACGGAGATGTTACGGATGAAGGTAAGCTCCTTAACGGCATTACTGCATTTTCTGACATTGATGGATACACCATTTACTTCAAAGGCAGTGGTGTAATGATGCGTTATGGGTTTCACAACACTTATCATCTGGACTATGAGCATGATAAACACAAAGACGATTTCATTGCCAAAATTGACTCCATTAAGAAGCAACTAGATAGTGAATAGTTCTCTGTATGACGTATAAACGAGTTAAGCCCAAACGCACTAGTACAGATCTCAGAGGACAGGCATTTATTCATGCTGCACTTGAAGAGCTCAGGCAAAACCCAAAGAAACTAAGTATTGTTAAACAAAATTGCCTAGCCTTTAAGCAGCAGCCATTTTTAAAACGAGGTCTACTTGTTGCTGTAGAGCGTTTTGAGTGGGTGTTTGAGGTTGATGACGATATTGAAAGAGTGATAGCGCAGGTACTTGCAGAAGATTATATAGGTAATCGGATCAGACGTTACCCTTTGTTGTTCAAAGGTGTAGTTAATGATTAACGTGGTTTGGTTAAAAAGAGACTTTAGGCTCAATGATCACGCTCCGCTTTACTACAGTCAAAAACATCCTGAACCAACTTTATTCCTATACGTAATTGAGCCAAGTTACTGGCAGCTTGAAGATACCAGTGCTAGGCAGTTTACATTTATCAGCGAGTCTATTCGTTCGTATGCAAAAGGTTTAGAGAAACTCGGTGGTTTTTTATGCGTTCGTCGTGGAGACGTTGTAGACGTTTTATCTAAAATACACCACAAATACCCTATTAGAAGATTGTTCTGTCACCAAGAAACAGGGAACAATTGGACGTTCAAAAGAGATAAAGCTGTTTTTTCTTGGTGCCGTGAAAAAAACGTGCAAGTTTTTGAGTCTAAGCAGCAAGCCGTTTTTAGAGGCAAATTGAATAGAGATCATTGGCAAGCTTTGACAAGTGAATGGATAGAGAGTGATTTATTAAGCGTTCCTAGCAAAGTCAATTCACTGCTAAATTTTCACAGTGGTCTCCACCTGCTAGAATCGTACCCAGGCAATGATGTGTTGATAGCCAAAGGGGCTCAACAAGGTGGCATAAATAAAGCAAACAGTACATTACAAAGCTTTTTTGAACAGCGAATTAAAAACTATTTGTTCGGCATATCTAGCCCTGTTAAATCGATAACATGTAGCTCAAGGTTGAGCCCATACTTGTGCTATGGGGTCTTGAGTTTAAGAGCTGTGATACAGCAGGCGTCTGAACTACAAATTGATAGGCGGCATAAGTCAGGCTTTTTAGCGCGCTTGTATTGGCATAGTCACTTTATGCAAAAATTAGAATCCGACACAAGTTATGAAACGCACGCTGTGCACCGCTCTCTTGTTGGCTTACGTAAAGGTGAGTTTGACCATCAAAATTTTGAGCGTTGGAAAAACGCACAAACAGGTGTACCGTTTGTTGACGCATGTATGAGGATGTTATTGCAATGCGGGTGGATCAACTTTAGAATGCGCGCAATGTTGGTCGCCTATGCCAGTTATCATCTATGGTTAGATTGGACAAAAACCGCGGCATTTTTGGCAAGTACCTTCGTCGATTATGAGCCGGGTATCCACTACCCTCAGGTGCAAATGCAATCTGGTACTACGGGGATCAATCCGTTTCGAATCTATAACCCAGTAACGCAAGGACAAAGGTTTGACCCCAAAGGCGAATTTATACGCCGGTATGTGCCTGAGCTTTCACATGTTCCCGACTGCTTTGTGCATACACCTTGGCTCTATCCTTCTTTAAAAACCGACTGCTACGACAAACCCGCATTGCTGCCAGATGATGCTGCAAGACAGGCAAAACAGCGAATAACGCAATACTACAAAATACACGTCAACCAAAGCGAGACCCACAGAGTAATAAAAAAACATGCGTCGAGACGCAATAGACAGTCAAAAAAGCCAAAGCTATCGAACCACAACAATGACCAACTGTCGCTATTTTAAGTGTTATGCGTTTGATCTGAGTGTTCCTGTATTGGTGTCGGTTTAGGTGTGCGTTGGGTGTTTTGTCTTACAATAGCGGCTAGCTAACGATTTCTTGTGAAAAGAACGCTAAAAAATGTTAAATTACCGCGATTTTTTAGAATTAGAGATTATAAGCTATGTCAAATGTTGTAGAGACACAAGCAGATGATCAACAGCAAAATAAAGGTTGGTTTAACCGATTTTTAGCCACTGTTGAGTTTTTGGGGAACATGTTGCCCCACCCAATTACACTGTTTGCCATGTTTTGTATTGCCATTGTTTTATTTAGTGGTATTGCTGATTGGATGGGCTTGAGCGCTATCGACCCTAGACCAGAAGGCGCTAAGGGGCGAGACCCCGATGGCATCATTGAAGTTGTGAGTTTATTAAGCGCAGAAGGCTTACAAAAAATAGTGACAGGTTTGGTTACAAACTTCACTGGCTTTGCGCCTTTGGGTACTGTACTTGTAGCCTTGCTGGGGGTGAGTGTTGCTGAACATTCAGGGCTTTTATCAGCTGCAATGCGCGGCATGGTAATGGGCGCCTCTAAACGTTTAGTAACCTTCATGGTTGTATTTGCAGCTATATTGTCAAATACCGCTTCAGAGTTGGGTTATGTTGTGTTGATCCCCCTTGCAGCGATGATTTTTCATAGCCTAGGTCGCCACCCCCTAGCGGGACTTGCTGCTGCTTTTGCCGGTGTTTCAGGTGGCTATAGTGCAAACTTGTTACTTGGCACGATTGACCCTTTACTTGCTGGTATCACCACACCAGCGGCTCAAATGATTGACCCTTCTTATCAAGTTGGTCCTGAAGCTAATTGGTACTTCATGATGGTTTCTGTATTTTTAATAGCCATTGTTGGTACGTTAGTGACAGAAAAAATCGTAGAACCTCGACTTGGTAAATACAATCCAGACGACGCGAGTATCGACTTGGGTGAAAATAATATTGAGCACTTATCTGCCAAAGAAAAGTCTGGCTTAAAGTGGGCAGGAGTCGCACTTTTAGTTGTATCGGCACTACTTGCAATTACTATCGTGCCAGAAAATGGTATCTTGCGTCACCCTGAAACAGGGCTTGTAGCTGGCTCTCCATTTTTGAAAGGTATCGTCGTCTTTATCTTTGTTACCTTTGCTATTCCTGGCTTTGTTTATGGCCGTGTGGTTGGCACCATGAAAAATGACCGCGATGTAATAGATGCAATGAGTAAATCAATGGGCTCTATGGGCATGTACATTGTGTTAGTGTTTTTTGCGGCGCAGTTTGTTGCATTCTTTAAATGGACGAACCTAGGTACTATTTTAGCGATTAATGGCGCAGCGCTGTTAACTGCACTAAACCTTACCGGCCCAGAAGTATTTGTATTGTTTATTTTTATGTGCGCGTTGGTTAACCTTAGTTTAGGTTCATCGTCAGCACAATGGGCAGTTACAGCACCTATATTTGTACCTATGCTGATGCTAGTTGGCTACGCACCAGAGACCATTCAAGCCGCGTACAGAATTGGCGATTCGGTCACTAACTTAATTACCCCAATGATGAGTTACTTTGGGCTGATCTTAGCCGTTGCAACTAAATACAAAAAGGATATGGGGATAGGTACGTTGGTGGCAACGATGTTGCCGTATAGCATGTTCTTTTTTGTTGGCTGGGTACTACTGTTTTATATTTGGGTATTTGGTTTCGGTCTGCCTGTTGGACCAAACTCACCGATATATTACACGCCATAAACAATAAAAAACGCCGGTTAAACCCGGCGTTTTTTATTTGAGCTGCATAGTAAAAGGTACAGAAAACTATAATATATTGACGTAATTGCGAAAATTGATTTGTTAAATGCTCGATGCTCACCTACAGTTCAGTAGAACTTACCAAAAAGGAGCTTCGGTTTCAGATGAAACATTAATCGATCACAAAGGTAGTTTTATGTATACACTCTTTTATTACCCTCGTAACGCAAGCCTTGCGCCACATTTTGTTTTGCAGGCACTTGGCGTTCCTTTTCAGTTAGAACTAGTTGACCGAAAGAAAGTGGTTCAAAAGTCAGCGCAATATTTAAAAATAAACCCGACAGGGCGAATTCCAACGTTAGTAGATGATGATTTTGTGTTATTTGAAAGCGCTGCTATTTGTTTGTACTTATGCGAAAAACATCCGCAGGCGCATTTGATACCAGCAGAGCCAAAAGCAAAAGCAGAGTTTTATCAATGGCTGATGTACTTAACTACGACGTTGCAAAATGAATTGATGGTGTATTTCTATCCCGAGCGTCATACGCAAAGCGCGATAATGTATGATGATATTGTAAATACTCAACAGTCCAGAATTAGCGACTGCTTAGCAATCCTAAACAAACATATTGGTGATAAAACCTATATGGTAAATGATCACTTTACTGTGTGTGATTGCTATATGTTTATGTTGTGTGTTTGGGCCGATGGGCTAAAAAAGCCCCCCTTAAGTTTTGCAAACCTAAACCGTTACCTTAAAGGGCTTGCCAAACACCCCGCTATTAAAGCCGTGTGTGACGTAGAACAAACAAATTTAACAATATACAAGTAGCGCGTGAGACGTCATGGGGTTTTTGTGGTACCCCATGAGTAGTAGAACTATGCTGCTTTAAAGTCATTATTCACCAACACTAAACCAATAATCATAGCGCTAATGCCTAACATTTTTTGCAATGAAATACTGACTTGTGGCGCGTTAAACCAGCCGAAATGTGCAATTACCATAGCCATTATAAGCTGGCCGCCTAGTACCAGTGACATCACATTACCCACCCCCATTTTTGGAATTAAAAAGTAACATAACCCAACACCTAAGGCACTAAAAATGCCACCTACTCCCCATAAATACCAGGGAACATGCGTAATAACTTTCGCACTCGGGATACTATAATTAGAAGCGCTGAGTGCAAAAAATGAAAAAACAGCGCTAAAAGTAAAAGCGCAAACGGTTGCTAAAATAGGGTTCTTTAGCAAAGCCCCTAGCTGTGCATTCATACTGGCTTGCAGTGCAATCGCAGCGCCTGCAAAGATAGCTAAAATAATGAATGCCATTTAACCTACCCTTACTACAAGCTCTTCAAGTGGCTTTCTTACTTTATTTGCATAAGCAGCATGATCTAAGGGGTGACGATAACCAATAGGGCAAGCGATGACCGTTCTTAAATTTTGTTTATCAAGCTCTAAGATTTTATCGTATTCAGATGCATTGATACCCCCAACAGGGCATGCATCAATGTGTAAAGACGCGGCGCAAACGAGCAAAGTGCCCAGTGCAATATATGCTTGTTGCGACGCCCACTGAAATTGCTCTTCAGTAGTCATACGTGCCACTGCCTCTAGCATTGTTTGCTTCATTGCGGTGAGCTTTTTACCCATTAAGTCGTTATGCAGTGAGTATCTAAGCGCATATTTTTCAACCATCTTAGTTGTAGAGCTCATATCAGCAACAAATACAATAAGATGACTATTTTTTGCAATCTTATCTTGTCCGTAACTTGCATCAACTAATCTATTTTTGATGGCTTCATCACTAATAACGAGTAATTTATAGGGTTGCAAGCCAAATGCAGATGGGCTCAAACGAGTCTCTTTTAATATCTGTGTTAGTTTAGCCTCGCTTACCGTTGAGTCCGAAAAACGGCGCACCGCATACCGCCAGTTAAGAGCGGTTTGTAACGTAGTAATAGATTCAATTTGCATAAAAAACCTCTGTATTTAGATGACTTAAAATACAGCATAACCGTAACGTTTTTGTTGTTCATTTACCTATGTAAATAACGAAGTAACCTAAACTAGGGATAAGCGACATGCTACAGCACTGCTCTTTTTGCGTATTTCTGGGTTGAATTCGCTAGCAATAGCTCGCTATTACGTACGCGAACTCGCCTTGAACTGCACAAAAATAGCAGCACTGTATGATTTACTCTGGTAATGGACTGATATAACTAACTTTGCCATATCCATTATCCCGAGTTAAGGTTAAGTATTTTTTAGCGAATTTCGGATGCGGCTTAGTTGAGTTGCGCTAATCCCCAAGTGTGATGCTAAATGGTATTGTGGTATTAATTCTGTCAAAGCTTTATTGTTTCTCAAAAACAACAGATAACGCTCGGTTGCATCTTGTTGAATTAAGCAGATCTCCCTTTGGTCTTTTTCAAGCAGCCAGTTCTTTTCAAGATAGTTAATTTGGAAGCGCATTAGCTCTTTATTCTGAAAAAGGAGTTTTCTAAAAGCTTTGAAATCAATCAAAATTACATCACATGCTTGCAGGCACTGAATACCCTGATTGACTGGCTTTTGTTGTAAAAGTGCACTCATTATTCCAGGAAATTCACCATCACTAAAAAAACGTTTATTGTATTCTTGGCCGTTATGATCGGTCGTAAACAAGCGTGCGACGCCACGGTGGATAAAAGCAAAACTATTTGGCAGTTTTGCAAATGGATAAATATGTTCATCTTTTGAGAATTTGGCAGGTTTACATAAATGTGTAACTTGCTGCCATGTAGATGCAGAGATATTTGAGTAAGATTCCATAACTTGCTTTAAATGGCGCATTTCTTCAGACATTTAATTTCCCTTTATAACCAATATCAAATAGTAAATAGTAAATAGTAAATATATAAACTAAACGATGCTTAGCTTTTGATTAGCATCATCATATTTTATGTGTTCTAATTTCATAAAAACAGATGTTAGGTAGATGCGCAAACAGTTTCAACAGCTTATAGATGCTTCACGACTCATGCATGACAGTGCTCAGGTTAGGGCTATCGACGCACTTGAATTATTACAAACAAAATTAGAGCAGAATCATAAATCTACACCAAAAGGTATATATTTATATGGCCCTGTTGGGCGTGGCAAGACAATGCTAATGGACTTATTTTTCGATTCTTTGAGCGGTGTAAAAAAGAAGCGGCTGCATTTTCACCATTTTATGAGCCAAGTTCATCAGCAGCTAAAGTCAATTGAAGGAAAACGTAACCCATTAACTCATATTGCATCAAATTGGGCGCAAGAGTTCAAAGTACTTTGTTTTGATGAACTTTATGTGAGTGATATTGGAGACGCGATGATCATGGCCAGGCTATTTGACACGTTATTTTCGTATGGTGTAGTGCTTGTCGCTACCTCAAATAGTCACCCTCGTGAATTATATAGAAATGGCCTGCAAAGAGCGCGGTTTATTCCTACGATCGGTCTAATAGAGCAGTTTTGCGATATTGTAAATGTAGCCGGAACGGTTGATCATCGTTTTGCCAATGGCTTTCAAAGTCATCATTATTTTTTAGATAAACAAGGAGCGTTCGAAGAGTTATTCGCTAAACAAGGAGGAAAATTTTGCGATGGTGAAATAACAGTGTGCAAACGTGCAATCAAGATTATGGGTAAATGCTATCACGGAATCGCAATAGACTTTATGGCACTGTGTAGTGCACCGCGCTCTACATTAGATTACATTGAACTTGCCAAAAAGCATTCAGTTATATTTATATCAGATATACCAAAAATGGGTTGTACACTTGCAAACAACAATACTGTGCAAGGTGTTGAAGATGGCTATCAACGCGATGCGAATGTATTACAAAGTTATACACTTGACGACCATGCTAGACGATTTATTGCATTGGTTGATGAGTGCTACGAATTAAAATGTTTGCTGGTAATTTCGTCAAAGGTTTCATTGCAACAACTTTATGTTGGGCAAAGATTATCATTTGAATTTGAGCGAACTAAAAGCCGTTTGGTTGAAATGCAACATTGGCCTCATTCGGCGGGTAAGTGATGTGATATCTTTACAAGCATGATGACACATGATGGCTAATGTATATAGCTGATCTTTAAACTTTTATTATTCAATTCAATATCAACGCTTGGTGTGTTGATTGAAAATGCGTTACTCTAGCTATTCACTAACCTAGAGTAATAACATGAAAAATATCGCAATATTCGTTGATGTTCAAAATATATACTATACCTGTAAACAGTCTTTAGGTTTCAACTTCGATTACAATACCTTTTGGGCGCAAGCCAAACAACTAGGTAATATTAAACATGCGTACGCTTATGCAACCTATCGCGGCGACAATAAGCAAACTCAATTTCAGAATATTTTGCGTGCTATAGGTTTCGAGGTAAAACTAAAACCTTTTATTCAAAGAAGCGATGGTTCAAAGAAAGGAGATTGGGATGTGGGTATAACCATTGATATGCTAGAAGCTGCAAAAGAGGTGGACGAAGTAGTATTGCTTTCTGGTGATGGTGATTTTGCAATTTTACTGGCACATCTGCGCAATTCATACAATGTTTCCAGCCGAGTGTATGGCGCTGAAAAACTTACTGCACAACTTCTTAAAGATAGTTGTGATGTATTCAAACCTATTGATGATCAACTACTTTTAAAATAAACCCGGTAACATTGCAATGTAACACTAAATGCAGGTGTAAATTTTTCATAACTCTTTATACTAACGTTATCGTCTAATAGTATCGGACTTAACGAGCAATGTTGGCACCACTTGTAGATACGTTTAAACAGCTTCGTTATCAAATAGCACATGTAGAAGATGACACTTTGCAGCAGGAGTACCCTGAGTTAGAAGCGTATGTCTCTAACGTAGCCTTATCTATACCCGAAGCGCGTGTAGACCTTAGCTTTTTATATCAGTTTTTGTATGTTTATGGGCGAAAGTCTGAGGCAACATTTAGTCGTTTTAGAAACGAACTCGAGCGTTTTTATTTGTGGTCTTGGAACATAAAAAGCACCGGGGTTTTTGATTTGAAACGTGACGATATCGAGGAATATGTTGACTTTATGGTGCAACCAGATAGTGTTTGGTGCTCAGATTCAGTGCAATGGCGCTACAAAGAAAAGCTGGGTGAGCGGTTAATAAATCCTAACTGGCGTCCGTTTGTTAGCAAAGAGCAAAGCGTGAGCCAACAAACTTTAGCTGCAATGTTTACCGCTTTAAATGTGTTTTATAAATTTGCAATATTAGAGGAAAAAACAACCACTAATTTTGTACCAGTCGTTAAAAAAAATTGCCCTTACTTGATTGTAGAGTCACAAATAAAGTTACCCGATACCTTAAGTAACTTGCAATGGGAATATGTTTTAGGTGTTACAAAGGATAGATGCGATGAGCATCCCGAACTTGAAAGAAATCTATTTACTCTGGCATGTTTAAAAGGTTTATATCTTAGAATTTCTGAACTATCAGAAAGAGCGCAGTGGTCACCAGTAATGAGCCATTTCTGGCAAGATCCCGATGGGTTTTGGTATTTGCGGATCATGGGTAAAGGAACCAAACTACGCGATGTAACCCTAAGTGAAGATTTTGTAGATTATCTTAAAAGGTATCGGATTTATCGTGGTTTACCACCGTTACCTAGAGTTGATGAGCCCTACCCCATAGTACATAAGCTACGTGGTAAAGGCGGAATGAATGTTAGGCAACTTCGCAGAATTGTACAGCAAAGTTTTGATTTAGCAGTAGAATCTCTAAATAAAGATGGCTTTTCTGATGAGGCTGAACAGTTAAAAGCTGCAACCACGCATTGGTTGCGTCATACAGGTGCGACGCATGATGCCCAACATCGTCCCTTAAAACATTTATCTGAAGACTTAGGCCACGCAAAAATTGCAACAACCGACCAAATTTACATACAGACAAATATTAAAGATAGAGCTAAGTCAGGCTCAAAGCGAAAATTATAATTATGTTAAATAGGCCTTACTTTTATTTTATAAGGCCTATATACCTATTTTTAGTTTTAAGCGCTAGATAGAACGTGCGATAAATTCTAATGGATGCATAGGTTTTAGATCTTCATAACGCTTGACTTGACTCCTACAAGAAAACCCAGTTGCAAGTAACTTACTCCGCTCTGTCGCTTTGACATGATTTTGCCATGACATTTCATAAAGTGCTCTAGAATTTTCTTGATTTTGTACCTCGTGTCCATATGTACCAGCCATCCCACAACACCCTGTTGCGGGCGTTTGTAGGTTTAATCCAAGCTGAGAAAAAATCGTCTTCCATACATTAGCTGCATTAGGCAGTGCTGTTGTTTCAGTACAGTGGGAAAGGAGTGTGTATTCTTCCCCAGGTTTTACATTTAACACAATTTTTGACCAATCTTGATCTTTTAACCACTCATGAGCAAGGTCTACATGAAAGCTCAACTTATCAGTGTTTAGAATTTGCTTATACTCATCGCGGTATACCATTACCAAAGATGCATCTACACCTATCATTGGTATTTTATATTCGGCTAAGCCAGACAAAAACTGGTTTGCCCGTTTGGCTGTTTTTGCAAACTCTTTTAAGAATCCTTTTACATGTTGTGCCTTACCATTTGGTACAAAGGGTAATAATATCGGACTTTTACCTAATGCTTGGATCACATCGACTAATGAGGCTACAAGTTCTGCTTCATAATAACTTGTAAATGGGTCTTGGACGATGAACACACAGTTCGCTCTGTCTTGTTCACTCATTTTTGCAAGCTTACTTTCGTCAAAATTAAATTCTGATTTTAATCTTGCTTGTAAACTGGGCACACTGAGTTGTGGGGTATCGACATAACCGAAAACTTTTTCTATAACACCGGATACTACTTTATTGCTTACAATCGGGTTCACGATTGACGCTGCTTTGGAAAGTATGGGTGCCATAGTTTCGATGTTGGCCACTAAGTAATCTTTTAGCGGACGATTATATCTGCTGTGATATAAGTTTAAAAAGCGCGCGCGAAAGCTTGGTACATCAACTTTTATCGGGCAAGCAGTTGTACAGGCTTTACATGCTAAACATTCATCCATAGAGTGTTTGACTTCGTGACTAAAATCATACGTTCCTTTACGTTTGTCTCGAGTATGTCTAAAGCGCTCCCACCATGTAATGCTATTCTCTTTATGAATTAACTGTTTTTCAGATTCCAGCAAGTCAGTTCCCGACTCTTCTTGAAGCCTTAACCATTCACGAATTAAACTGGCTCTGCCTTTTGGAGAATGACGACGATCTTTTGTGACCTTATAAGATGGGCACATGGGAGATGATTCATCGTAGTTAAAACACAAGCCATTGCCATTACAGTTCATCGCATTTTCAAAACTATCACGCACTGTTATATCAATTCGCTTATCAAACCAGGCTCTTTTTTGATCGTCAACACTTACAAGTGAGTCTTCACTTTCAATTGGTGTACATATTTTACCGGGGTTGAGTCGATTATCTTTGTCAAATACCGCTTTTATTTTTCTAAGTTCAGTAAACAGCTTTTCTCCGAAAAACTCAGGGCCATATTCACTACGGTATCCTTTGCCGTGTTCACCCCACATTAGTCCGCCATATTTTGCGGTCAAAGCAACTACTTGATCGGAGATTTTGCGAAGTAGCTTTTCTTGCTCAGGATCACACATATCTAACGCTGGACGCACATGCAAAACACCCGCATCGACATGCCCAAACATACCGTAATGTAACCCGTGGCTATCTAAAAGCTGACGAAACTCTCCAATATAATCAGCAAGGTTTTCAGGGGGAACTGCAGTGTCTTCAGCAAAAGCTAATGGTTTTTGTTTACCTTTTGTGTTGCCCAACAAACCAACAGACTTTTTACGCATGGCATAGATTTTAAGGATGTCATCTTTATTATTAGTCAGTTGATACCCAATTACACCCGCTTCTTTATTGCTAATTAGTTGATCGAGTTTTTGGCAAAGCGCGTTTATCTTGTCATCCATTTCATCAGCAGTTTCACCATTAAACTCGACCATATTTAGGCCTTGCATATCGATACCTGGTACATCAGTAATTAAGTCCGATACTGAGTGCCAAATTATATCCTCACGAGCCAGATTAAGAACTTTGCTATCGACGGTTTCAACAGAGGTAGCTTGCGCTTGGACCAAAAAAGGTGAGTTACGAAGTGCTGAATCAAAACTATCATATTTTATATTGATAAGCGTTTTGTACGGCGCGATAGGTGTTATATTTAGCTTGGCTTCAGCAACAACACCAAGCGAACCTTCCGAGCCGGTTATAACCCTCGACAAATCAAAGTTTTTAAGGTCTGAATCAAAGACATTCTCTAGGTCGTAGCCGGTCAAAAAACGGTTTAAACGCGGAAATTTTTCTAGAATTAGATCTCTGTTTTGTTCACAAGAAGCCAATACTTGCTTGTAAATTTGCGCAGTGCGATTATCTTGTTGGGCAATTAGATGTGCCTTTTCAGTGGCAATTTTACTGGTATTTAACTCAGTACCATCGACTAAGTAAGTGGTAAGCCCTAATACATGATCACTGGTTTTGCCATAGACAAGCGAACCTTGCCCTGAAGCGTCTGTGTTTATCATGCCACCAATGGTTGCCCGGTTGCTGGTCGACAGATCAGGCGAGAAGAAAAAGCCATAAGGTTTTAAAAAGTCATTAAGCTGGTCCTTTATTACACCAGCCTGCACTTTAACCCATTTTTCTTCCACGTTTATCTCAATGATTTCTCGCATATGACGAGATAAGTCGATAACAATCCCAGGAGTTAGCGACTGACCATTTGTTCCAGTCCCCCCGCCGCGTGGGCCGAACGATAGTGAAAGAAATGGATCTTGTGATGCGCATTGCAGCGCAGTTTGAATGTCTTTATTGGTTCTAGGAAAAATAACCGCTTGCGGAACATTCTGATAAATGCTGTTGTCGGTTGAATTCACTAAACGCGTAGCATAGCTGGTGTCGGTTTCACCCAAAAAGCCTGCTTGCTTTATCGTAGATAAATAGTCGTTAAGTAGTTCGTTGGCTGTATCTTGCTGACTTATATTGGCAATCATGACGGTAATAATTTATTGCTTTGGTGCTATTGTATCATGGAGAAAGATTTTAAAAATTGAGAAATTTATGGTTTGTTACATATTTACGAAACTTCTACACACTTATTACCCTATAGTTTAATGATACATCTATGAGGAGTGAAAAATGAGAAAGTTTTGTGTTTTATTGATGGGCAGTGTTTTTGTTTTACTAGCTGTTATTTTTGCTATTGTTCCCGGTCCATCTGTTATATTTTTATTGGCTGCATTAGTATGCTTTTCAATTTATTACCCAAAGGCGCGTGTTTTGCTAAAAAAAGTACAAAAATTATTTAGAGATACCTGTTACCGCCTTGATGGTAGCAAATAAAAAGCCGGCTAGTTTGCCGGCTCGTTTTTATAGTAAGACTTAATTTTTAAGCTTTTCCGCTAGGTATAACCAAGTCTCTAGTACCGTGTCAGGGTTTAATGAAACTGAGTCAATGCCTTGCTCTACTAACCAAGCCGCAAAATCTTCATGATCAGAAGGGCCTTGACCACAAATACCTACATACTTGCCCTTTTCTTTAGCTGTTTTAATAGCCATAGAAAGTAATTTTTTGATTGCTGGGTTTCGCTCATCGAATAAATGGGCAATTAAACCAGAATCTCGGTCTAGACCAAGCGTAAGCTGAGTCAAATCGTTAGAGCCGATTGAGAATCCATCGAAATACTCTAAAAACTCGTCAGCTAACAGCGCGTTTGATGGTAACTCACACATCATAATCACTTTAAGACCGTTTTCACCGCGTTTAAGACCATGTTGCTCGAGAAGCTCTATAACTTGAGCTGCTTCTTCAAGTGTACGAACAAATGGGATCATGATTTCCACGTTGGTTAAACCCATGCCATTTCTAACACGCTTGATTGCTTCACATTCTAAAGCAAAGCACTCGCGGAAATCTTCTGAAATGTAGCGTGAAGCACCACGGAAGCCGATCATTGGGTTTTCTTCTTCAGGCTCGTATTGCTGACCTCCAACAAGGTTTGCATACTCATTAGATTTAAAGTCAGACATACGAACGATGACACGTTCTGGCGCAAACGCACAACCTAGAGTTGAAATACCTTCAACAAGTTTCGCGATATAAAACTCAACCGGAGATTCGTAACCAGCGATAATATCATTAATTTCAGCTTGTAAGTCAGCAGGTTGAGAGTCAAAGTTAATAAGAGCTTTAGGGTGAACACCAATCATACGGTTGATAATGAACTCAAGACGAGCGAGGCCAATACCAGCGTGTGGTAATCGAGCAAAGTCAAATGCTCTATCTGGGTTACCAACATTCATCATGATTTTCATTGGTAAGTCTGGCATTTCATCTACGCGTGATGAAATAACTTCGTACTCTAATTCACCTTCGTAAATATAGCCTGTGTCACCCTCTGCACATGAAACAGTTACGCTTTGGTTGTTAGTAATTAAATCTGTTGCATTTCCACAGCCAACAACTGCAGGAATACCAAGCTCACGAGCAATGATAGCCGCGTGACACGTTCGGCCACCGCGATTGGTAACAATTGCAGCTGCACGCTTCATAATTGGTTCCCAATCAGGGTCAGTCATATCTGTTACAAGCACGTCTCCTTGCTGAACCTTATCCATTTCGTCAATAGAGTTCAGTACACGGACTACGCCACTACCAATCTTATGTCCAATTGCTCGCCCTTCAGCGATAACGTTAGACTGTGCTTTTAACTGGAAACGCTCCATTACGTTTGCGTCTTCATTTGAGCGCACAGTTTCTGGGCGTGCTTGAACGATGTATAGCTTGCCATCGTTACCATCTTTAGCCCATTCGATGTCCATTGGACGACCGTAATGCTTTTCAATGATCACAGCTTGTTTTGCAAGTTCTTGTACTTCTTCATCTGTGATAGAAAACTGTTGTGATTTTGCTTTGTCCATGTCCACAATTTCAACTTGCTTACCATGAGACTCATCACTTGAGTAAATCATTTGGATTGCTTTAGAGCCAATGTTACGACGAACAACCGCTGGTAAGCCTTTTGCTAACGTTGGTTTGTGTACATAGAACTCATCAGGGTTAACGGCGCCTTGTACAACCATCTCACCCAGACCATAGCTTGATGTGACAAATACCACATCTTCAAAGCCTGATTCAGTATCGATACTAAACATTACGCCTGATGACGCTTTATCAGAGCGAACCATGCGTTGAATACCAGCCGATAATGCGACACCTCTGTGGTCATAACCTTGGTGAACACGATACGAAATAGCACGGTCATTAAATAACGAAGCAAACACGTGCTTGATAGCAACCATGACTGCATCAATACCGCGTACATTCAAGAAAGTTTCTTGTTGACCTGCAAAAGATGCGTCGGGCATATCTTCAGCCGTTGCAGATGAGCGAACTGCAAAAGAAACATCAGAATCTGTATCGCCATGAAGTGTGTTATAAGCGTCGCGAATTGCTTTGTCTAGACTTGGTTGGAAAGGTGTATCGATAATCCATTGTCTAATGTCGGCGCCAACCTTGGCGAGGGTATTGACGTCTTCGACATCAAGGGTATCTAGTATGGTGTGGATTTTTTCATTTAGACCTGATTGGTCGAGGAATTCATTGAAGGCTTCAGCAGTTGTTGCGAATCCTCCCGGAACTTGTACACCTGCGTTTGATAAATTAGATATCATTTCCCCAAGTGAGGCATTTTTACCACCAACTCGAGGCACGTCTTGCATACCTAACTCTTGATACCAGAGAACGTAGTCTTGCACGGAACTGTCTCCAAAAACAAATTGTAATAAATGTGAGAGATTGTTTGACCTTTTATTGAGGTCAAGGGCATTCTACACTGGTAAACATACCTACGTAAACCGCGATAGGGAAAAATCAGTTAATTTGAAATAGTAAGGCAATTATGAGAACCGCATTTTATATCTCCGACGGTACTGCAATTACGTCAGAAGTTTTTGGTCATGCTACGTTGTCAATGTTTCCGGTAGAGTTTAATCACCAAACAATTCCGTTTGTAGAGACAACTCAAAAAGCGCATGAAATCAAAGCGCTGATTGACTTAACAGCACAAAACAGCGGCGACCGCCCGTTGGTATTTTTCACTTTTGTTAACCCAGAATTATCAGACATAATTTTGTCATCTCAAGGGGTCTGTTATGACTTTTTAGCGCTCGCTAGTAAAGTAGTAAAAAAAGAACTCAATGTTGACCCGGTGCCAAAAATACATCGCACTCACTCTATTCATGAAGCTAGTTATGATTTTAGGATAGAAGCGGTAAACTATGCGCTAGCTAATGATGATGGTGCAAATATCAAAGACTATGAGCAGGCAGACATAATACTTGTGGGTGTAAGTCGTTGTGGTAAAACACCAACGAGCTTGTATTTAGCCCTGCAATACGGGATTAAAGCGGCTAATTACCCAATGACCGACGACGACTTAGAAAAGGGTAACTACCCAAGATGTTTGCTACCCTACAAGCATAAGTTATTTGGCTTAACTATTAACCCTGAAAGGTTGGCTGCAATACGAGAAGGTCGAATGGCTAACTCAAAATACGCGTCGTTACGTCAATGCAGAATAGAGGTAAGGGAGGTTGAAATGTTATTCAAGCGCCACAAAACGCCTTATTTAAATTCAACAAGTCACTCTATTGAGGAGATCTCCGCAAAAATAATTTCTGAAACTGGGCTTACGAGAAGAAAGTATTAAAAAGGCCGCAATTGCGGCCATATTAATAATTAAGCTTTGCTACGTGCATCTTTGAGCAGATCTGCAACTAAAAACCCGAGCTCCAATACTTGGTCAGCATTTAAACGAGGGTCACACTGTGTGCGATACCTTTGCGCCAAATCTTCGTCAGACAACCCATATGCACCGCCTGTACACTCGGTAACATGTTGTCCAGTCATCTCTAAATGTACACCACCTGGATACGATCCTTCGGCTTTATGAACAGCAAAAAATTGACTTATCTCTCTTAGAATATTGTTGAAACTACGAGTTTTATAACCTGTGCTTGCCTTTTCTGTATTGCCATGCATAGGATCTGAAGACCAAATAACTTTTCTGCCTTCTTCTTGTACCTTGCGCACTAATGCAGGCAATTTTTCAGGCAATACATCAGCACCCATTCGCGTGATAAGGGTCAAACGCCCTGGTATGTTGTCTGGATTAAGTGCATCAATAAGTTCAATTAGCTCATCTGGTTTCATACCAGGACCGACTTTAACACCGATTGGGTTTTTTATTCCTCTAAAGAACTCAATGTGTGCGTGATCTAATTGTCTAGTTCGTTCACCGATCCACACAAAGTGAGCTGAACAGTCGTACCAATCGCCACTTAGGTGATCTCGTCGAGTTAAGGCCTCTTCATAGCCTAATAAGAGCGCTTCATGAGAGGTATATAAATCGGTTTCTTTTAAACTTGGAGCAACTGCCGAATTGATACCACATACTTCCATAAACTCGAGAGCATCTTGAATCCTATCTGCAAGTTGCTGATACTTTTCTTTTAAAGGGTTTGCAGCTACAAAGCTCATATTCCAGCGGTTTACTTGGTGCAAGTCTGCAAGACCACCCTGCGCAAACGCACGCAACAAGTTAAGCGTTGCCGCACTATGATGGTACGCTGTCATTAGACGATTTGGATCTGGTATACGCGCTTCTTCGGTAAACTCGAAGTTATTAATAATGTCGCCTCTGTATGATGGTAAAGCAATTCCATCAATCGTTTCAAAATCAGAGGAGCGTGGCTTTGCATACTGACCAGCCATTCGTGCTATTTTAACGACTGGGCATTTACCACCATAAGTTAATACAACAGCCATCTGTAATAGCGTTTTAAAAGTATCGCGTATGTTGGCTGCGTTAAAATCTGCAAATGACTCAGCACAATCGCCGCCTTGAAGTAAAAACGCTTTACCGTCACATACATCGGCAAGTTGTTTATACAAACTTCTCGTTTCTTCAGCGAAAACCAGTGGTGGTGCATTGTTTAATTGTTTTTCTACCAATTTCAGCTCTTGCTGAGATGGGTATTCTGGTTGCTGCACAATTGGATGATCTCTCCAACTGTCAGGGTTCCATGGTTTCATTTGTTTTCCTCATTCCAAGTAGTGTTACTCCAAAGTGAAAGTAACGTATAGACGTCTTTGCATCAAGGAAAATTTAGATATAAGGGCCACACATGTCTAAAGATATATAAATAGTTACAAGAACACATCATACAAAATTGAAAAACGCACAGGTTAACACCGAGCTGACGATAAGAAAACGTTACAACAAATGAACAACATTGAGCTATACATATTAGGGTTTAACAACTACTGTACAACTCAAAGAAATGTGAACGCTAGAATGTACCTTGCTTAGTAAAGCGCTGAGAAGCTCAACTTGATAGAACAATTCATTCGGATAGTGGCAGGGAAACTCTAGTAAACAACAAGTACTAGAGATATTGTGATCATATGGACTATCAATGGGACTTTACGCAATATAGATGGCATAAGCCTGTTGAGTAGAGGATTTACTATATGTGCTTTTAATATGTTTAGCGTAAAATGAAAAAACTAAATAAGCTACATTTATAATCTCCTCTATCCTCCACTTTCACCAGCAAATTTTGATGGTGAAATACAATTTAACATAACATTACACTGAATGTAGTGCGCTATTACATTCAAAATTATTGCTTAGTTAAAATCAAAAAGAACACATCGTACTTTATGTTGTTACAGTTATAGCAACCTACTCTGTTGTATGCAGTAAAATATCTTACACGTAATACGCAAACCATGCTCACCACATGATAATAACTTTAGATTTGTCAAAGTTATAAAAATCTATCTATGACCCAATAGCTGCATTTAAACACTATTTTGACTCATACTTGTATCAAGAAACTTATCTTTCAGTTATTTCTATAGGGGTTTTCGTGAGTACCATCTAAATATTTATATTAAGAACAAATCATCGTGGCCGGTGCCAACTCTAATTTTCTAGAGAGAAAACTCAGAATATCCAAAAATTCAACTAGCCCACTTCTTACTAAAGTTAAACTTCAAAAGGGTCCCCAAAATTAGTCTAGTTTGCTATTATTTACTTGGGAACACATCATACATAGGTGAAAGTGTTGCCAAGCTCAGCAATCCACAACAATAGGATGATGTGTTCTCCATGGTAACTAAATTTTCAATTCGCTCCCAGTTTGATTTGCTTTTTGAACAACTATCTCTGTTCTGTGAAGAAATCAGTCAAGCAGAAATTATTAACGCTACATATTTTCAATTACCAGAAGTAACCAAAGAGTTGGAAGATAAAGCTCCAACCATAATAAAGGTTAGTAAGTTACAAGGTGAAGAAGCTGTAAGTAAGATAGTAAGTGCTTACAAAGATTTATACATTGACAATAAAGTAAGTAGTAAAGTCGTACAACGACATCCTGGATTATTAATTATCAATGATACCAATGGGCAACTTATAAAACGACTAAACAATGTGAACGAAGCAAAGCAAAAGTTTAAAGAGTTAATCTTAGAAATACCAAACAATGATGCACGTTTTGAGGCTGTGCACAATGCTATACCATCACTAATAACTCTCGCTACTTACAGAAAAATCCATAGCGAAAATGCTGTACCATATTCAGTTAGATTCACATGGATGACTAAGCATGCAACTAAAACTCTGACAAAAGACGCGGCTTTAGATTTACTATCGCGCTCATCAAATTATTCCAACCCTCGAATGATAGATCAACAATCTTGGCAATCTCTGGTTGAGCAAGAAAAAATAAGGGTAAGTAGTTTACGCAACGAAAGTAAATTGCGGATCAGACGCCCTACTCGTGTTTCACCTGAAGTAAATGTTCGATTTACAGCACAAAAGCGTTACCATGTTAGTGCAGCATTACCATTTATTCTCTTTAATCCTCATCCTGAGACCAAGTTCGGTGACCTTCCAAACTATGAAAAAGTTGAGAATCATCCCAGAAAAAAAGCATATAACTTCTTGGTCGATAGAATCTACCTCGAAAAAGTAGAGTAAGTAATTAGCATAAGTATCTTTCAGATAAAACCTTAATTCTAATAAAGCCTACTGAAGTAAATTGTTTAGAAGTGAAACATAAAAAAGCGCCAATCTGGCGCTTTATTTTTTAACTATTTCTTCTAATGTATCTTCATCTATGACTTCAGCATTTTCAACAATGCGCTTGCCACCTTGGATCTCTATACGTTTATGATGTTTGTTCAACGCTAATATTTCTTCACAAAATTGAGCTGAAGGATGCATTTCATAGACGTAATCAATAATTTGCCCTGTTTTATCATCCTTAACATTAGTAATGTTGTACTCAGAAATAGCACCTTTTTCTATTAAGTCTTTCATCGTTGTCGTCATATCACGACGAAGTGCTTTAAGCTTATTTTCAGAGATATCGTCAGTCGAATATATAGACCCATATTTTTCCATAATTGATAATAATCGAAAATGGTACGTTTTCCCTGGAGCAGCATATCGCCATAAGTGGTATAAGCGAAGCATCATCCAACGCGATAAACCGCGTTTTAGCTCTTGCGCACTGTTAAAGTAATAACCTTTATACTCAAGGTTATCAATCATATTATGTACAAAAGCATTTAAGCAAGCTACACACTTTATGTTGCCGCCCTGCCCTTTTTTCCCACTAAAATGTAAAGAAGATAAAAAATTCATATTCGATTCGTAAAACGAATCATCGATATCAGAGTTTTTCGTATCAGTTGCCGAGTACTTAAACGACAACTTTGAACCTTGCAACGCTTCCAAAGATTCTTTGATCTGAGGATAAGGCATAGATTGACCTACGGCTTTGAGCTCTTGCGCCAATTCGTTCATTGAAAAGATAACCGCATACTGAATACCTGATTTGAAGTTTATCTTTACAATTTTTCCTTTTGACGCTAATCGAATTAATGCTCTTTCTACTTTTTCTTCTCGATCAGAAGGCCAAACCAAATATTCAACATCGTCACCGTCTTTTTTGGCACTAACTACGGCTGGCGTAATTTTAATTTCACCTTCGTATAAGATCCCGTCTACTTTCTCTGAAATCCTACGCGTAACAATCGTTTTTTTAGGAGCTTCTTCAAGAGGAAGTTTTTTATGCCCGGAACGAACAAAGCGGCCCCAAAGATCATAGTGATTAAAGGTATTAGAATACGCTCTTAATCCATGGGCTGCGTTTTCTATAGATATTCGAACATCTTTATTATCAGTGAATAACGCTAAACTTTCGTTATCAATAGCGCTTTCCACACCATGGATCTGCCCTCGCAACGAATCAGGTAGGTTATCTACCGAGATGTTCACCTTTCGGCTCATTGTTCTTACTTCCAAAATATTATGACAGCTTATAACAACATATTCATAAGCAAAAGTTAATGCCTTAAGTTAGTAAAAATCAGATCCAAATAGAACTTTTCATCTCAGATCGATATTTTACTAAGTGAATCAGCAATGGATCATTATTATACTAAGATAGTTCGTTTAAGTCCCATTCAATGTCACAAAAAGGCGCCAAATCGGTAGATAAATCACTGATTTTTAATCGTCCTGTGAATAACTAGCTAATGACTTAGTAGAGATCAGATCTAAACCAAGAATAGATCAGATCTATACTTGCTGAGAAAGAGATTTACACAGAAACCTGTGTGTAATTCTTTGATTTTACTTAGTAAAAACTTGATCTTCAGTCACCAAATTGTGGATAAGCCTGTTAATAAGCAGTTCATAAGTAAAAGCCTATAAATCAGCTTAGTAAAAGTTCGATCTGTGACTGGATAAAGATCTGATCTTTACTGAGTAAAAAGCTGATCCAAAATTTTAAGTAATACCTATTAAAATCAATAAGTTGCATACTTAATATAGTACTCTAGTCTTTAATACCTATATATTTAACCATACTTAAACTCTTTATTTATTCTTATAGTAGGTAATAATTCATATGTCTCTTTATTTTATTGTTTACTACTAATTTAATGGACATTATAATGTTAGGTATCAAGTAAAGGATATCGTGTATGTCAATCAATAATAAAGCACTATCAACTTATAGTCTTTTAAAAGCAACTGCAGAAGTAGCAGAACAATCTCTTGAAGGACGAATACAACACTATAGAGCACATCTAAAAACTGATGATAAAGAATTAAGAACATATACCCAAAAGGCGGCTGCTGATTTACTCGGTTGTAACAATAGAACCTTAAAAAGAAGACATGATCAGGGCGACTTTGATCACCTGAGCATTCAAAAAGGTGCTAATGGTCACTATGCATATACGTTAGCCAATATCTTCGCGATGGCTGAAATAATGGGCGTAGATGCAGATCAGCGAAAGCAAGGAGATAAATTACAAGTTATCGTCATTAACTCTTTAAAAGGTGGATGTGGTAAAACAACATCGTTGGTTAATATTGCCGCCGCATTAGCAACAACGAATATTAAAAGATATCGTATCGGTATCATAGATTTAGACCCTCAAGGTTCTTCATCAAGCTTTTTTCCTTCCAATGATCCAGAGCCAATAACGGTTGGTGATCTAATGAGAGATTGCATCGAGCTTGAAGAAAATGAAACATGGGAAAGTGTCGTATCAGGTGCGTTTCAAACTACGCATATTCCAAATATTCGCGTTTTACCATCAGGTATGGATGATTTTTATTTTGAGCATGAAACAGCAACTGAGCTCAAAGAAAGCTCGAGTTATGAACAAACACGCCATTACCATAAGTTATATGAGAAAGTAATTGAACCTGTAGAAAAAGAGTTTGATATCATCTTGATAGACACAGCCCCCTCTCTTAACTTCATGTTTTATAACGCACTGATGGCTTCTACCGCAATGCTAATTCCAGTTCATCCAGAAGCAGTAGATTTTGATGCAAATAACAAATACTTGAAACGCTTAGGTGAAATTTATCATACCGTTGCCGCACTTGGTCATGATGGTTGGGATTTCATGCAGTTTTTAGTCACAAATTATGTGAAAGGTAATCATTCGCAAAGAGATATTGTTAAAGACGTACGCAGTGCATTTGGTCGGCAAGTCATGAGCTACCCTATTAACCACAGCTCTGCAATTACCGCTAGCTCGTCGTCTTTTAATACTATTTTTGACCAAAAAACGTCTGATAGCTTAGCAAGCAGAGAATCTTTAATAAAAGCTCAAGAAAATATCAAAGACGTTGTTGATGAATTAGAAATGCTGATCCGCTCAAATTGGCCATCGACTCAATCATCACTGACGTAATTATAATAAGGTTATCCAATGGCAAAGAAACGTAAAAACGATACAAGACTAGACCCATTTGCCTCTCCTGTTGAAGGAAGTAGTCTTGATGATTTGTTAGATCAAGCTAAAGTCGGCGATGTGATCACCATGCCAGCACCAAGTGATCCTAATAGAACGATCACGCTGACATGTCATGTGATCAAACACAAAGAAATAGAGCTAAAAACAAAAGTATACGGTCAGAATCGTCGCGAACAATCACTTTTAAATGAACGCTCAGTTGCAGATATCTTACCTGCAATAAAAAATGATAAACGTAATCTGCATCCTGCTTTATGCTGGCAAAAAGACAACATTCAATGGGTTTTATCGGGTTCCAGACGACGTAAGGCGTGTTTACTCGGTTCAGCAGATTATGTTGTTCTGTCATCTAATGATTTTAATGATGATGACGCAAAGTTACTGGCTGTGTCTTCAGATCAATACATTGCGCCTAGCTTATGGGAGTTAGGTCAAGCATACGCTGAAACTAAGCATAAGCTTCAAGAGCAAGGGAAAAAAGGTTCCTTTCGAGAAATAGCAGCTATTGAAGGTGTTTCTCATACTGCAATAGCAGATGCGATAAAAGCATTTGAACATATTCCTAAAAACGTACTTAATCTTTACCCTACAGCTAATCATGTAGGCAGAGAAGCAGCTAAAAAGATTATCGAAGCGATTAATCTTGACCCTAGTATGTTTCAAGAAATGGTAGATAGCGCGCCAACTCAAGCATTTATGGTAGAACAAATGAGTGATGAAAAGCGTTCGTTGCTGATCACAAAATACCTCACGACATTTGAAGAGAAATCACATCGTAACGAATCATTATTAGAAAGTGATTTCGTAAAAGTACAAAGGAGCCTTAAAAGTGGCGATGTCACTATCAAAATTGACAACCGGGTACTTACAGATAAACGCTTGGAACAGCTAAATAAAATACTTTCTAGTTATAACTAAATTAAAAGTGACCAAGTAGGCGTTTTTCTACTTGGTCTTAACATCAAGCTATGTATCGCAGATCCAACCAGTTGAATAATGAATTTTATTGTTTACCTACCCCTTTTGCTAACAAGCACAATCCCATATACTGGGCGGATAATTAAATTTTAGTGTTGTGCTGATGTCTACGCAGTTATCTAAAGAACAGTTATTAGCCTTGTTTGAAGAAATTAAACAAGAGCAATCTACACAATTTCCACTTTCTGAGCGTTTTTTAAAACAGTATTTTAATACGCAAATGCTCAATAAAGCCAAAGAGTACCTGAAAGACTCACAAATTAGCTTTCTAGAACATAGTGATGACTTTTCAAAAATAGATGCGCAAATCATTGGTAATTATGGCAACACTTTTTCACAGCACATAAGCATTGAGCAAAAGGCGAATGGCCCAAGGGTTGAGGCCCAATGCACTTGTTCAAACAACACGAAATGCCGTCATATTGCAGCGGTATTGTTAAAACTAAAAGTTGAACATTCAGGTGGGTTTGGCGAGGCATATTTGGTTAACGATTGGTTCAACGAGTTGGAGCAATTGCAGTCTCCTAAGTTAAATGAACCTGATAATGTTCTATTGTTTTGTCTTGAGTTACATGGCGAAGAGTTATTACTTGTTCCCAAGATCGCGCCATTTAAGCCTGATGGCTCTTACCCGCTAGGTCGACCACTAACAGAGCAGCAGCTCACGAGTCAATTACCGCCAGCAGGTGTGGCTGATGATGATTTTAGATTATTTACCTGGGTTCGTTCTCAAAACACCCCTGGTCATTATGAGCTGAGCGGGACGTGGGGTTACGCTGCGTTACTACAGCTGTTACAGACAAACAGGTTATTCTTTCAAAACAACCGCACAGCGTTAACTACAGCACATCAGCAGAGCCTTAAATTTGTATGGCAACAAGATAAAGGCTACCAGTTAAAGGCGCAATTGAGCAATATTGAGCATTGGCAATTGCTCAAGACGGATCCCCCCTATTACCTCGATACTGAGCGTCTGTGCATCGGACCCATCAACTCAGAGCTTAACAGCATCGAAATTGCCCATCTGTTGACAATGCCAGCGGTTTCAAAAGAGCAATTAGATCAAGTTTATCAACGTTTTGCGAAATTATACTGTGCGGATGTAATTGAGCCTCCAAAAGGCGTAAGTAACCAAGTCATAACAACTCGCATGAGTAGCTACTTAAGGATAATTGATACTCATGAAGGCATACGTTTTAAGTTAAGTTGGGACAAAGCCAATAAGTTGTCTGCGGACGAGCTCACCAAACAGCAAAAACGCAATGAGCAGTTACTCGTCGGTGCGGGTTTAAATTACATCGATGGACTATTTGCCCTTCCTGCTGGTAATAATCAAGCTTATCATTGGTTTAACAATGAAGTGCGCCCTCAACTATTAGAAAGGGGCTGGAACGTCGATGAGATTTCAATAGACGAGCCCGTTATTGAACCTGTTGTCTCATTAGCTTTACGTAGAGATAAGCATCATCATATTTTTGGCAAAGTGCAATTTGGTGACAAAACCGTGTTGCTTGATTGGGATACTAAGCCGCGTTCAGAAATCAACGAACTGGCTAATCAGTTTCAGTACATCAAAATTGCTGAACAATCCTATGCCGTAAATAGCACCACCTATACTGTGCTGCTGTCTCTTAAGTCGCGTTTTAGTTATTATTTATCAAATAGCCAATTCAAATTTCCGCTTTATTTCGCAAACGATCTGTTTAAGCTTGAGAATATTAAAATTAGTTGTGATGACGAACGGCTATTAAGTTATCTAGACGAGCTACAAAACCCCAAAAATGTATCTAACATCATTCCAGCCAGCACAAGTCAAACTTTTGTCCTGAGAGACTATCAAGAGCAAGGGGTCAATTGGCTTAAATTTTTAAATCGACATCAGCTGGGCGGGATCTTGGCAGACGATATGGGGCTAGGTAAAACGCTACAAGTGATCGCATACTTTATTACTCAACATAATACGTTGGTTAATACACCGAGTCTGATTGTGTGCCCAACTAGTCTTGTTGGTAATTGGCAAAGTGAGTTTGCTCGCTTTGCGCCTCATTTAAACCTAACGACTGTGCATGGCAGTAATCGTGAGGAAAGCCTTGAGCATATTCATAAAGCAAAGTTTATTTTAACTACTTATCCGCTTTTGAAACGGGATTTAGCGTATTACAAGGGCCTTGATTTTGATTCTATAGTGCTAGATGAAGCGCAATATATAAAAAATGAATCAGCGCAAATTTCTAAATGTGTAAAACAGTTAAAAGCGCAGTTTAAATTGTGTTTAAGCGGTACCCCTGTTGAAAATAATCTATTAGAACTCAAGTCGTTACTCGATTTCGTGATGCCTGATATTCTAGGGACTAGGCAACAATTCAAACAGTATTTTCAGTACCCTATTGAAAAAGAGCAAGATAGAGAGCGCGCAAAAGAGTTACATGCCGTTATCGCGCCTTTTATTCTGCGTCGTACTAAAGCACAAGTGGTGCAGGAGTTACCTGATAAAACAGAGTTAGTAAAAGAGTTAGAGTTCTCCCCCAATCAAGCAGCGCTGTATCACAGTGTTCAACAACAAGTCGAAGACAATTTAACGCACTTATTTAAAGAGCAAGGTGTGCAGCGAAGCAAGTTGATGTTCTTAGATGCTTTATTAAAGCTTAGGCAGATTTGTTGTCACCCAACCCTGGTTGACAATCAAAGTGATGCATTGAGTGCTAAGTTTGAGTGGTTGAAAGATCATCTACCTGTAATGCTTGAACAAGGTAGAAAAATCATCATTTTTAGTCAATTTACCAGTGTACTAGATCTAATTGCACAGCAATGTGAACAGCAACAGCTGCCTTTTACAATGCTAACTGGGCAAACTCGTCACCGAGATAAGGTGATTAGCGCATTTACACAAGGGCAGTGTAACGTCTTTCTGATCAGTTTAAAGGCCGGAGGAACCGGATTAAATTTAACACAAGCAGATACTGTTATTCACTTTGATCCATGGTGGAACCCCGCTGTTGAAAATCAGGCCACAGATAGAGCTTACCGGATAGGACAAGATAAACCGGTATTTGTTTATAAACTCATTATGGCTAACTCTATTGAGCAAAAAGTATTTCATATGCAAAAACAAAAACAGGCGCTAGTAGATGCCCTTTTTGAAGATAAGGCGATGAATTTAAACAGCTTTGATGAAGAGCAGATGTTGTCGCTGCTTAGATAACTTAGTTTGTGAGCGATTATTTTTATTTTCTAATGAACTAAACCGATTTTAGCGGGTCTATTGTTATGCTTGTTGTAGCGATAAGCATTTGTTGATTCCCCCTTGATTACCATTTTTGTAATAAAGCCAGCGTAAGCTGGCTTTTTGTTTTTAGTTATTTTTGCTGGTTCTAATACCAATCCGTAGTTTTACCCTGTGAGTGAGCATCTTTTTATATTGCAGTTCTTCTGTTTAGTAAAATTCCATATTTGCTCCACATTATGATGATTAAATGCCCATACTAAAGTTCACTTTTACTGCATTCATTGAGTTGGTTAATTTTAATAAGGAAATATCATCATGCCCCGTCATGAAATACCACCCAATTTAAATTTTATAGAACCTGAATCACAATGCGATTATGATCTTCTAAATGAAGTAGCTGCTAGTCAAGAGGTTGATAATATCTTACTCATGCTGCTTTTGGATGAGACGTTATCTGACGCATTACGACGTAAGGTGAATGAGCAGTTAAAAGCCGCGCACTGTGTCATTGTGAATTGAGGAAGTTTATGCATCGCATTTTGATTGTTGAAGATGATTTTGATATAGCTGAACAACTAGCACTATTTTTTAAAGCGTCTGGCTTTGCAACATCTCATATTGCTGATGGTGCGCTTGTTGTTGATTGGGTTAACAATAATCAACCAGATGCTATTGTCATGGATATCATGTTGCCAAACCAAGATGGTGTTGAGTGTATGAAGCAAATTCGTCAATTTTCAATGGTGCCCATTGTGATGGTTACTGCAAAGGTAGCTGAAGCAGACAGACTCAAAGGGCTTGAATTTGGTGCCGATGACTATGTATGTAAGCCCTTTAGTGCAGCAGAGCTTGTCATGCGTATTAAAGCAATACTGAGACGTTGTACACCTAGTCAGCAAGAGCAAAAAGGTGTGATAGTTAATGAAGCTGAGATATCCATCCGTATTGTTGGTAAATCGCTTGCCCTGACTAAGGTGGAGTTTGATATATTTTTGCTTTTGTATAAAGCACCGAGCCGAGTGTTTTCACGTCAGCAAATTTTAGATTTCATTCAGCCTGACAATTTTGATATCTCAGATCGCGTGATTGATAGTCACATCAAAAATATTCGAAAGAAAATAAAGCAACTTGGGTTTTCAGCAAAGCTAATAGGATCGGTGTATGGCGCTGGTTATCGTTATGATGCCCAGCAATTAGACACGTGAATTAGCCTCATACAACAATTTTGTAGCCTGTTTTGCACACCTACTTACAACCGCCTTTGATAGTGGGCAAAAAAGAGTATTGTTCAAAAACTCTTATCTAAACCTGAGGTTAATTAAGTGCTTGTATTGGCTCATTAAGGTATTATCAAATATACGAGTTACATCTTTGAGATAATGTATGTTTGACACCATTGTTTCGCAAGTGAGTTGGTTACATTTAGTTTTAGTTGGCAGCGGTATGCTTGTCACCTTTCCTTGGTACATCATTCAAAAACAAAAGCTCACGTCACAAGTAGCCATGCTAGAGCAGCGTTTGTTTGAGCAATGTGAACAAGTGTCACAATGTGTAGCGCAAGCTGAGCAGTTACAAGCTGAAAAATTGCAATTACATGGACATTGTCAGCAATATCAAGCACGGCTGAGCGAAAAACAGCAACAAGCTAATCAATATCATCAGCTATGGCAACAAAGTGAAAAATCACTCGCACAAAGTACAGAAAAGTCTCATTGCCTAGAAATAGAGTTAACTGACTTAAAAACAACTTTAGAGCAAAAAACACTCGCATTTGATGCTCAAATTCAACAATTAGAAAAGTCCAAAGCAATTTTAAAACAAGAGTTTGAAAATATCGCCAATCAAATTTTTGAGGAAAAGACAGCACGCTTTAATAGTCAAAGTCAGGAACGGATCAGTCAATTGCTTCAGCCAATGCAGGGCGAGTTGAAAGGATTTCGAGATAAAATGGAAGCAATTCATAGTGAAGAGCTGAAACAACGTGCTTCATTAAAAACAGAGCTGTTGCATTTACAAGCCAACAATAAAACCATTACTGAACAAGCCGACAAGTTAACCACTGCATTACAAGGTCAGAAGAAGACCCAAGGAAATTGGGGTGAATTGATGCTAGAGAATGTGCTTGATAGTGCTGGTTTAAGAGCGGGGTTTGACTACAAACGAGAGGTGTCGTTTACTACTGAGCAAGGTAAATTTCGCCCCGATGTTATCGTGTATCTGCCTCAACAGCGTCACCTAGTGATCGATGCAAAAACATCGTTGAACGCATATACCCGTTATGTAAACTCTGATAATGAGACCAGTGCTCACGAAGCGCTCGCTCAACATTGCCTTGCAGTGCAAGCAAGAATTAAAGAATTGGGTGATAAGTCTTATGAACGCTTGCCAGGCTTAAATTCTCCTGAAGTCGTTATTATGTTCATTCCGGTTGAGTCTGCATTCGTTGAAGCGATAAAGCATAATCCAAACTTGTATCAGCAAGCTCTAGACATGAATGTATTAGTTGCTACCCCAACCACACTCCTCACGAGCTTGAACATTGTTAAGCAGCTTTGGAAATTTGAAGAACAGAGCAAGCATAGTCGAGAGCTTGCATTGCGAGCCGAGAAGTTTTACAACAAACTGAACGCATTTTTACACAGTATGGATGGTGTTGGGAAGCAACTAGACAAGGCGAAAGAAAGCTATGAAAAAGCTTTCGGACAACTATACAGCGGTAAAGGTAATCTGATTAAACAAGCGTCTGAGTTTAAAGAGTTGGGAGTTTCGGTCAGTAAATCTTTGCCTGAGGATCTTGTTGAACAGTCGCGCTTAGAACTTGAGTAGTGTTAACCCCCTTTACAATAGGGGGACACCAGTTTAAGACATATTGGGATTGTTACACATAACCGCTTTGCCCTTGCGCGGAGAGTCGGTAAATAGGTTGATATGCAAATTATACAAGCCCACATCAGACCAAACTTTATGGTTGGTTGGAGGGCACAAAGCCGTTCTTATATATTTAGATGCATGTAACTGGCTCATAGACAGTTGCGTAGGAATTTTTATCATTACCTCGATATCTGATTTGGTAAATTTTGTATCATAAAACTCCCAGCTCCCGATGATGAACTGTTTAGAAAAGTGCCTGGTTATACGTCTCTTTTGTTCGCTACTTAGTTCTGCAATTGAGAGTTGCTGATTCTGATTATGGAAAAGTGCCCAAAGAGCTGCAACAACAAATATGCTAAGCAGCAGTATGGTGATGATTGGCGTGTTATATGCGCCTTTTTTCTGTTGAGCTTGTTGCTTTTTTTGACGTGTTTCAACAATTTTAGCCCAATCTCCATGTTTCATTGTATGTTGTGTCATTTCTATCTTCTCCCATGTGAGTTACTAGTAAAACGAATAAATGTGTAAGAAAAATGGAGTTGGGCAGCGGCCTATAGAGGTTGGACCATATGGAATAAGCGTTCATGAGCTACGCGAGCAATTTAAATGGGGGGAACGTTTAGAAAGGTTGCGATAAAGTTAGTTATCGCCTGATCCATAATGAGAATATAATAGCATTATTAATTAACTCACTGTTTTATATCGTTTATATTGGCATGAACAGTATGCTGGATCAATATTTTACGAAGTGGCGTTTCATCTAATAAAAACTTCTAAGGCATTTTTCACATCTTTATAAAATTTCCGCCTTATCTATTTTTTTACTTCAAAATGCCTCTAATTGAAAGCCTAAACAAGCCTTTTTAGACATTTTCAGCATACATGAATGCACGGAAGTGTGTTTTGTAAAGGGGGTTTACACATTGTTTTTTATTCAATAATTAAAGTTTATTGCAAATTTGCGTCAATGAGTTAGTAAAATTTCGGTTTATAGGCCTTGAGTTAGTAAAATTTCGGTTTATTTGACTACTGCCTTAGTAAAATGTTGTTCTGTAGCTTAGTCTGTTAGTAAAATTTTGTTCTGAAATAAGGCTTTAAGGGTCTTAATATTAGAGAAATAATAATAATCAAATGGGCAACGCTGATTTTGCGCTTTTATGTATCGAATTTGCTTTGTGGTTAATTAATTTAGTAAAAATCTGATCTGGTTGTTTGAGTGTTTTATATAGAGAGCTCGAAAGCTCTCTATAGGGACTCTATTGGTTGGCTTAGATTTAGAATTGGTTCATTGTGTTAGCTTCTCCACCTGCTTTGAGCGCATTCTCACCTGAGAAGTACTCCTTATGGGTGTCGCCAATGTTTGAACCCGCTAGGTCTTGATGCTTCACAGAAGCTTGTTCACGTCTAATTTCTTGTCGTTGCACATCACGCACATAGGCAAGCATGCCTAAATCACCAAAGTAACCTTCAGCTAAAATATCTGTGCTTAATGCAGCGGTATGATAAGTTGGAAGCGTGATCAAGTGATGGAATATACCTGCTTCACGAGCACCATCGCGTTGGAAGTTACGTACGAGTTCATCGGCAGCCGCGGCTAACTCTGAGCTATCCAATTGTGGAGCCATAAGTGCTTTTGGATCTAAACTTGGATCAGGATATTGGCTCAAATCTCGCCCTTCTTGTTGCCACTGTGCATAGACTTGCTCTCTAAACTTTAAAGTCCAGTTAAATGATGGCGAGTTGTTGTAAACTAGCTTAGCATTTGGCACGTGCTCTTTAATTCGGTTGACGAGTTCTGCAATTTGCTGAACATGTGGCTTTTCGGTTTCAATCCATAATAAATCGGCACCAGATCTTAAGCTTGTTACACAATCTAAGACAACACGATCTTTTTCTGTACCGTCTTTAAACTGATATAGACCATTTTCTAGACGGACAGGTTTGCAAAGTTGACCATCTAGTTTTATTGCCATTTCACCATCATTTAAATCATCTGCTGATGTGATTGGGGTTGTATCTAAGAATGCAGTATATTGGCTTGCTAAATCGCCAGGCTCTTTTGATACCGGTATTTTTTGCGTTAAGCTGGCACCTAAAGAATCTGTGCGTGCTACGATGATCCCGTCTTCAACGCCAAGTTCTAAGAATGCGTATCTAACAGCATTGATCTTTGCTAAAAAGTCTTCGTGAGGTACGGTTACTTTACCAGCTTGGTGACCACATTGTTTTGCATCTGAAACTTGGTTTTCGATTTGAATTGCACAAGCGCCCGCTTCTATCATTTTTTTTGCTAGAAGATACGTTGCTTCTTCATTGCCAAAGCCTGCATCAATGTCTGCGATAATTGGCACAACATGCGTTTCAAAATTATCAATGTTATTGATTATTTCTTGTGTATTTGCCCCGGTCGCTTTTGCATCATCTAGTTCGCGATATAGGTGATCAAGCTCTCTTGCATCGGCTTGCTTTAAGAATGTGTAGATCTCTTCGATGAGCTTAGGCACAGATGTTTTCTCATGCATACTTTGATCTGGTAATGGGCCAAATTCAGAGCGTAGTGCGGCGACCATCCAGCCACTTAAGTAAACGTATGAGCGCTTGGTTGTTTTTTGGTGACGTTTAATTGCCATCATCATTTGCTGGGCTGTAAACCCATGCCAGCAGCCAAGAGATTGTGTGTATTGACTGCTATCTTGGTCATAAGCTGCCATGTCTTCTCGCATGATTTTTGCGGTGTACTTTGCGATATCTAAACCGGTTTTGAATCGGTTTTGCAAAGTCATGCGGTTTGCAAATTCTGGATTGATAGATTGCCAAGTTTTACCGTTGGTTTGGCAAAGGGTAGAGAATTTATCGAGCTGTGATTGGTAGCGAGTCATAATTAAATCCTTCGAACGGGTTAGCTATATTTTTGGTTGTGAGAGTTGCGCAATGCTAGACATCAGCGCTTAATTACACCCTAGGCTGGAATGCTAAATTTTTTAAATTTATAGTTGTTATTACGAGTATATTTTTCGTGAATGCTTAAGGGGGTTTGTTTTACGGGTAAATACGATATGGTTATTTAAACCCGTTCAAAAACTCGACTTAGGACCATTGTTATGCAAGCTAGTGTGCAAGAAGCTGGATTAACCATAGATAAAAGGCTTTATGACTTTATAAATCAACAAGCTATTCCCAATACAGGCATTGAACAATCGGCGTTTTGGCAGGGGTTTGCCTGCATTATTGACACTCTCACACCGTTAAATAAAGCGCTGTTATCAAAAAGAGATTTGTTGCAGCAGCAAATCGATTCTTATCATCAACAGCATACGTTTTGGAATAAAGAGCAATATCGGACATTTTTGGAAGATATAGGTTATTTGCATCCAGAGCCAAATGATATTTTTATTGATACTGAGCTTGTTGAGCCAGAGGTCGCTTTAACTGCTGCACCACAGCTCGTCGTTCCGGTCAGTAATGCTAGGTTTGCACTTAATGCGGCAAATGCTCGCTGGGGCTCTTTGTACGACGCTTTGTATGGTACCGACGTGCTTAGCGAAGAAGAGGGAGCCGAGAAAACTTCACGTTACAATCCGGTACGTGGTTTTAAGGTGATGGCTTATGTTCGACAGTTTTTGGATAAGGCACTACCTCTGAACCATGGCTCGCACATTGAAAGTACTAACTATTCTGTTGTTGATGGGCAACTGTTGGTTACACTTAATGACACCACACAAGTGACGCTTGCAAGCCCATCTCAATTTGTCGGTTATCAAGGTCAAGCACAAAACCCCAGCGCTATTTTGCTCAAACATAATGATCTTCATATCGAGATCCAAATCGATCCTCACCATGTTGTCGGCCAAGCAGATAAAGCCGGTGTTAAAGATGTTGTGCTTGAATCTGCTCTAACCACCATTATGGATTGTGAAGACTCAGTTGCAGCAGTTGATGCGCAAGATAAAGTATCGGTCTATCAGAACTGGCTTGGGCTGATGCAAGGCACGTTAAGTGAGACTTTTGTGAAGCAAGGTGAGCAGGTAACCCGTAAGCTTAACGCAGATCGCACTTACACCAGTAAAGACGCAGAGCGAATTACCTTAAAAGGCCGCAGCATGATGTTTGTGCGTAATGTTGGGCATTTAATGCAAAATCCAGCTATCTTGGATCCCCGAGGTGAATGGGTTTTTGAGGGGATCATGGATGCCGTGATCACATCACTATGTGCTATGCACGATCTTAAGGGTAATAGCTCGGTTCATAACTCGAGTGTACAAAGCATCAATATTGTAAAACCAAAAATGCACGGCCCTGAAGAAGTCGCATTTACCGAGCAGCTATTTTGTGAAGTTGAAGCGTTACTTAAATTACCTGCAAACACCATAAAGCTTGGTATTATGGATGAAGAACGTCGCACATCGGTAAATCTTAAAGCTTGTATAGCGCAAGCGAAGTCGAGAGTGGTGTTTATTAATACAGGCTTTTTAGATAGAACGGGAGATGAGATCCACACATCAATGCTGGCTGGTCCCGTTCTGCCTAAAGCGCAGATTAAATCTCAGCCTTGGATAATGGCTTATGAAAACCGTAATGTTGATATTGGTTTAGAGTGCGGGTTTAGTGGTAAAGCACAAATAGGCAAAGGAATGTGGCCAATGCCGGATAAAATGGCGTTAATGATGGAGCAAAAGCTAGCTCATCCCCAATCTGGTGCGAATACCGCTTGGGTGCCCTCTCCTACCGCTGCAACACTACATGCCATGCATTATCACTTCGTAGATGTATTTGCTAAACAAAATGAGTTATTAGCGCGTCAAAAAGCATCTTTGGATGACTTACTTACTCCGCCTCTTCTTTTGGATATGACGTTGAGCAAAGAAGAAATCCAAGTAGAGCTGAACAACAACGTGCAAGGCATTTTAGGGTATGTTGTGCGTTGGATTGACCAAGGGATTGGCTGCTCTAAAGTGCCAGATATAAACCATGTTGGTTTAATGGAAGATAGGGCCACTTTGCGTATTTCGAGTCAACATATCGCGAACTGGCTGATGCATGGAGTGTGTAGCGAGCAACAAGTACGTGACACTTTTGTACGTATGGCGCAGATAGTAGATAGCCAAAATCAGGATGATCCTCTTTATCAGCCGATGGTGAGCAATGGGCAAGATCTCCAAGATAATCTCGCGTTTCAAGCGGCTCAAGCATTAGTGTTTGAAGGCAGCAAACAACCTAATGGCTACACTGAACCGCTATTACATGCTTACCGGTTAAAATATAAAGCTCAAGCAAGCTAAAACCTAAGCAGTTGATATAACAACCAGACCTTTGTCTGGTTGTTTTGTTTTTAGGTCCTAAAGTGCTTGCAAAGTGGTCAATATTATCCAACTATAAAAACAAAATATTTGATGGACTGAACCTATGCACTGTAAAACATGGCTAACTGCGTTGCTCTTTACACTAGCAACGACACAGGTAGATGCTAAATCTGATGTAATGACATTGGAAGAGCTTAGCTTTGCTCAGCTACAGCAGCTCGTTGATGATAAAAAAATAAGTTATCAACATATAACTCAGTATTACTTGTCTCGAATCGCTGAGCTTGATGATAGTGGCCCAAAGCTCAATGCCATTATAAGTTTAAATACTCAAGCGTTAGATATTGCAAAGCAACGAGACGCTCAACATAGTGTTAATAAGGCTCATAGTTTGCTTTTTGGTATGCCAATCGTTTTAAAAGATAACATCGAAACTTCGGATAATATGCCTACAACAGCGGGTGCTATCGCGCTTTCAAACAATTATGCAAAAAATGATGCTGAACTGGTTAAAAAGCTCAAAGCTTCGGGGGCTATTATTTTAGGGAAAGCGAACTTAAGTGAGTGGGCTAACTTTAAGTCAACGCAAAGTTCAAGTGGTTGGAGTGATATCGGCGGACAGACCAAGAATCCTTACGTACTTAACCGTACCCCTTGTGGTTCAAGTTCAGGCTCTGCCGTTGCTGTTGCCGCAAATTTAGCGGTTGCAGCAATAGGCACTGAAACTGATGGCTCTATTACATGTCCTGCAGCGCATAATGCGTTAGTGGGTTTAAAACCTACGGTTGGTTTAGTATCAGGCAAGGGAGTTATCCCTTTGTCTCACTCTCAAGATGCGCCAGGCCCTATGACCCGCAATGTACAAGATGCTGCAATTTTACTTGAGGTGTTATCAGGCTCCTTACCTAATTCTTATCAAAAACACCTAAAAGCAGATGGGTTAAAAGGTAAGCGGTTAGGGGTAGTTCGCAACATCAGCGAGTTTAACAGCATTGCTAGTAAAGCATTTGCCAAAACACTTGATGTACTTGAACGTGAAGGAGCAATCGTTATTGATGATCTTACGTTGGACTATCAAGATGCACTGTCACAAGCTGAGTTTGATATTTTGTTGTATGACTTCAAGCATGACATCGAACAGTACTTGGCTAATACGCCAGAGCAAGTTAAGGTTAAATCGCTCGCTGAGCTGATTAAATTTAACAAGACGCTGGCTCGCAGTGACTTTAATCAAGGTTTGCTTGAAATGGCTAACAATAAGGGTGATCTGCAAAGCGAAGTATATCTCGCTGCTAAAAAGTTAGTTGCTGAGAAAGCGAGAAAACGCGGTATTGATGCTTTATTAGCCGAGCATAATTTAGATGCAATCGTGGCGCCAACAAATGGTCCTGCATGGGTTATCGATACGCTTAATGGTGATCATTACACAGGAGCCAGTTCCAGCCCAGCAGCAATAGCAGGCTATCCGAGTATTACTATTCCGATGGCTTTTTATCGAAATCTTCCTTTGGGTATCTCCTTTTTTAGTGGTGCAAATAGCGAAGCTACATTAATAGAGATTGGATACGCTTTTGAGCAGGCGACTCAAATTAGGAAAGCTCCAGAGTTTTTGAAGAGCATTGACGAATAAGTAAACTGTTAACCCCCTTTACAGTTAACAATAATGGTAAATTCATTCAAATACGTTGTTTAATCCATCGTGATTTGAATAGGAGCCAATAGTAAAAAAATCCATAAAAGTTATACGGTTAGGGGGCAGCTGTTGTTAGTGTGCTTTAAACGCAAATAATTGACCTTGTCTTATGAATGCGTTGTTATCAAAGCTCAATCGAAATAAGAAATGGAGTCCTAATGAAACGAAGTATTATTGCTGTAGCGGCAAGCATATTAATGGCAAGCAATCTTGCTAGCGCTAAGCCGCTCGAACTAGAAGATGTATTTGATCTTGAATATGCAAATCAAATTGAATTTAGTCATGATGCCGAGCTGGTTTATTTTGTGCGCAACCGTATGGATATTAAAACGGATAAAAAAGTCAGCAATATATGGTCGGTTAATGTAAAAACAAAGCAATTACTGCCAGTGACAAGTGGTGTGCATATTGACTATGCGCCGACACTTTCTCCCCAAGGAGATCGCTTAGCGTTCATTTCGACTCGAGATGGTAGTAGCCAAATCTATGTTAAGTGGCTGTCTTCAGGTGCGGTGGCAAAAATTAGTAATTTAACACAATCACCCAATTCCCTGAGTTGGACGCCAGATGGAAAAAGTATTGTATTTAGCCAATTTGTGCCTGAAGCCGCTAAAACGCCAGTTAGTTTAAAGGGTAAACCGAAAGGGGCTACTTGGGCTAAACCGCCTGTTTTTATAGATGATGTTTTCTACCGTGCCGATGGCGCAGGTTACAGCAAATCCGGTTTTACACATATTTTCAAAATTGATGCAAACGGTGGTAACGCACAGCAGCTTACTTCAGGACGTTTTAACCATGGAGGTCAGGTCAGCTTTAGCGGCGATGGTAATACGTTGTATTTCTCAGCCAACCGTCACCCTGATTATGAATTAAAGGTAATCAATAGCGAAGTTTACTCGCTTGATATGAAGACGCTGGAGATCAAAGCCGTTACTCAAAGAGTGGGTCCTGATAGAGCCCCTGCAGTATCGCCTAATGGGCGCTTTTTAGCCTACATTGGATATGACGATAAGCGGACCAATTATGAGAACGCTCACGTTTATGTGATCGATCTTGAAAAAAGTGAAAGTCGAGTTTTAACTCAAGATCTTGACCGCAGTGTCGAGAGCATTCAATGGGATAGTAAAAGCAGAGGCCTGTATTACAGTTATGACTCTCAAGGTCAGACGGTCGTTGCTCACCAGCCACTGAACTCAAAAGCTAAAATCATTACTGAACAAGTTGGTAGTGTGTCATTTGGCAGACCCTATTCAGGCGGAGACTTTGACGTAAGTGTGAAAGGAGACGTTGCATTTACTATGGCGGATACACAAAGGCCAGCTGATGTAGGTGTGGTGCAGCGCGGCAAAACGCAACGTCTAACGCAATTAAATGAAGATGCGCTTGCGAATAAAACACTTGGTAAAGTGGAAGAGCTTTGGGTTAAATCAAAACATGATCAATTGGATATTCAAGGTTGGATTGTTTACCCCCCTAACTTTGACCAAAGTAAAAAATATCCACTCGTGTTAGAGATCCACGGTGGACCTGTTGCCAACTACGGTCCTCACTTTAGTGCTGAAGCGCAATTATTTGCAGCCAAAGGTAACGTAGTGTTGTATATGAACCCGCGGGGCAGCGATTCATATGGCAAAACATTTGCACAAACAATCCACCATAATTACCCTAGCAACGATTTTGATGATTTAATGACAGGGGTAGATGAAGTTATTAAAAAAGGCTTTATTGATGAGTCTCGATTATTTGTAACCGGCGGTTCTGGTGGAGGTGTACTTACCGCATGGACCGTTGGGCATACCGATAGATTTGCAGCTGCTGTTGTCGCTAAGCCAGTAATAAATTGGTTTAGTTTTGTATTAACAGCTGATTTTTATCCATATTTTGCAGATTACTGGTTCCCTGGTAAGCCTTGGGAGCATACAGAGCATTATATGAAGCGCTCGCCTATTAGTTATGTGGGTAATGTTAAAACCCCCACTATGTTACTTACAGGTGATGCTGACTATCGCACGCCAATCTCTGAAACAGAGCAATATTACCAAGCATTAAAGCTTCAAGGTGTCGAAACCGCAATGGTTAGGATCCCTGACGCATCGCATGGTATCACTGCAAGGCCTTCTAACTTGATGAATAAAGTAGCATATATTCAATGGTGGTTTGATAAGCACAGCAATAAATAGTCACAGTGGCTCGCTATTTGTTTTGAATGCCAGCATATTGCTGGCATTTTTTTTATATATTGTCCTATTCTTAATAAACTCATTGATAGTGCTTGGTGGTTGGTTTGTTATCGTGTGTGCTCAAAGCGACGGTGCTTTTGATTTGTTTTTCGGTAAACTTTTGTGCTCTGGCTGTGTCACTTTATCTTGACGATGAACGTGACTTTGCTGTCTATCAAGGTCTCAATCCAGCAACTAACATAGCCAATAATACCAATAAACTCATCCTAGATTTACTTCCCAATGGCAAAGTAACCCTAGTGCCTGCAAGTCACCCCCGTGCTCTGAAAGATATGCGTACCACTGAAAATGTGATTTGTATGACCAATAGAGTCAAAAATAAAAAGCGATTAGAGGAGTTTTTATTTAGTTACCCAGTCAATATTTATTTGAGCCGACGCCTTTACCAACATGCGTCGGAACCAGCGCTATCTGCATCGGTGTTAACTGGCGATGGAGAAGTAAAGTCTTTGCAGGCACTTTTTACATTATACAAAGGTGCATTGATAGCGTTTACACCTACCTTATCTTATGGTCCTTTTTTTGATAAACAATTTGAAAAGGTTAAAAAAGAAAATAAAGTGATTTTGGCGGGAAGTAACCCATTCGCAGAGATGTATCACTTGTTTAAATCAAGACGCGCTGACTTTTTACTTGAGTACCCAGCAGATATGTATCTTTTTTTGAAGGAAAGTCCTGCTGATTACCGTGCCTATGAAGTGGCTGATGCTCCCCGTTATGTTCTTGGCTACTGGATGTGTAACAATAATGCTAAAAGTAGGGCATTTTTAGCTGTATTTAACTCGCTTATGATGGAAATTTACCATTCAGACGCATTTTATGATGCGCACTTAAAATGGCTACCTGAATCTTCAAAAAAACAAACCCGAGCGTATTTAGATGAATTGATCCGGTTACTGACTTCTTCTGAATGAAAAAACGTTGAGGTGTAAAAATGGGCTATCGCTTTATATCATCACCCCATCATTACGTATTCTATTAGTCATTGCTTATTTTGCATTAATTTAGACTAGCACTTTTAGTGCTTGATAGCCTATGCTAGTAAGTGTGAATTATGAAGTGTGTTGTATTCGATGATGTTGATCCGCGTGTTATGTTTGCTCTGTTTTATGTGTTCTTACTGTGCCAATGCGATTTTTTTGCATGTGGAAGATGAAAGTGATTTACGTGTGTTACGCAAAGAAATCCCCCCTTCGAGTATTGGCAACAACACTAACTTGTTAGTAATGAGTTTTTTGAATAAAGGAGATGTTACTTTAGTTCCCTCCAGCTATAAACGTGCTCTGAAGGCTATGCAGACAAAAGAACAATCAGTTTGTGTGCAAAATAGAATTAAAACCCCAAAAAGATTCGATAATTATTTGTTTAGCTTACCCATCAATATTTATTTGAGTCACCGTTTATATCAGCATATTCAATCTCCCCCGCTGAGCGCTGAGCTACTTAACCAAGTCGGTGAAGTGCGTTCTTTAGTGAACATTTTCGACAAATATAAGAATGCGGTAATCGTACTTTCACCTTCGATGTCTTATGGCAACTATTTAGATATGCAAATTAATAAAATTCCCGAAAGTAATAAAGTACTACGCGATGGAACTAACCATTATGACATGACTTTTCAGATGTTTAGGCATCGTAGAGCGGACTTTTACCTTGGCTATCCCGCTGCAATATTTAGGCATTTACAAAAATCACCCTCAGAGTTGCGAGTTTACGACATAGCCGGTGCCCCGAAATACATTGTTGGTCACTGGATGTGTAACGACACTCAACAAAGCCGAGCTTTTTTGAAAAAGCTCGATCAAGCTTTAAGAAAAGCTTATCAAACGGCCGAGTTCTATCACGCACATTTACGTTGGTTACCCGAAACTGCACAGTTAAAGACGAAGGGTTATCTTGACGATTTACTAAAATCTTTCGATATTTTGCCCCCAACAATGGTTGAGCACTGAGAATGCGTGGTTATTTGTAAGGTTATAACGGTTGGTTTTTACTCATAGAGTAGAATATTCGTTAACTGAAATCGCCTGACTAATTGAGAGCATTTTACAAAAGTGTAAATGCTGATTTTTTATACTGATTCATTTCTAATTTTTTGTTTTTAATATATTTTAATTGATTTTGATAGCTTGCTCTAAACCTCATGATAAAGTCTGTTTATTACCAATTGGACCTTTAATCGGTTTATTTGTAACTTTTCTGTAAACATTCACCTCTATATTAGCGCTCGGCTGCGCAGCCTACTCATAAACTTTAAGATTTTTTATAACAGGAAATATAATGAAAACTATTACTTCTATGTGCTTCAGTGCACTATTAGGAGCGTTAGCTATTGCACCAGCATATGCCTCTTTGTACAAAGATCCTGGCTATGTAGAGCAGTCGTCGCGAGTGGTGACAAAAAACAATGCGGTAGGCAGAACTCATCAGTATCGTGATCAGCAAGGTTGGATGTTTGTTGACAGCGTTGCCAATGGCGCTACAAGTGGCTTTTATCAGGCTGGTAACTGGCTTAAGTTACATAACCGTAACTTTAAAATGGCCATTGGCTTTGTAGAGTTTTCTTTTAACCCTTCAAAGTTAGACTGTACGCAAGGTATGAGCTTTAACTTAACGGTTGGTGAAGACTCTGTGGCTGCGTTTAAGCCTAACTGTGATGATTTGCTTGATGCATCTGTTACTTATCCGATTGAATATTATTTTGATTTGATCCCCGAGCCTATTAAACCAAAATTAGAATTGCCATTAGACCCATTAGGTTTATTAAAGCTAGGTGTTAAGTTTGGCGCTGGTATTGAAGCCGGTGCAGACTTTACTGTAGGTGGTGTAATAGGCGGACATGGCAATGAAGAACCTTTTGAGGTTGATGGCGTGCGACGCCCTGATTACATTTATGCGTCTGTTGAGCCATATGTCGGTGGTGTAGTATCAAGCGCGGCTTATGGCTCGTTTGGTCATGGTATTGCTGAAGCTGGTGTGAAAGGTAAGCTGAGCTTGCTTAAGGTTAAAGGTAAGGGCTACGTTGAAGCGGGCATTCGTCGTGTTGTGGTTGATGAACAAGTTCGTGAAGAGGGCTTTTTGGAGCTTAAAGTATCTGGGAAGCTATCAGGGGGAGACGGAAAAATTCAAGGCTATTGTAAAAAGCTTTGGGGCTTATTGGTGTTTAACGTAGATATCATGAAGTGGAAGCCACTTTATGAGCGTGAAAGAACGTTCTACGAGTACGCAAGCCCTAGCTGGGAACAACTTTAATTTTTATGTGGCGGCTAAACGCCGCCATTTTAGGAGTATGTTATGAAAATTAGAGTGTTTGTTGTAAGTCTTTTCGTTTTATCCATAGCCGCTGTTGTTGGTTACTGGATGAGTCAACCCTCTTCTAATAACACGTCAAGCCAGTTAGCGGGGCGTGCGGATACATTTGCTTTTGATGCTAAAGAAGAGGTAAATCAATTTACTTACTTTGTGCAAGTTGATTCTTCTATTCGCTCTGATAGCCAGGTCGTGTTATCGCATTCGCAGCTTAGTTGGCATATGCAGCTACAAAAACAAAGTGATATAAACTTATTGCTTGGTCAACTGAATGATATTGCTTATACCCAAGACAATAAGGTTGTGCCTTTGGTTAACACTTTACCTTTTACCGTTGAGCAGCAACAACATCGTTTTGAACAACTTGACTTACTTGGTTTACCGAGTGAGCATACACTGCAGGTCGTTAATCAGATCTTTGATTTACTCAGTTATGATTTAAGTCAGCCATTAATTATTGAAGAAGCTCAACGCAAGGTTAGTTACCAGTATGAACAAATAGACAATACAATTGTTCGCCAAGCGCAGGAGATCACTTACCATAACGCCAATCATAAACCTAAAAAAGAACAACAAGATTGGCAGTTGTTAATTACGCCTTCTGGCGATATAGAAAAACTAAGCTATATCAACACGTTGCACTGGCAGCAACAGCAAAATTATATTGTTGAACAAAGCGTGAGTGTGACCAAGGTAGCCAATTCGTTTCAGGCACTTACCAGTAAAGGTCCAAATGTAAATGCGCACTTAATCACTGAACAGTTACAAACTAGACAGCACGAAATATCAGACGAAAGCACTTTTAAAGCAGCGTTGGTGGAGTTAAAAGCGTCTTTATCAGTGGAGCTTGCACAAGCTGTTGGCCAATATTTGGTTGATAGCTATAGCGCTTATGAAATTCAAGCATTGTTAAATGCGATGCCAGATTCAAGCTCGGCCATTATTTATGCTTTGCAAAAGTTACAGACCCCTCAAGCCGAAGCTGTGTTGGTTGATCTTATCCAGTTTGAGCAAACGTCTGACTTAGATAAACACAAGTTGGCTATGGCATTGGGTCGTTTTGGTGCATCGAGTGCGCTATCAGTCCAAACCTTGCAATCTATAGCCGAGCAACCAAATCATCAAGTGGCGAATACAGCTTTGTTAAGCTTGGGAACCATGGCGTATTTTTCACCAGAACAAGCGGTCAATGTGAAGCGTTACCTGCAACATAATATTAAAGAGAAATTTAATTTATCAACGACAATTTTGGCGGTTGCAAATAGTAAAGACACTCGCCTACTTGCACAACTGCCCCCTCTACTAAGTAGCAGTGATGACTCAACCAAACTGAATAGTATTAAAGTTTTGAGTAAGCACGCTGATTATCAGGACCAGGTGGTGTCGGCGCTTTTGGCATCCCCTCAGCCTAAGTTTGTAGCGGCCTTTACCCGTACCATGCTTGAAGCTGGGCATAGTTTAAGTGCTGCAAACATGGCAAGGCTTCAACAGCTACAAAGTCAGACGCAAAACCCAGTGGTGCGTAAAAAAATTGCTGAATTACTTGAGGGTAAAAGAAGCTAAAAAGTGAGGTGAGTAAAAGATACCAGCCTATCGATGGTATCTTTTACTTTTTAGCAACTTAGAGCGGGCCTGTATTTTTAGCTGGAGCAAGCCAGTCACTTTGCCAAATATAGTTACCATGGATGTAATACAAGTCATTTTGGTGAATGATTGCACGGTCATTACCTGACCAGATATATGGTATGGTGTCACTATCAGGATACGTAATCACACTACGGCCTATGTAATTCATTTGCTTTTCATTAGGGTCTAGTTCAAATGCTGCTAAAGCATTCTCTCTTGACCACGTGTCTGATGAGGAGCTTGAAGTTGTGTTATGCCATTTTTCTATCGGTAAAGTGAAGCGATATTGACCATCATTCATTTTTAGTATGCTAAATGCGTGATAGTTCGACTCGACTGCGGAGTAGGCATTGTCAAACTTGTGTACATTGAGCTGCAGTGGGTTATTAATATCACTTATATCGAATAAGCTGACTTGTGTGCCTTGAGCGATGACAGGCAAGTCACTATCTAAATCGTTTACGTGTTGGCCTACGCCAAGCAATAAGTGATCACCCACGGGGTGTAGGTAAGATGAGTAACCGGGGATCTCAAGTGCACCGCTGATAATGGGAGCTTGCGCATTTGATAGGTCAATCACATACAAGGGATCGGTTTGTTTAAAGGTAACGACGTAGGCTCTATCTTCTACAAATCTTACCGCATAAATATCCTCATCTACGATGCCTTTGCCGTTGACCTTACCTATTTGGGTTGGTTGAGACGCGTTTGGCAGCTCGCTAATAGTCGCAAGTTGATTACCTTGTTGTTCTAGAACAAATAGTTTGTGATTGAATCCATCCATATTGTTACCATCAGTGGTTACCACTCGCAAAAACTGTTGGTTTTCGCTAAAGCGCAAATTGGGGCTATTCCAACCAAAATGACCCGTCACTTGTCCTGTTGCAGTGTAATCAAGTGTACTATCAGCTAGGGTGAATTTATGAATAACCGAGCTTGAAGCGCCTTCGTTGTAGTGTGTGCTGTACGCATAGAGTGCTTGTTTTGACGCATATAAACCTTCTATATAGGTGTTAACGCATATAGAACTTTGTTGAGTTGGATCTGCTAGTGATATTTTAGTCAGCGTCATGACGGCGTCATAACCATCATTTTGGTTTGCATCTTGATTTATATAACAATCGGCAGGATTGAAGAGAGCTTGGGTTTGCTCATTTAAGTTATTTTGTATCGATGGTAAGAGCTGCTCAACATTTAACTGCTGTATGGCTTTGTAGTCAGCAAGCTTGCTTTGCTCACTGTTATCAATGCCAACAAAACCATCGAATTTAGGGTGAAAATTACTGACGATGTAAAGCTGACCGTCCACTACCCTGGTATCTATTAGCTGTCCATCAATAGTGTAATGGGCCTTTACAGTCGTTTGCTCAGGAATGCTCACATCCATCAAACTCAGCTCAAATTGTTGTGCGGTGGGTGCAGCAATCGAAGAGCTAGCAGACAGCTGTGGTTCAGGTAAACTGATACCAAACCATCCCATGTCATGATTCAGCACAGCAAGCGTTTTATTATGGAGGTACAGTTTCTGATTCTGATATTCAGAATGAGTACTGATAACTTCTTTTACTTGATTAATATCACCTGACTCATCGCGTTTCATAATGCGAACATATTGATTGGGTTGCTCTGGAGCTTGAAGGTTATGTGCAGTGCTTGCACTAATGTACATATATTGGCCGTCATATTTAATTCTATCAGCTTCGTCTACGCCTTGTTCTTGTACATTGGTGCTTGAGGACGTTGCTGTTATAGCCGATGAGTCAGCATTTGACTCGTTACTACTTGTTGGTTGACTTGGTGAGGTGTATTCATAGTGGCGCATGAATAAACCATTTTTTAGGTGCATTGCAAATTGCTCTGCGCTGGCTTTTGTCAGAGGTTGGGTGGACACCTTAATACCATTGAGTTGTGGCAAGCTATCCGTTTTTTTATCTGCAGTATCGTTATCACTTGAACAGGCACTGAGTAATACACTGATACCAACCGTAATTAAACGTGAGTAAAACATTCTATATCTCCTTTTATCAATCTCAGCTACAACTGTACAAAATATCCTCTGAATAACTGTTACCTTTAAACAGTGAATTGTTATTAAGTGTTACTCTAGATAGCAAATTGCAAATACGGTGGTAAATTAGCGTGTGTAGATCATTTTTTGTCAGGTAGGGTGATTTACCGATGAAGCGCTTGCTCGCATTTTCAAACAACGCTAATAACCTTGAGGGGACACGCTTGAAACAGCTTTTATTAACACTGTGTTTTATGCTGACATTGCATGCGAATGCACAGTCATGTGAGCCTGTAAGTACTGAGTGTATTGAGGTTGGACAGTGGCAATTTGGTTTAGCCGTTGGCGCTGGTGTTTTGACTAACCCGTTGAGTGGAGGGGGTAATATCCCGTTGCTGGTCATTCCATACGTAAGCTACTATCGAGACCGATTTTTTTTGGACAACACAACCTTAGGTTACACTTTTAATAGTTCTCGCCATTTCGATGTGAGCATCATTGTTGAGCCCAATGCAGAGCAAGCTTATTTTGAACGGTTTCATGTTCGTAACTTGATAGCACCCGACAGTTTTTTTGCAGCCAGTGGTACTGAAGTCGATAGCGGGATAGTGCCCGATGGCTCGTTGAGTGATAATGAATTATCTCCCACTGTCCCTAAAATTAGTATCGATGATATCTCTAAACGCAAATGGACGATTGATGCTGGCGTGTTAGCACATTGGTATGTTGATGATGGCGCAAAGTTTACAGTGTCTTGGCTTAAAGACCTAAAGGGAGTGTATAACGGTCAGCATGCGACTTTGTCTTATAGCCAGCAAATTGCACTACCTGATGATATTAGCGCTAAATTGCAGCTAAAGCTTGGGGCACATTGGCAAAGCGAACAATTAGTAGATTATTATTACGGCCTGCGAAGTCGCGATAGTAAGGATCGGAAGCTTTATTATCAAGGCAAAAGTACACTCTCCCCTTTTATTGCTCTTGCGTTTAACTACCGTCTTAACGCTCGCTGGCAATTTAAAGTGAGTGCCAAGCATAAATTTTTAGGCGCAGGTATTAGTGATAGCCCATTGGTCAAGCACCAACATACAAGTAGTATCTTTGTTGGGGGGCTATATGAATTTTAAAGCGTATCCGGTAGTTGCGCTGGCATTGATTGTGAGCTCTGCGCAGTCGATGGCTGTAGAGACAAATTCAAGGCAAACGTTACTAGAAATAAAGCCAATCACATGTATTGTTCGCCAGTTGGGAGAATTATGCCAAATGACCATTAAGCTGCACTGGCAGACTATGGCCCCCATTAATGCATGTTTATATCAGGAGCAAACCAAACTGCGATGTTGGCAAGCGAAGCAGTTTGTGAATGAGCAACTTGATATTTCACTACAAAAAAATATGAATTTTCGTTTGCTTGACAATAAAAATGACTTGCTTGCCCAGCAGATTATTAATGTAAATGCTGCGGTAAGCCGTCAATATCGCCGCAAATTAAAAACAGATTGGAGTATTTTCTAATGGCCCATGTGATGCTTGTTGAAGACGATATTCGCTTGGCTGATCTCACTGCACAGTTTTTGCAAAGTCATGGTTTTGCTGTGACCCAAGTGCATGATGGAGAGCAAGCGTGTAAGGATATTGTCGCTGTCCAACCTGATGTTGTGGTGCTAGATATTATGCTACCCAGACGCGATGGGTTTAGTGTTTGTCGCCATGTACGCCCTGATTATCAGGGCCCCATTTTGTTTTTAACGGCAAAAGACAGTGACTTTGATCAAGTAAGGGGACTAGAGATAGGGGCTGATGACTATGTTATTAAGCCTGTTGAACCCCATGTTTTATTGGCTCGGGTCAATGCGTTATTAAGACGCAATAGCGCAGTGATAAATAGTAGTGAGCAGTTAAATTTGGGGCAATTGAGTATCAATAAAGCGAGTCGTAAAGTAACACTTGATGAGCAAGAGGTAGAGCTGACCAGCTACGAGTTTGATTTGCTCTGGGCTTTGGCTAGTCGCGCAGGAGAAACGCAAAGTCGTGAATATATATACAGACACGTGGTGGGGCGTGAGTATGATGGCCTTGATCGCAGTGTTGATGTAAGGATCTCTCGGTTACGTAAAAAACTGAATGATAACTTGGAGCAACCGCAAAGATTGATCACTGTTTGGGGTAAAGGTTACTTGTGCTCTAAATCTGCTTGGGGATAGGTTTTAGATGGTTCGACTGTTGTTCAGCCTATATTTAGTAGTGTTTGTGAGTATTATCGCTATTAATCAAGCAAGTGAGTTTATCTGGCAGCAGTTTGTCTATCAGCAACCTGATGATTTACGTCATGCTTCGCTAGTTGCTAAAAAGTTACAACAAAGCTTGTTGCAAAGCACACAGCTGCCGGATTCACTCGCGCATTATAAAATAGATGAAGTTGCATGGTTGCCAGAACAAAAAACAAGGCTTTTGCAAGGTGATGTCTTAACGACTTACACTGAGAAAAATGAGGCACTCCTTTGCTTTTTATTAACAGGCAACGATACGGTGGTACAGTTAGGTCCGTTCGAGCCGGTTGAACACGCGACTATTCCCAAGTATTTACTAAAGTTATGCTCATTTGTGATCCTAGCTTTATTGCTAATGTTTTGGCTACGGCCTCTGTGGCGAGACTTAACGCAGTTTAGATATGTCACAGAGCAGTTATCCAAAGGCCAATTAGATATTTCAATTGCCCCTTCTCGGTTTTCAGCGATTGCCACGTTAACGAGTCAATTCCACACCATGGCAACAAAAGTGGCAAACTTAATGAATAACCAAAAGCATTTAGTTAATGCTGTTTCTCATGAATTGCGTACCCCGTTGGCTAGGTTAAAGTTTGCTTTGGCGATGCTAGAAAAGCAAGCCCCCGAATCAGTGCCTCAAATGTCTCAAGATGTTCAAGAAATGGAAGTCTTGATAGATGAAATGCTGAGCTATGCGAGATTAGAAATGGCGCAAAGCACGCTAAAGTTTGCACCGTTTGATATTGTCGCTTTAGTACAAGAGCAAATCGATAAACTGCACAGAACAACTATTAAGCAAATTGAACTTGATTGCTCTTACCCTGCATTAACGCTTACAGCAGAGCATTACTACATGGCGCGAGTGTTGCAAAATCTTTTAGGAAATGCGGATAAATACGGGAAAAGCAAAATCTATGTGGCAATACAAAAAATGCCTAGTGACGTTAAAATTATTGTAGGTGATGATGGTAAAGGCATTGAAGAGCATGAACGTGACAAAGTATTTGAACCATTTTCTAGATTAGATAAGAGTCGAAATAAGTGTTCAGGTGGCGTCGGTTTAGGTCTGGCAATTGTCGACAAAATAGTTGCTTGGCATGGTGGACGATGCGAAATAGAACGCTCAAAATGGGGGGGAGCCCAGTTTGTAGTATATTTGCCACATGCCAATGAGCCTAAAACTTTATCTTGCCCCTGAGGTTTTTAGTTTGTCCTCGTTTTACTTTACTCTCTACGCGTTTTCTTTGTGAGCTGCGAGTTGGCTTAGTCGCACGGCGTGCTTTTTGAGTTTTGGTCGCTTCCAATATCAATGCTTTTAGCCTTTGTAATGCCTCTTCTTTATTCATCTCTTGGGTACGGTGAGATTGAGCTTTAATGATCACCACACCGTCTTTAGTGATTCGACTATCATTGAAGGTCAACAAACGTTGCTTATAATAGTCAGGGAGCGCAGAATTTTTTATGTCAAATTTTAGATGAATGGCACTCGATACTTTGTTGACATTTTGACCGCCTGCTCCTTGGGCTCGAATGGCGGTGAGTTCTAGTTCCCAAGCGGCAATTTCGACGTTATTTGATAGTCGTAGCATGTAAGCCTAAATCTAAGTGGCGAATAGGGCAATATTACCATAGCAATGACAATCATAAAAACATGCGACATAGGCAGCGTGTTTTTATGATTTAATTGAGTAACGGGCGAGCTTATACCACTGGCACCATTACTCAATTAACGCTATGCGCATGCAATTGATTCACGGATATGATCACACTCTTGAAGGTAACCATCTTTGATTTGAATAACTCTGTTGGCAAGTGCGGCTTGCTCATTATCGTGCGTGACCATGATAATACTGGTGCCCTGAGCATTGATGTCTTTGAGCAATGACATGATGCCGTCAGCCATTTTTGAATCTAAATTACCAGTTGGCTCATCTGCAAGAATAACGGATGGCGAGCCGGCTATAGCGCGTGCGATGGCAACTCTTTGTTGTTGGCCACCAGATAATTGTGACGGGTAATGGCTTTTTCGCCCTGCTAGTCCCACTTGCTCTAGAGCTTGTAAAATACGTTTATGGCGTTGTGCATAAGTAAACTTGCGATAACGCAATGGCATATCAATGTTGTCGTACAGGTTTAACTCAGGGATGAGGTTAAAACTTTGAAATATAAAGCCAATTTTTTCATTGCGATAAGCTGATTTTTGCTTATCTTTCATTTTTGATACATCTTGACCGTCTAACTCATATAACCCTTCGCTGTGCTCTTCTAGTAAGCCAGCAATATTGAGAAACGTTGTTTTTCCAGACCCTGACGGGCCGATAACGCTGACAAACTCACCTTGTTCAATTTGTAAATCAAATGGCTGTAGCGCTTGAGTCTTGATATTTTCAGTGAAAAAAGCTTTTGCTAGCTTGTGCATTGTTAACATATGTTTTAGTCGTCCTTGCTATTGTAAAATACGAACACGTGGTGCATTTTTAAAAATGTTTGTATCGGAAACCACAACGCGTTCTCCCAGTTTAAGGCCTGAAATGACCTCTACTTGCGCCAAGCTGCGCGAGCCAAGCTCGATAGGGGTTTTGATGGCCTCTTCTCCATTTAATACATAGGCGAACTGGCCATTGTGCGCATTAATAAACTGCCCTCTGGGCAAGTAGGCAATGTTATTCTTTTGCTCAAGTATGATGCGTGTTGTGAGTCTTTGGTTTTGTCTAAGCCCTGTCAAAGAGGTATCTTTAAAGCGGATTTTCCCGCTTACAGCGCCATGAGATATCTCTGGCGAGATGGCAACTAATTCGCCAGCATACTGAGTTTGGTTTAATGTGATTTGCGCTTCCATACCCAACGCTAAGTCATCAGCATAGCTTTCAGGGATTTGTACTTCCAGCTCATATTGTGTTAAATCAACCACGCGTAATAATGCTTGGTTCTTCGCCACAGAACTCTTTTGTTGTACATTTAAATTACCCACTAACCCTGTCACAGGCGAGATTATCTTTAACCCATCAACCTGTCGCTTTAATTCTGTGACTTTGACTTGTTGGGACTCTAGCTCCAACTCTCGAGTTTGTATTTCAAATTTTTGACTCTCTTTGAGTAGTGCGACTTCTTTGAGTACATGTTGGTATTCGCGTTTGGCATTTTGTAACTCATCTTTCGCTTTTTGATAATCTATATCACTGATCACATTGTTTTTCATTGCATCTTCAGAGCGTCGCATTTCTCTTTGTGCGGCATTGAGCGCCACTTCTGCTTTTCCAATTAAGTTGTCTTGCTGTAGTCTTGATTTCTTTACCTGAATTTTCTCACGCTCTAGATGTGTTTTTAGCTTGGTTAGGTTTGCAACTTCTTGATTATATAAACTCTTTAGTTCAGGGCTATCGATGGTTGCCAGAGACTGGCCTACAGCTACACTGTCACCTGCCTCTACATGATATGTTACGGTCCCTTGCGCTGGGCTATAAATTACAGGACGTCTTGCTGCAACAACTTTTCCTTGTAATGAAAAGTCTCTTATGAATAGGCCTTTCTCTACTTGTGCTACTCTAATCTTGTCTAAAGCAACTGAGTTTGTGCCATTGCTCCAATTTGTGAATGCTGGTGTTATAACAAAATATAGCAGTAAAAAAAGCAATACTAACCCGCTCATAAACCAAATGCTTTTTGCTTTAGAAGACTTACCTGAGATTTGTGTATCCTGAGCGCTAGTATCTGGAATATACGTCATATGCAGTCCTTTTTTATCATTTGACGGTCAAAAATAATGAGTGGCTCATTGTAAATTTCATGTTTAAAGCGTTCAAAAATGCGCATGAGTTATGCTTGTATAAAAGTACATTGTTTTTTATAAAATGTCACTAAAGTTAATTTTTTGTTTTTGTTGTTTTTTAATTGTGTGGTTTTCGTCAGTGCCCTCGGTATATTTACGTCTTGTCCCCTTTTTGCTTTGTTAGTTCTAAATATCTGCTTTCAATAAATTTTTTCTCTTTTGTTAAGTGCTTTAATGCTTGTTTGGTTTGTTCCAACTCCGCTTTTATCTCGTTGAGATCTGCACCTTCATTGGTGTTAGTGGCTTGTAAGGATAATTGCTCTAAAGCTTGGCTCTGCTCTGCAATTTGTAATTTATAATTATTAAGTGCCTCGGTCATTCTTGCTTTTTCGCGCTCAAAATCCATTGTCATTTGCTGTATATCACCAGAGGGTGAAGCTTGTGATTGTATTGCCTCGTATTTTTCTTGCAGTTGTTGATGTTCTTTTTGCAAGTTTTCAATTTCATCATGTTGATTGTATAGCTTTTTCTTTGCCTGTTTTAACATACCTGTGCTTTTATCTAGATCGCCTTTTAGCTTTCTGATCAAAGTATGAGATTGGATAAGCTTTTGGTTGAGCGCTTTAATAGAGGCTTGCTCTTTTGGGGTGATATGATCCTTGGTGGAGCTTCTTATTTCAGCAAGTTGCTGCTCTAGGGTATTTTGGATTTGAGAGAGCTGTGCGATTGTTTCACTATTATCATTGACATAATTAAGTGCATTATCGACGGACTCTCGGCATATATTTAATATGTCTTCATTGGGTATATTTGATTGTTGCTTTATCATACTGGTTGCAAAATGCCTAAACTCGCGCAATATTAGCAATAGAATATAAAACCAAGCTGCTAAGATGATTAGGCCAAAGTTAATGGCAATATACTGGTAGACTTCGGTGGATAACTGAAAGCTCTGCATTTTTTTGTTACTTAATTCTTTGAGGACTCCCTTTCAGTTTAGTGATGCATAAAAAATATGCCTATAATAAAAAACAAGTTTTTGTATAAAGTGGTCAAGTGTGAAGATATTAATTGTGGATGATAGCCAAGCGACGCTAGAGATTGTTAAGCGGGCATTACAAAGTTTTGGTTATCGAAAGCTCTTCATTCGAAAAGCGAATAGTGTGAAGACCGCCTTAAAAGAGATAGGTAATTGGCAACCAGACATCGTGTTGACAGATTGGTATATGCCAGACATGTCAGGGCTCACCTTGTTGCGGGCGATTAAAAAGCGACAACTTAACATGACTGTTGCCATGATCACCACCGTTGATGAGCAATCTCAAATTGACGAGGCTTTGCAAGCTGGTGCTCGTTTTGTTTTATCTAAGCCTTTTTCAGACAAAGAACTACATGAGCAGCTGTTACCATTAGTTCAGGGTACTGAAGAAAGTCAGGTAATGCTCGAAGAGGTCGAAATAAACGGTGAACTTGCTTTACCTAAGTTAAATCAACTTGAGCGACTTATTCATAAGCATGTTGATAAAGATTTGGTTATTCAGTCGATTAAACCTCAGTATTTTGATGAAACCAAAGTACCTTGTGTAATGGCTATGTATGAAGATAGGCAAACACAGAAGGTACGGGCGGTTGGTTTACTGGATATTTATGCAACCTGTATCTTAGCCAGTAGTCATCATCAAATTGCGCCCGAAGAGATCCAGCAGGCTATCCATCAAAGTATTTTATCTAATGATATTATAGAGTCATGTAAGCACACATTAAGCGCTACCGCTTATGCGTTTTTAGATAAACGTACTCGCATGAGTCTTCGTATTAAAGCAGTAAAGTTTATTGGCACACCGTTTAAAAAGCTCGAGTCTTTGTATGATACTCCGCTCGATAGCCGCATTGACTTTAGTTGCCAACGAGAAGGTATGGCGCTGGGTAAAGTATTACTCGTCGGGTTTTAGACTTAAGAATCTTAGTTTTTGCTGTGCTTTTTAATTCGGATATGGTTTTATCTCAAATAAAAAGCCTCTCCGTTTAGTTTAACAGCCAGCATTGCTACACCAAGTAATTTTGCTGCCTGCATGTGCTTTTTAAGCACCTGATCAAAACCTTTGGGATTAGGCTTTGTATAAAAATGAATACTTCCTAATTAACAACGTTATTTTCCTAATTGTGGCAAACATACCGTTCTGATTATGTTTAAAGCCAAACGAGCCCAGGGTATGGTTTAGTTTTTAGTGCGTCTAATCTGCTTTTTAGTGAGCCAACGTGTAACTCTAGTTTGTGGCCATCAGGGTCTAAAAAGTACAATGACTGCCCTTCGCTTTTGTTTTCTTTCCAAATTTTTACTCCGTTTGAAAGTAGCTGCTCGCTAAAACGAGCAAATTCATGCGGCGCAATATCAAAAGCGAAATGGGTGTAATCTACTTTGGGACAAGTCTCATCGCAAGAAAGGCAAAGCCACAGCTCCCCAACTGATAGGTATGCACCTTTGTCCCACTTAACATGGGCAGTTAACCCTAGGATATCTTGGTAAAACGCTAAAGAGCGCGTCAAGTCACTAACTGCAATTGTGATATGGTTGAGCCCTAAAATCACTGCCTACTCCTGTTATGACCCCTGCAGAGGATTTAGTAAATTTTATAGTATCTGAATAGCAAGGGTTTTATACTAGGTTCAAAGCCCACTAAACAAGCACATTTGCCAACAATCCCAAATCACCAATGCCTGCTTTTTTGAGGGCATCTTGTAAAGATTGGGTTATGGCCACCAGTTGTAGTTGTAGTTGCGTTAAGGTGTCACCTTGTTGCTTTACTAAAGTGGCTTTGGATTCTTCATCTAGGTCGTTTCTTGCCTTGAGTTGCTCAAGGTGTCTTTTCTGTTCTTTTATTTGTTCTTTAATTTTCTTTTGTTGCTCAATTAATGCTTCAATATGAGCAGGAAGCTCCGGCTTATTACTGTCGCTTTGTTCATTGCTATTGAGTTCATTGCGCTTTGTTAGTACATCTGGAGCCATACGTAATACCGGGGTTTGATAACCGGTTAATGTATTATCGGTAGGTTCTCTCTTACCCTGTTCGGGTTGATATGATGAGTGCGTTGTGGGTAGTGTTTTCACAATGGTCTCGATAATCACGACATCTACATACATCGTTTATCGGCTCAGTGTCAAAAAGCTTGATATGGTTGTAGAAATAGAGCGGCATCCTTTCCGCTGCAAGTGCTTGGGATCAATGGAACTAATGTAACTGTGCTTTGTCTGCAAAAAGGTTGTTTCACTGCATACATATCGCAAAAATAAGGATGCAGGTTAGTGAGTAATTGCGTACTTTTGAGCCAGTAAAAGCTGGCTGTTGTGCAATGCTCTCTTAATAGCCTGTAGCATGTTATTGCCTTTTGCTTTAAGCCTAATGCTGGGTAACCCCGGCAAGTGAAGATGGATGCGACATTGTTTGAGCACTCCGTGCGTTTGAGACTCAATGTCATCAATGTGCAGCTCAACACTACGAATATTTAATGCATATTTGTGTAGTTGAGTAGTGATCAGCTTTGTGAGTTTTACCTTCATCATAGCTGTGACTGTTTTGTCTTTAATCGATAACTTAAGTTTCATTGCTTAGCTCATGTGTTAATTGATTCAACTTATCGCACCGCAATTGCAGGCACGTACTAAATCTACTAAGGTATATGAAAAGAAAAAAGCTGATTATTTCTTACTTATTGGTAGGTATTAACGAATGATAACCAACATCAACTATAACCACTTGTATTACTTTTGGCAGGTTAGTCGTCATGGCAGTATTGCCGCTGCAAGCAAGGTACTGCATCTCACGCCGCAAACTGTCAGTGCACAAATAACAAGCCTTGAGCAGCGTTTAGGCAAGTCGCTATTTTTAAGAGAAGGCCGAGGTTTGCGTTTGACTGAATTTGGACAAATTACCCAGCAGTATGCCGATGATATGTTTACCATTGCAAACGAGTGGTTAGAGACAACGCAAGGGGATATCAGCTCTTTATCACGTACACTGAAGGTGGGCATATCGGATGCGTTACCAAAATCACTAGTGTCTAAGTGGTTGGCGCCACTTATCGAAAACGAACGCATTGCTAATTTACATTGCATCGATGGCCAACAAGCAGAGTTGTTGGCGCAAATGGCCACCCATAAGCTAGATTTGGTATTAGCTGATAAGCCGCTAGACAGTAGTTTGCCGTTTAAAGTATTTTGCCATGAGATAGGTAAAAGCCAACTAGGCTTTTTTGGGGCTAAAGATTGGCAGTATAAATTACAAGCAAACTACCCTAAAACGCTTAGCGAGGTGCCCGTTGTGTTGCCCGCTAAATCAAGTCCGGTTACCAGCGCTATTCATTATTGGCTAGATGAGTTAGGTATTGAAATTAGTATTGCTGGACATGTTGATGACAGTGCGTTGATGGTGGCGTTAGGCCAGCAAGGGTTTGGTTTATTCCCAGCCCCCCTTTCAGTTAAAGATGAAATAGAGCGCAATCGTGATGTTAGCTTTATTGGACCAATAAAAAATGTATATCAACACTACTATGCGTTTACCCCAGATAGGTTGATCAAAGACTCTATTTACTCAGAATTTGTGCGTTATGCACAAGGTGCATAACACTTACATAGTTGCTTTAAAGTTAATTGTGAGCGTGTACTCACTATCTGTTTTAGCATCTTTTTGATGCCAGTTTAGTCGCTGGCATATTTGTTTTATCAGTATGCTACCTAAACCAACGCTTGATGAACACAGCTCGCTATTCCCTATAGGATTTTTTAACTGTAACTCTTGCTCATTTAAGATGATGGTTAAAGGTGATTCACCGTGTTGCTGTGCATTTTCTATGGCTTGTGTGAGTAGCAGTTCAAATAGTTCTGTATGTAATGGTTTGATCACTTCAAACGCACAGAGATTGAGTTCAATTGGTTGTGTTGGCGTTTGTAATTTTTGCACCACACGCTTAACTATACCCCTTAAATCGAGTTGTTGTGTGGCTAAGTTATCTTGCTGCCACAATGCAAGTATCGCGCTACTGGTTGATGTTAGGCGCTCTTGTGAAAGCTCTAAATTATGTAACACCTCTATCGCTTCAAGCGGTAAGTCATCAAGCTGCTGCAAGCGCGAAATACCATGTTGGATCTGAGTTAGTGGGGTGCGTACCTCATGGCTTAAATACGCCGACACCAAGCGCTCTTTTTGTTGGGCGAAATGTTCGGCTTGGCGAGCGATATTGAGCGCTTTGAAAAAGGCCTGTAGTTCTTGGAATTTACTCAGCGCTTCAGGCTGTTTGTTAGTGTTTACAAACTCAATTAATAAATTGATTTCATTGCGTATTTTTAAGGCACTGCGGAACACGATGTAGAGAATAGGAATGCTTAACAACACCAGCAAGAGCAGTAGCCATGGCATGATGGGTAAGGTGTCTTGCTTGTCGAAAAAGTGCAAGATAAATATTGGTATCGCATTAGACGAAGCTGGTTGCCACGGTAATACATAAATGTCGTCTAGTGTGTCACTGACTAAGCTGACTTGGTTCAGTGGTAGCAAGCCTGCTCGCCAAGCTTGTTGTATTGCTATGGGTAAGTCGCTTTGCTGTTGCGTAATCAGTTTAAAATCATCACTGATTGGTAGCTTAACTTGCTGCTGCTCCACAAGCTGAGCATCGTAATATAAATAGTGTTCAGCACTATCATCGAGTGCAAACTCATAACCGTATTTTGCTATGGTTATCCAGCACACCATCAGCAATAACATCAAAAAAATAATGCGGGTACTTAAATAGCGAATGATTGATGTATTACTCATCGATATTTTCCATTCTCAGAACAATGCCTTGTTTTTTTAGGGTATGCAGCAAAGGTGCCTCATTTTCACGGCTTAAATTGTTACGTAAGCGCGTTAGCAGTGATTTGTACATATTGTTATTCGAGTCTTGGTCAGGCCAAATAGCATTGATAATAGTGGCCTTGTCTACCGGATTTGGATAATGCTCTATTAAGAGCGCAAGCAACTGCCATTGCTGAGGAGAGAGCACAATGATGCGCTGCGATCGAGTAATAATTTTGGCACTTAAATCTACATTCAGTGAGTCTAATTCAAAACGTGTGTTGGTTTTAGATGGGGTCTTATTGGCCAGTAACTTAATTCTTACCGCAAGCTCCTCTAACGCAAATGGTTTAGTTAAGTAATCTAACGCACCGAATGAAAAAGCTTTGAGCTTGTCGTCTAATGCATCGCGTGCACTGAGAAATAAAATCGGCTCGCTACGAGTATGTTGCCATTGTTGCGCAAGGCTTAGGCCACTCCCATCCGGCAAATTTATGTCCAGTACAATAGCATCATACCGTTGCTGCTTACTAATTGACTTAGCTTGTGTAACCGTGCTGGCATAGTCGACCTCAATGCCCTCTTTAGCTAAGAAGTCAATGCTATGAGTCGCTAAAAGCGTGTCATCTTCTACCAGTAAAATAATCATGGGTTGCCTATACTGTTACCTTACGGTTACCTCTGTCTTGATAGTGTAGTGCTAACACTAAGGAGTCAACTATGAGTCGTTCTGTTATGTTATTTTCTACCGCACTACTGTCGCTAAGCTGCGTGTTATCTGGATGCTCAGACAACACCCCTACACTATCACAAAACCCTCAAGCTACATCTAATCAAGCATCGGCAAGCAAGGTGTTTGTTAATGCGCAAGTTTACACTGTTGATAGTAAGCAACCATGGGCACAAGCTGTTGCTATTCAAGGTAATAAAATTGTGTTTGTTGGCAATGATGATAAAGCAAAGAGTTATATTGGCGATAACACTCAGGTGATAGACCTAAAAGGTAAAATGGTCTTGCCTGGTTTGCATGATGTGCATATTCACCCATTGGAGTCAGCATCAGAGGTAACGCAAGTCACCCTGCCGGGCTATGCCAGCGAGCAAGAATATATGGATATTCTCTATGAGGCCAATTTACAGCACCCAGGCAGTGGTTGGTTGATTGGTTATGGCCATGAGATTGCAACCTTACTTGAAATGCAAAGCTCGCCGTTATCTGTGCTGGACGAAGCAATCCCAGATCGTCCCGTGATCATTATGGAACAAACTTCTCACTCGATGTGGGTTAACAGTAAGGCTTTAGCGCTTGCTGGGATTTCACAACACAGCGCTGACCCAATTGGCGGTGTACTTGGGCGTGATGAGCAAGGTTATCTTAATGGTATTTTGTACGACAACGCCGGTAATCAAGTGATGGAGCTGGCCATGCGTTCGCGCCCGGATGCCTCTGAGCAAGACTATTGGGGGTTAATTGAGTACACGATGCCCGAGCTAAATAAAGTGGGTATCACCTCAATAAGTGATGCGCGTACTTATTGGCAGCGTGGTCACTTGCAAACTTGGCAGCGTGTGGCGGATGAAGATAAGCTGACATTACGCGTGAGCCTAGGTTTGTGGGCATATCCTCAGATGAGCGACGAAAAGCAACTAGCCAGCTTAAAAGCCATGTTCAGCCGCCCCACTGACAGCCTCTTAAAAGTAGATCAGGTTAAGTTTTATATGGATGGTATTTTGGTCAACAGTACCGCGGCGATGCATGAACCTTACAACGTTGATTGGTTGAATCTGTACGGCAACAGAGGGCTTAACTATTTTACCCAAGCCCGTTTAGAGAAATATATCAAAGCGCTTGAGCCCGTTGGTTTTGATTTTAATATTCATGGTATTGGTGATAGAGGCATTCATGAAGCACTTAACGCCGTTGAGAGTGCCTCAAACGGTGCGGCTCGACACCGCATCACCCATTTAGAAGTGGTTGACCCTGACGACTTCTCTCGTTTTGCTAAGTTGAATGTGATTGCTGATGCACAAGTGGCTGGTGAGTTTAGCGAACCATCCCACTGGCCTGAGAATATCCCGCTTATTGGTGCACAGCGCTCGCAAGATTTAGTGCCAATTAAGAGCTTACAAAATGCCAATGCCACGTTAACGTTAAGTAGTGATTGGAATGTGAGCACATTTAATCCATTTGTAGGGATAAGCCATGCTATCTCACGCGCGCCACAAAACATTACTTTGGCACAGGCAATTGCGGCATATACCATTAACGGTGCCTATGCGATGCGCCAAGAGCAATTAGTGGGTAGTATTGAAGTGGGTAAACGTGCAGATTTAGTGGTGCTTGATAAAAACCTATTTGAACTTAGTGCTGAACAAATAAAGCAAACCAATGTTGTGATGACACTACTTGATGGAGAAGTAGTTTACCAAGCAAACTAGTGCATTAAACCCTTCTGGCATCACAGACTGTTTTGCATGTGGTGCCCTATTTAAAATACGCGTACAATAACGCGCTTGTTTACTCCTAGTTTTTTATTATGACACCATCAGCCCTGCCTTTACTTGATCAACACCTTCGTCAAATTGATAGCTTTCCTTCGCAAGTGAGGCGGCTTTTCCATGGCCGAGGCCAATGTTTTGCGGGTCTTGAGCATATTACAGTGGATTGGCTTGGTGGGCAGATCCTCATTTCATTATTTAAAGAGCCTGAGGCTGAGTTTATCCCTACGTTGTGTGAACTGGTTGAGAGTTGGCAAGCCACCCCGCTTTGGCAAAATAACGTAACGAGTGTGTTATTACACCATCGTAGCCGTCCTGATTGCGAGTTGCAGGTGTTGTCGGGCATTTTCACCGCGCAGCAGACGGTAGTTGAAAACGACCTGACCTTTTTGCTGGACTTAGGCAATAAACAAAATAATGGTTTGTTTTTGGATATGCGATATGGCCGCAGCTGGGTTAAATCGAACGCGCAAAATAAAAACGTGCTGAATTTGTTTGCTTATACCTGTGGTTTTTCGGTTGCTGCAATTGCTGGTGGCGCTAAGCAAGTGGTCAATCTTGATATGGCCAAAGCGGCGTTGAGCAAAGGCCGTGAAAACCACAGAGCTAATGATCACGATCTCAGTAAGGTTAAGTTCCTAGGCCATGAATTGTTTAAATCTTGGGGTAAGGTACGTAAGTTTGGGCCATACGATCTGGTGATCATCGACCCCCCGTCATTTCAAAAAGGCAGTTTTGCTTTAACCAAAGACTACAAAAAAATTCTGCGTCGCTTACCTGAGCTGTTGAGCGAACATGCTCAGGTACTTGCTTGTGTGAATGACCCAAGTGTTGACTCACAATTTTTAATCGACGAAATGGCTCAGCAAGCGCCCGAGATGATATTTGTTGAGCGCTTGGACAACCCGCCCGAGTTTAAAGATATAAACCCAGAGGCGAGCTTAAAGAGTTTACTATTTAACCTCAGCTGCGGATAAGAGTTTTGATAGCTCAGAAGAGAGACATTGCAACCCCTTCAATATCCAATGACGATATTTCGCTCACTATCAAGGCATTTTCGTGAAGTAATAGCGAGCTATTACAAATGAAAATAACGAAGAGAGTGAGTGAAATAGCTTTATTGGGCAAATTCTCTTATGTACAGCTGAGGTTATTTAAACGAGGCGCTTAAGTTAAGCGCGTTGTTTGATAGCTTTGGCTAGATTATCAAGCGCCTCGTCAAAGGAGACTTGACCGTTGATATAGGGTAGCCAGTAGCGCTCTAGCTCAGTCAAATAGTCCCAACGTCCTTGATATAAGTTTTTCTTATTGGCATAAGGTAGGTAGTCTGGGTGTTCGTTTGCTATGGCTTGGCGTGTGACCTCTCCCACCGTGTAAAATAAAATAGGGTGCCAAATACGGGCATGCTCGGCAATTCCATAGTCTACAAAAGTTTGCTCAATACTGTTTTTTAAACGCTCATTATTAAAAAAGGGCACATGGCTCAATTCGTGAAAGAGCAACTCTAACGCATACCAATCACGATAATTTGGCTGTAAAGAGTTGGTGTGCGTCACGAAGTTTCGAGCAGAAGTAAAGGCCCCTTGGCGTGTAAATGGGCGAGCGTGTGCAAAAACACGATGTTTTGTAGCACTGACTAATTCCCCTAAAAATAGTTCACTGAGCTTTGCATCAATGCCATCTCCATAGCGGGTCAATTTATTCTGTAGCTTTGTTTGCCATAGCTTGTTTTGTTGGCAATGCGCTTGCCAGAAGTGTTCTTTGTATAAGCCGATTGTGGCAAAGTAAGACTGGCTGAGTGGATTTACATCTGCGTCAATCAATGGCTCATGCATACCAAACCATTCTGTTAAAAGCGCAAGCTCGCCTTCATTGAAAAGCGGGTGAAAGTACCTTTGCTTGGTGTAGTTTTGGTATTGGGCAATGGCGTTTTTTAATGTTTGCTTGTCCGTGTCAGTTATAGACGAGTCAGACATGAGCAGCGCTAAGCTCTTCGGATTTTTCGCTGAATAAGTCAAAAAACTATGCAAGTTTGCTTCAGGGCTGTTTATAAAGGTTATGTTTTTCCAATTGGTTGACGTGAGATCACAGGTCATTGCCGATGAACTAAAAGCAAAAAAAGCCAATATTGCCAGTGAAGAGCGCAGCATGATGATATTCGTTCCCTGTTATTTTATTTTTAATCATAACTTGTAGTGAAGTTAGGCTCAAGCCGAAGTGTTATTCGTTTTTTGTGAATGATAATAGCTAAAATTACTAATTTTCGTTCTTTTTTGTTCTGATAAAGTGGTGTTATTAGCTATTTTTCGGAGTAAAGAAATGAAAGTAATTCGTAGTCAAAAGGCTTATGCAACAAAAGACGGCGCGGGTGTGCGCATTAACCGAATTGCTGGGTTTGATGGCAAAAGCTTAGACCCTTATTTGATGATTGATGAGCTTAAATCAGACGATGAAAGCGACTATATGGGCGGTTTTCCGCCACACCCTCACAGAGGTATTGAGACGTTTACTTATATTCGTAAAGGTGGGTTTGAACATCAGGACCAGATGGGCAACAAAAAAGCCATCCGCAGCGGTGATGTGCAGTGGATGAGCACAGGCCGAGGGGTTGTACACAGCGAAATGCCATTAGTTGATGAAGATAACGGAATGCACGGTTTTCAAATTTGGCTGAATATGCCAGCCAAAGAAAAAATGCGTCCACCTCAATATCAGGACTCGGTCGATACTGGCGTGCCTACTTTAGTTAACTCTGAGCAAGTTGAATTACGCGCCCTCGCGGGCGCTTGGTCAATGGACGCTCGGTTTATTGAAGGAGCGATTCAGGGTCTTGCCGGCAAGGGGGCAATTGCTGATGTGATATTGCCAAAGAATACGAAAACGGTACTAGATATATCAATGCATGGAAAAGTGCTGGTCTATATTCACAGTGGGCAGCTAGGAGACTCACAGTTTACAGCGGGTAATTTAATTGAGGTTTCTCCTACAGAGCCTTTGGTGTTAGAGGCCTCAGTGATGAATTTAGGAGTGCTGGTTCTTGCTGGGCAGCCAATCAAAGAAGACATAGCACATATGGGTCCTTTTGTGATGAACACTCAAGAGCAACTGCGTGAAGCTGTGAGAGATTATCAATTGGGTAAGTTTGGCGATATCGTTTAGTTAGGAGGATAAAATGGGATTACTTGTAGATGGAAAGTGGCAAGATAAATGGTATGACACTAGTAAAAGTGACGGTAAGTTTGAACGCGAGGCGGCAAAACTCAGAAATTGGGTTACCAAAGATGGCTCGGCAGGTCCAACCGGTGAGGCTGGATTTAAAGCGAGCTCAGGTCGCTACCATTTATATGTTTCTCTTGCCTGCCCTTGGGCACACCGCACTTTGATCTTCAGAGCACTAAAAGGGCTGACTGAGCATATTTCTGTATCTATAGTCAGCCCTGATATGCTTGCTAATGGCTGGACGTTTGACACTGCTAGCGGTAGTTCAGGGGATGATTTATATGGTCATGACTTTATGCACCAGTTGTATACGCTCAACGATAGCAACTACTCGGGGCGAGTCACTGTGCCTGTGCTTTGGGACAAGCAGCTAAAAAGGATTGTGAGCAACGAGTCGAGTGAGATTATTCGTATGTTTAATAGTGCTTTTGATGATATTACAGGTAACACAGACGATTATTACCCTGAACACTTACGTACTTCAATTGATGAAATTAATGACTTTGTTTATAACAACATTAATAACGGCGTATATCGCTGTGGCTTTGCGACAACACAAGAGGCGTATGAGCAGGCGTATGACGCGCTGTTTGCAGCGCTCGATAAGGTAGAAGCTATTTTATCTGATTCTAATTATCTTGTTGGAGACATTATAACTGAGGCTGATTGGCGTTTGTTTACCACGCTGATCCGTTTTGATGCCGTTTATTTTGGGCACTTTAAGTGTAATAAGCAGCAAATAGAAGACTACCCCAATCTTGCTAATTACGTACGCGCCTTGTATCAATGGTCTAACATTGCAGATACCGTCGATTTTAAGCATATAAAAAGACACTATTACTTCAGTCACACTATGATCAATCCAACGCAAGTGGTGCCAAAAGGACCTGATATAGACTATTGGACGAACCACGACCGTCAATAGCTTAGGCATAAAGCGCAGTGTTGTATGGCACTGTGCTTTTTTATTAGCCAAGCTTTAACCCACCAAAATAGTATAAATGAATTTGCACAGCCGTGATTTTTGCAAATATATCGTGCTCAACTAAAGTTATAGCTAATCAAACGTTGTAAAAGCACTTATGGATAAAGTCACAATGCGCGCGAATATCTTGGTTGTGGAAGATGATGAATTAAACTATCTGGTGATCCATAAGATCCTTGCTTCCCACTATTGTGTAGAGCGCTGTATTAGCGGTTATGACTGTCTCCAGTTTTGTGAGTCGAATCTCCCTGATGTTATTTTGATGGATGTAGAAATGCCTGGCCTGAACGGCTTAGACACTTGCAAAGCGTTGAAAAAAAGTGAAGCAACTAAAGATATTCCTGTCATATTTGTGACGTCTCATCATGAAGATCATAAACAGACAGAGTGTTGGCAAGCAGGTGGCAGCGACTTTGTTACTAAGCCTGTGAATGCGTTAACATTGTTTCACAGAGTAGATGCTCAGGTTAAATTGCAGCGTCATTATGCTCATCTAAAGTCAATGGCCTTTATTGATGGCCTCACTCAGGTTTACAACCGCCATTATCTAACCTCAGAGCTTGAGAAACGACTTTCTTATGCCAAAAGAAATGGTACAGCGTTCTCATTGATTATTGCCGATATTGACTGGTTCAAAAATTACAATGACTTTTATGGACACCTTAAAGGTGATGAGTGTTTAAAGCAGGTTGCTCAGTTGATAGAGGGTAATCACTCTCGTGGCGAAGATGCTGTTGTTAGGTACGGTGGTGAAGAGTTTGTTTGTATTATGCCGCAGGCAGGTGAGCATGGTTTAGAAACATTAGCAAACAAACTAATTAAGCGTTTAGAAGATGCCAAAATCCCACATGAGCGCTCACCTTTTGGGCATGTGACGCTCAGTATAGGTGGTGTATATAGTGATGTCGTACAAGAGCTAGATGACCAAAAGTGGTTACAACTTGCAGATGAGCAACTCTACTTGGCTAAAGCGCGCGGCCGCAACTGTGTCTCGATAAAGGAGTTATAGCGTGGTCACAAAAGCATCTTTTTCTCACGCCATTAAAAACCGTTCGCTTTCTGGCAGCTTGCTCTTATTGATAATGGTTATGGTCGCTGTGCTGTGGAAGTATGACGACAATCTTGTGAATCAAACTCAGCATAGCATTACTCAACAACTTTCCAATGCCTTAACTTTGCAAAAAGAAACATTCAAAAATGAGATAAAAATATACCGCAATTACATCAACTTTTTAGTCGATACCCCCCCTATCCAAGGGATATCGAGAGCTCAGCGAAATCAAGGTGTTGACCCAAAAGATAGTACCACCACAGAGCAGTGGAAAACGCGTTTATCAATGATTTTTAGCTCGATGATGTATACTTATGGAGAAATCAATCAATTACGTTTGTTAGATGGTCAAACCGGCGATGAGTTAGTTAGAGCCGATCGTTATGGTGGATTAGTATCAGTACAACCTGCTGCAAAACTGCAAAATAAAGCGCATCGAGATTACTTTTCACAAACGGTAAAGCTTAAAGAGCGGCGCATTTATGCGTCGCAGATAGACTTGAATCGTGAACACGGAGAGATTATTTATCCACTTGAGCCTACTCTGCGTGTGGCGACCCCCATCTATAATGAAAACAATGAGCTATTTGCAGTCTTGGTCGCTAACTTGGATGCGCAAGTCTTATTGGATAAGCTAAAAAATGTATTGCCCTTGAACGTTTTATCAAATGTTTTAACACCAGATGGCCATTTTATTTATCACCCTAATGAAGCCTTACGTTTTACTAAAGATCTTAATGCTAACATCACTTGGCAGTCGCATTTTCAACAAAAGCCATGGTTGATAGATGATGTGTTTGTTGCCAGTTCAAACAATATGAATTACCTAGCAATGAAAACAGATCTTTTCGTATCTTCAAACTCTGAATCGGGTGAGATTCACGGAGTCAGTTTAATTCCTTATGCACATTATGAGGAAGCGTTGTTTACTAAACGGTTTAACGCCTATTCGTTAATTTTTATGGTGGTTGTAATTTTTACGTTAGGGTTGTTGGCTTTATGGGCTTATTTTATAAATAACAGACAGTTACTTGAAACAAGAGCTCAGCTGGCGGATATAATAAATGGCGCATCTGATGGTATTATTGGATTTAATAATCAACTTGAAATAACCAGTCACAATATAGCTGCCAAAAAACTTTTCACTGAGTTGCAGGGGGTTTCTGGTGCCACTTATCAGCTTTTAAAGCGTTATATCCCTGAAGATTACTTCCATTCAACACTTTATTCTGTTTCGCATAAATTGCCACCAGAGGTTTTGGAAATTCAGACTGATGTAGGGGGGGAGATGCGCGATATCTGCATCACGGCATCACCTATTCATTCTGTTGAGGATCATTTAATTGGGTTTGCTCTTTTTGCTACAGATACAACAGAACAAAATAAAGCAAAGACTGAGGTTGTAAAGATCAATGAGTCTTTAGAAGCTCAAGTTGAACAAAGAACTTTAGAGCTTGATTTAGCAAAGCGTCGTGCTGAGGAGTCATCAAATGTAAAAAGTGCATTTATTTCAAGTGTAAGCCATGAAATGCGCACGCCGCTGAATGGTATTTTAGGCACGCTTGAATTGGTGAAACGCGATGCACTTAATCAACAACAGTCTAACTATCTAGAAATGATGAGTACCAGTGCAAAGACCTTGTTAAGGTTAATTAATGATGTTTTAGATTTATCTAAAATTGAGGCGGGCAAGCTGGACATTGATTCTCAGCCATTTAATCCAATTCACCTCATTGAGCATGTTACGAAGTCTGTAGGGATAACTGCACATCAAAAACACCTTCAATATCTATTAGACATAACAGGTGTTAGATATTTAAGTATTACGGGTGATGCTGTTCGATTAAAGCAAGTGTTGTACAACCTGATCAGTAATGCGATTAAGTTTACCTCTAAAGGGGGCGTGTACATAAACGTTAGAACCAGAGATGAGACGGAGCGACTTTGGCTAGATGTATCAATTAAAGATACTGGTGTGGGTATAGCTAAAAAACACTACCAGCGTTTGTTTGAAGCCTTTAGTCAGGAAACAAAACATGTATCGAGTGAGTTTGGAGGCACAGGGCTTGGGCTATCGATATGTAAGCAGTTATGTGAGTTAATGGGCGGCAGCATAAAGTTTCAATCAGTCAAAGGAACAGGAAGTACATTTTCTTTTAGTATCCCCTATCCGCGCTGTGATGCTAAACCGTTGTATGTGCGGCCAATATTAAATGATAAAAAGATTTTCTTAGCCGCAAAAACTGTGCAAGAAGAACACTATTGGAAAAAGGTACTAACTTTATTCGGCGCTTTAATCTGTGATTTAAACCAAGCTGAGGTTTGGTTGGTGGATTATGGTAGCGAATTTGGTCAAAACTTGTCCACAGCACCAAACCTAGACAAAAAGGCGTGCTTCATTTTTGATCCCATAACAGATCCGTCGCCACCCAAATATGCGCTCGCAGCGATAAGTAAACCTGTGTCTTATATTGATGTCCTCATGGCTTTTAATAAACAAGATACTTTAGCACTATTTGAGATAGAAGAGGCTCAGGTAAAGTCTCCTAAGTTTGTCAGTGAGTTGTCAGCACTTAACGGTCAGACTGTGATAGTGGTAGACGACAACCAGATCAATTTAGAAGTGGCTAAAGGTATATTGAACGCGCAGAATATAAACTCAATACTGGTAAATTCGGGTCAAGCATTATTGGAAAAGCTTAATTGTCTTGCAGAAGAAAAAACACAAATACTGGCTATTCTTATGGACTGTAATATGCCTATTATGGATGGTTTTGCAGCGACTGCTGCAGTTCGTTCTGGTGAAGGGAGTGCGTTGTATAAGTCGCTTCCTATTGTTGCATTGACTGCAAGTGCCATGGAAGGAGTTGAAGAGCGATGTAAATCAGTCGGTATGAATGACTACGCGACAAAGCCAATCGATGCTCATAAGTTGTTTAATATTTTGATAAAGTATAGTGACATGGAGCCCCATACTGAGCAAGTAAACAGCGTTAAGGATGAAAGTTCAGATATCCGAGATATTGCTTTAAAAGATACGAACCTCCCCTCGTTAGATAGTGCCTCGGCGCTGTCTCGCTTGATGGAGGATCAGTGTTTATATACAAAAATTTGCGAGCTTTTTAAAGAAAGTGCCAGTGCTCGTTTGGCTGAGATGACAGAGGCTATTGAGCGAGTTGATCACGAAAAAATAAAACAGGCAGCGCATGCTTTAAAAGGTCAGGCGGGTGATGTAGGAGCAAAACGCTTACACTATTTATCTGATCAGTTGGAAATCGCAGCCAAAGATAGAGCGCAAAGCAATACTCATAGCCAAATACACGATGCGATTCAAACTGAATTGCATCATGTATTTAACCTGATTGATTCACAAATCTTAAATGTTGCAAGCTAAGATTATTCTAGCCTTTTGTTTAATAGGTGCTCCAGCAATATAACTTAGTTAACCTCAGCTGCGGATAAGAGTTTTGATAGTTCAGAAGAAAGATTTTGCAACCCCTTCAATATCCAATGACGATATTTCGCTCACTATCAAGGCATTTTCGTGAAGTAATAGCGAGCTATTACAAATGAAAATAACGAAGAGAGTGAGCGAAATAGCTTTATTGGGCAAATTCTCTTATGTGCAGCTGAGGTTAGTTATTAAAACGCATAGATTAGCTTGCTAGTCATGCCAGCCATATTCCATGTGTTGCGCAGTCAGTTTAGCCACTTTTTCGCCAAATTTTCTTTTTACAAGTGCTAGGCACATATCGATCCCTGCTGAAATGCCAGCTGAGCTAGTAAAGTTTTGATCCATAATGTAGCGAACATCATTCACAACATTCAGTTCTGGGTATTTACTTTTTAACTCGTCTATTTCTAGTTGGTGCGTTGTGACTTTTTTGCCATCAATAAGCCCAGCTTGAGCATACAGGAATACGCCAGTAGATACGGATGCGCAAGCTCTCGTATGCTGGGCTGTCTCGGCTAGCCAATTTAGAACAGTTGGGTTTGTCATTATTCCTTGATGTTTGCCGCCAGCGACTATCAGTAAGTCAAAGTGCGGGGCCGCATAAATACTGTAATGGGGGTTGACACTCATTCCTCCCCTTGTTCTTACTGGGGCTTGTGAAGGAGCAACAAGACTTACCCCAAGATGCTCACTAGTATATTTGTTGGCAGAGGAAAAAACCTCATAAGGGCCAGAGAAATCGAGGATTTCAACGCCATCATAAATGAAAATTCCAACTTGCATAAGGTCTCCGCTGTTTGCAATAAAACCCAAGCTAACAGTGTAGTTATAGAGTCATAAAAATGATAACCGAATTTTACATTCACCGCAGTAATTGTATTTTTAACGCGTAAATGTTGCAGTTTTTTGTACCACATTTAGACTGAGGTGGTTTAAATGCAAATTGATATAATATAAAAATTCGAAGAGTATATGATGATCAAACCAACAATAACGGCGTTAAGTGCTGCAATTGTATTGGCCCTGTCAGGGTGCAGTACCACTTCAACCCAACAGCAAGTTGTTACAGAGCAGGTAGTACAAAGTAATCCGCTACTACAGAACTTTAAAGGGCCTTATCAAGGCGTTCCGCAGTTTGATAAGATGGAACTTGCCGATCTAAAACCTGCGTTAGAGTTTGGGATGGCTGAACAACTCGCTGAAGTTGAAGCAATCGCGAATAATCCAGAGTCTCCAACATTTGAAAATACCATTGTTGCTTTGGAAAGAGCTGGGCAAACTTTAGACCGTGTCTACGCATATTATGGTATTTGGCGTGCCAATAAATCGAGCCCTGAACTTCGACAGATCAGTGCTGAGATGGCTCCTAAACTGTCATCTTTCTATTCAAAAATCACTCAAAATAGCAAACTTTTTGAGCGTGTTAAAAAGGTATATGAAAGCAAAAAGCTCAAAGAGCTAACTCCTGAAGAGCAGCGTATCACCTGGATGACCTATAACAGTTTCGCGCGCAATGGCGCAACACTGTCAGGGGAAGCCAAAGAACGCTATACGCAAATTAATCAGGAACTTGCTTCTTTGTATACGCAGTTTTCTGCAAATGTATTAGCAGATGAAGAGAATTACGTAGTTTATTTAACCAAAGAGCAGTTATCAGGTCTTCCTTCATCATTTATTGAAGCGGCTGCCGCAGCGGCGAAAGAACGCGGAAAAGAGGGGATGTATGCAATTACAAACTCACGTTCGTCAATGGATCCGTTTTTGACTTACTCTCAAGAGCGAGCGCTTAGAGAGCAAGTGTGGAAAAATTACTATAACCGTGGTGGAAATGGCGATGAGTTTGATAATAATGCAATCATAAAAGATATTCTTACGCTTCGTCATGAGCGTGTTAACTTGCTTGGTTACGATAATTACGCACAGTGGCAATTAGAGTCGAGAATGGCTAAAACGCCAGAAAATGCGATGGGACTGATGAATAAAGTATGGCCTGCTGCTATTGCCCGAGTAAAAGAAGAAGTGACAGATATGCAAGCGATTGCAGATAAAGAAGGCGCCGGCATCACTATTGAGCCTTGGGATTACCGCTTTTATGCTGAAAAGGTGCGCAAGGACAAGTATGACTTAGACTCTAATGAAGTAAAACAGTACCTGCAACTAGACAAGCTTAGAGATGCGATGTTCTATGTGGCTGGTCGCTTGTTCAACTTCGAATTCTCTGAAGTCCCAGCTGGCGAAGTGCCAGTATTTCACCCTGATGTGCGTGTTTGGGAAGTAAAAGACAAAACCACAGGTAAACATATCGGTTTATGGTATCTTGATCCGTTTGCTCGCAAAGGAAAGCGTTCTGGAGCTTGGGCTACGACATATAGAAGTTACACGACATTTGATGGAAAAACGAATGTACTTAGCTCAAATAACTCTAACTTCGTTAAAGGCGCTGAAGGGAAACCAACTCTGATTTCTTGGTCAGATGCTGAAACTTACTTCCATGAGTTCGGTCATGCGTTACATTTCTTAGCAGCTGACGTTGTCTATCCGAGTTCACACAATGGTGTTCGAGATTATACTGAATTTCAGTCTCAGCTATTGGAGCGTTGGTTAACCACAGACGAAGTTATTAATAAATTCCTTGTGCATCAGAAAACAGGTAAACCGATGCCGAAAGAACTGATCGCAAAAATTAAAAAGTCAGCGACATTTAATCAAGGGTTTGCAACAACGGAATATCTGGCGTCTGCGATAATGGATTTACTTTATCACAGCACGGATCCAGCTTTGATCGACCCTGCGAAGTTTGAAAAAGAGCAGCTTGACAAGCTCGGTATGCCTAAGGAGTTGGTGATGCGTCATCGCAGCACTCACTTTGGTCATGTATTCTCTTCTGAAGGTTATGCAGCCAGTTATTATGGTTACCTATGGGCAGAAGTCTTAACCTCAGATGCGGCGGAAGCCTTTGCCAGTGCACCGGGCGGTTTTTATGATAAAGAAGTATCAGAACGTTTGGTAAAATATTTGTTTTCTGTAAGAAATGCAATGGATCCAGCGCAAGCGTATCGTTTGTTCAGGGGAAGAGATGCAGATGTTAGTGCATTGATGCGAGATAGAGGTTTTCCTGTGACTAAATAATGGGGGGCGAGATAACTAACGTCCACCTCGTTTAAATTAGCTACTAGCGATAAAGTTATTGCTAGTAGCTATTTTTTTAGTGTTAAGCCATTAGTCTTAAGCTATCTTCCTTACCAAATTTTGCTCCGTAAATGTTTTTATTGAATTTAGACTCTAAGGTTCGGCCACAAACTTTTAAGTACGCTGTGCGTCGATTCACTGATATTCAGCTTCAATTGGTAAAGATTTTTAGATAAGGGCGAAGGTTTTTGGTAGTTAAAAGGTGAAGTCGTAATGAATCTTGGTGGTAAAACTAATTTAAGTCGCATTTTCGAACTACGAAAAAGTAGCTTGTAAAGGGGGTTTACGTGGCACCCCGTTAACGATGTTTTTTTGTTAAGTAGCTATATTATTACTGGCTTTTAAGCTGATTTAGGTTAAAAGTGGTTTATTTTTGAACTGGTCAGATGTGTTTGTATTTTATTGATTGTAAATAGAAAAACGTTAATTTTTAGTTTTTTTGTATGGTTTTTAAATTTATTTCTAGTTACTTTGTTTGAGTTTTCCGATTCTGTTTGTTATAACTACTTACACTTTATTAGGTTAAGTATTTTGTTTTGCTAATAGAGTTTGGGGTTGCTTCAAGGATGTGGTGCTTGTTGTTAGTTTGTTTTATTTAGGAGCACATCATGTCATTATTTCGTCAGTTACCTGAGCAGCAGTTAACGTTGCCTTTAACGTTTTTGATAACGTTACTGCTTTTAGCGTTAACCCTATTCACTTTCCCAAGTCAGGCTGAACATGAAAGCCAAACATTAATTCAAAAATCTCAGTGTGTTCAGCAAGACCGATGCGATAAGCCATAATTCTTCTTCTCTTTTTTTGCTCAACGCTTTGTTTAAAATTTAGCAAGGCACGTGACGTTTTCGTATCTATCACCCTCATTGTCTAATCAAAATAGTTAAGTCTCATTGAATATGAGACAAATGTGCTTGTTCATTTGTGCTAACTCGGTATAGTTGTGATTCGCAAAAAATACGCAAAATTATCGAGAAATATTTATGCAGCTAGTCGATTTGAATCCTGAAGACCCAAGTGTTATCGAAGTTTTTTCTGAAATCGACCGTTTAATGAATACTTTGTATCCTATTGCGAGTGACCAATCTCTTAGTTTAGAAGAGTTACGTCAGCCAAATGTACATGCGGTTGGTTTAAAAAATGAAAACGGAATTGTTGCTTGTGGGGCAATCGTTAAACAATTTGATAAGTCTTTGTACGGCGAAATAAAACGTTTATATGTTCGGCCCAGTTATCGTGGAACAGGGCTATCAAGACGAATCATGCAGATTTTGCTCCATTATGCTGGTGAAGCACAAATTCCATTGATCCGCCTTGAAACCGGTAGCAAACAAACCGAAGCTATTAATTTGTATGAAAACTTAGGGTTCAAGCGCTGTGAATGTTTTGGTTTTTACCGAGATAACCCTTTAAGTGTCTTTATGGAGTTATCTTTAAACCAATAAGCTAGTACGCGCCTGCCTTGGTATTCACTTAAGGCTAAGGCGTAACGGGTTGCTTTTGCATAAAAATAGTAACCTCAGCCATCGTAATACCGAACTTTTTGATGTACGAACGATTTACGATGGTATCGTCATTGAAAGACCACATCCAATCGTCAAAGGCGACTTTGTAGCTTGTCTCATCGACGGGTAAATCCATGCTATATTGCCACCGCATGGCGTTGCCAAATAGCTGACCTTGCGCGACCCCTAAAATATCCCCCGCTTGACCTTGCAACGAGTTCGGTGAGCTTTGAGCTGATATTTTCCACACTCTATGCTCAACACCCTCCCCGACTTCGTAATTGAACGTTTCGTCGAGTACCAGTGTGTTTGCACTATCAACAGAACCTTCTATATCTACAGTAAACCGCTGAACTAGCTCGCCAGAACGGTTCTGTACAATACCCCAGGCTTTTACCGAGCCTGCAAAAAATGTATAAGGGTCAAAGGCTGGCTGCATCTTTTTGTAGTTATCAGGATTGATGCTAGAACCACAGCCACTAAGTAATACAGCCACTGACGTGATCAATACATATTTTTGCACGAGAATCTCTCCTACTTATTATTGAGTAAGGCTTTGCGCATGTCTGGTTCTGAAGTTTTTTCACCTAGCCAAATTGCAAAGAAATGCTGAGTAAACTGTGGATCATTAATTTCACCAATCAAATCTTCTCCACGATAAAACTTACTCGTTCCACTGTTTGTTCGTTTTCCATATAACTCAGTTCCGTTTGTTACATCTGGGAATATGCTTTGCATCTGAGTTTGCCACTGCGTTAATTTTGCTTGATTTTGAACTCCCTGCTTTTTCATTTCTTCGACAGAGCGCTGTGCAATATCTTTACCTTTGAGCTCTCTTAAATAATGCAGTTTTAAAACAAATGGTTGATCAGCGCTATACTGCCCGTTCGGCGCATACAGTGTTGCTTGATAGACATCCCAAAATAGATACGTCAATGTTGGTGATGCCCCTACAGGGGCTGACGTAGGTAGTAATTTCTGAGCAATAGATGCATGTACAGTCGGCGCAATAAAGAATAGCCAAGATAATAAAAATAAAATTAGTTTCATAACCATTCCAGAATAGTTTTCATACTTGCTTTATACGTAAGCAACACCTTTGTGGATCGAAACTAAACGTGTTTTTGTAAAGGACCCTTACAGCGTAATAAACTGATTGAATTGCTTAACAAACCAAGTGAGTTTTGGATCGTTCTGCCTCGTTTTATGTAGGTATAACTTAACTCTGTAATTTGGGATATTTAACGGCGGATCGAGTAATACAAGGTCTAAAAGCTCAGCAATTTGCACTGCATAAGCTTGGGGCAATGTGAGTAAGTGATTTGAGTGTTGCAAATAATAGGGAGCAATAAGGACGTGGGGTAATGTGATAGCGACTTTTCTCGATTTTTTTGTTTTAGCAAGCATGGAATCGACCACACCTTTAGTCTCGTTCCATGGCGCAATCAAAATATGTGTATGTGATAGAAAGTCATCTAAAGTTAATGCTTTTTGTTTAGCCAATGGATGTTGGTTGGAAATTGCTGTGACATATTTATCTTCAAACCAATCGTGCTCTAATATGCTTTCATTCTTTTCTTGATGATGTGTAAAGCCACACGCAAAATCTAACCTGCCATCTTGCAGAGCCTCAGTTGGAGTACGTTGTTCTAAGGATACAAGTTGTAAATTTATTTGGGGGTAATGAGCATTAAAGTAGTGCACTAGCGGTTTTAAGCACCAAGCAGTATAGTCCGTCGTAGCGATTGTAAAACGGGTTGTTTTGCTACTGTTAAACGGCTCAAACGGTTTTAATCCAGCACTGAGTTGCTGCATAGCGGGTATAACACTCTGAGCAATCTGTTGAGCGAATATTGATGGCACCATTTCATTGTCTATCCGAATAAAAAGCTCGTCGCCAAGGCGTTGACGAAGCCTTGTCAGAGCATGGCTGCAAGCTGATTGACTTAGATTTAACTCTTGAGCTGTTTTGCTTACTGATGCGGTTTGATAAAGCGACGAAAACAGTTTGAGTAAATTAAGGTCGATATTCGGTAACATAATATGAATTTCCTGCATTCTATAAGTGCAATATATGCACTTATTTCAAGTGTTTTTTTAGCATACACTAGCGTTTTAAGGTTAAACAAGGATCCCACATGAGTATTCAAATTCGTCCAGCTGAAAAAAGTGATGCAGCAACCATTTTATCGTTTATCAAAGATTTGGCTGTGTATGAAAAAGAACCTGATGCGGTTTTTAATACTGTATCTGATATTGAAGATAAGCTATTTTGTGAACACCCAACCGCACATGCTGTTATTTGTGAACAAGCAGCAGAAGCAATAGGCTTTGCTGTCTACTTTTATAATTACTCTACTTGGCTTGGTAAGCATGGTTTGTACTTAGAAGACTTGTTTGTTGCGCCCGAAAAGCGTGGCAATGGCGCTGGAAAGGCGATTATGCAGTACTTAGCTCAGTTAGCGCTTAAAAATGATTGTGGACGATTTGAGTGGGTGGTGCTTGATTGGAACAAGCCCGCTATCGATTTTTACGATAGCATCGGTGCTAAACCACAAAGCGAGTGGATCATTTATCGACTATGTGGGGATGAGCTTAAGGCGTTTGCGGAGCAAGGAAAGCAATAAATCATACATTATGGTTGTAAAACTTCTTTAATACGTGCTCTTAATACTGGGAGCACATCAGCTTCAAACCATGGATGGTGTTTTAACCACATTTGATTTCTAGGGCTTGGGTGAGGTAGAACGATTTGTGTTGGTAAAAGCGTGTTCCATTTACCCACCTGCTCTGTCAGTGATGTGTGTTTCTCTAGATGATAGCGCTGAGCATATTGACCAATAATGATCTTTAGTTCTATGTTGTTTAGTTGGCTAAGTAACGCCTCGTGCCATGTTTTTGCGCATAATGGCGAAGGAGGTAAGTCTCCTAAGCGGCCTTTTCCTGGGTAACAAAACGCCATTGGGATAATGGCAAAGTTATCTGCATTATAAAACTGTGCTTCATCCACATTGAGCCAATTCCTCAAGCGTTTACCACTTGCGTCATTAAATAATTTACCTGTTTTGTGCACGTTTAGGCTCGGTGCTTGTCCTGCTAACAATATTTTTGAGTTTTTATTAGCTTGCAGTACTGGTTTTGGGCCTAAAGGAAGTGATTGTTCACACAGTGTACATGTTTTAATTTGATCTAGTAGTTGCATTAGCATTGTTTGAGTAATCAAAATGATAAGCATAACATAGACCTACAGAGCGAGTTAGAACCTACGCCCATAAACCAAAAAATTACCAACTCATAATTTGGCCAGCAAGAAGTGGATTTCTGAGATCACGATTTTACTTACTGAGTTTGTTTGGAAAGCATTTTTTTGGCTTTTGACAGGCTATTACGTGATATCACAGGTGTGTTTACCCTAAAGAGATCATGTTTTTACTAACTAATGTTAGTAAAATTATGATCTGAGCAGGTTGTTTTTAAATCAAGTTAGTAAAATATCGATCTGCCAGCGTCAAAGTTAGTAAAAAACTGATCTCACTACAGAAGGCAGTTAGTAAAAATATGATCTGTGAGGCTAGTTACGATACTTGTTAGTAAAAATATGATCTGAGTTGGCAAAATGTATTTAAACCCGCCGTTGGTAAGTGTTTCTGAGTTAGTAAAAATTTGATCTTTCCATTGAGAGTTGCCGGGGTGGCGTACTAAATCATGGAAAAATAGGCTGAGTTAGTAAAATATTGATCTTAACTATCTGCTCGATAATATAGCTGCCTTTAAGTTTAACTGTTTGATTTATATTTATTTTTAAAGTCTTAATATGAGTGGCAGGAAAGTGAATGTAAAAGAAAACGCGAGTATCAATATCTACTAGCGCGCTTTTTTAAAACTTAGTTAAATCCTGATCTTTATTAACTTGCAGTCAGATAAGCCTAGTCTAACTGAGTAATTGTAATTACTCAGTTAGTAAAAAGCTGATCTATAGCAGGATCAGCTTAATCGTTGCATTATAAATTTGACCAGTCTAGCTGCATGTCCCACACATAGCGGTGTTCTGGCTGAAGCGGTTGTTGAGACTCATCAACCTGCTGTAACACATTCTGAGCTTCGACAAGTGTTGCGTCGCGACCAAAGATATAACTTTGTTCTTTGACGATAGTCAAATAAGCTTTATTTAATGCCAATGCACGCTCAGGTGATGGTGTTATTAACTCGTATAAATTTTTTGCTTTGGCCACTTTTTTCTTATTCACGCTACCATCGTCGTTAAACCAGCGCATAAGCATTTCTTGGTTTTGACGAAACTCATCTCCACCTCCAACACGCTCCATATAAGTTAAAAATTCGCCATGCTGCTCACCCTTATTAGGCACATCTTGCATTGTGTTTAAGTTAATGTAACCCCATCCTTTCGCCCCAGTTACTTTGCGCGCAAATGAGAATGTTTGGTCGTAGGTTGACCCAACCGTTTTGTGGCAGCCATTACAAAATGCCAATTCTTGCTCATGTTGAGGTCTTAGTTCGCCTTGTGCATCTTCTATATAGCCATTAATGAGCCAGCCAAAAGTATTGTTTACGCCGCGATCTCCGATATACAGCGTCTGAGGCAATTGTTCAAAAGATTTTTCTTTGGCTTCTCGATAATAAGAAGAAGCTAGGGCTGCCTTTGATTTAAAGCGGTGTTTTTTCATATAGCGCACTTCTTTCATTCTTGGGGCGTTGTAGATAGCGCCATCTTTTGTCACACCGATGTATCTTACCGTATGTAAAAACTCGGTCCCCTCTGGATACAATTGATAATCGAGCGTATCACTTGTGTCACCAACATAATGGCTCTGTTTGTTCAAGTGCGAGATTTTACTAAGTTGGCCATCATTATTGAGGTCCTTGCCAATTCTTTGTTCGTCTATTTCTGGTGTTGATAAACCGTCTAAGCCCTTAAGTGCTATTTCAACCAAACTTAAGTTTGCTAGATATACATCCTGATTGTACACGCCCTTAAGGTTTCTAAACGCCTCTGGGAGACGGATCATCACATCGCCTGTTGAGCCATTGGTTGGCCAAAACGTGCTTGGAAAAGGTTTGTAGTTAAAAGCGACCCACCCGCTGCCGTCGCGAGCAAAACCAAGTTTATCAAACGCTTTTTCAGGGTATGCTAGATTCTCAATTGGAGTAACTTCGCCTTGCCAATCATTGTTGTTTTTTTGCTTGGCGATAAAGTCACTGAAGTTATCATGATTGATCCAATCCAATATCTGTTCGTCAGATATATTTTTAACTAATTCTGTTCGATCAATAAATAGGTTTTTCCAATGGTTTTTAGTGCCAAGATCTGAAAAGTCGTAACTACCTTGCAAGTGCCCATCAAACATTTGATTTGGTCTGTTAGTGTCACTTTTGTCGGTTTGGTGACAAGCGTAGCATGGGTTATTTACGCCATCGGTTTTTGTATAGCACTGTGGTGGGATGACGGACTCTGCATTATAAGTCTCATTATGCTTGAGGTACGCTGTAGCGGGAATATCTTCACCTACATTGTAAGGGGCATCCAGCACAGTATCTTGAGAGTGTGTGACATGATGTTGTTGTGGTTGATCACAACCTGCTAGCAAGCTTAATGCGATAAAGGCAACAAAAGTAGGGTATTTCATTTTTATGACTTCCATATTTTGGGCAAAAAAAACGGCAGCTCTTATGAGCGCCGTTTTAGAGTGTGTTGTTACTTAGATCTTGGGTCGTAAAGCCATAGAGTGTTGTTCTCTTGGAAACCGTCTTCACCAATGATGATACGGCCATCACGCATAACGATTACGTTATCTGGCTGAGAAAGTTGATTAACGTCACAGCGCTCTGCACCTGTTAGGCTTGAACGATAAGTACCACCCATTACAACGGGTTCAATGCGGGTTAAGTTGTAGTTGTTATCAATCGCTGCACGGTACACACCGCCACAGTCTTTAACACGGCTTGAAAGCTGGATGTCGCCTTCACCATCTATCATGGTGTTATCAATGTCTGCGATGCCGATGTACATGTATGCTTTGTCAACTATTTCACCAGCAATAACATCTTGACCTGTTACAGCTTCAAGTACGCGATCATGGTTGATGCTGATCCCTTCGAGTTTACGCCACTCTGCTGTTGCGCCTTTAAGGCGTGCAGCTTGTCGAGACTCTAAAAATGCAACACGGTCATCCATTGGCTTACCTGCGGTTACCGGGCTACCGCCTTCGGCTTCTGTTGGATAAGTTGCTTTACCGTCGGCCCATGCTTGCACGTCAGCCATAGAGATATAGCTCGTCTTGCCTGCAACGTAATCAGCTGTTGTAATGTTGTCGTATTGCGCAACCCAAGTTTCAATATTCGCGTTGCTGCCGCTTGCAAGCTCAACCCACTCAATATCAAAACCAGTTACAGCAGGGTCATTTAAACCTTCATCTTGTTTTAGTTTCGCACCATACAGAGTACCTGAACTTAAATCTTCAGGTTGATCCGCAATGAATTTAAACAATACACCACCGGTATCATCTTGTGATGAATAAACGGTACGGCGGTCAGGCATTACAACTGAATTTTCATGCTCATAACGGCCAATGGTGAAATGCTTAACAACATCAGGAGACGCGCTAGTTGGGTTTTTTACTTCTGCAATGTAACCATAGCGATAAGGGTTAGGGAAGTCAGGGGCTACGAGCGCTTCAATGCCATCAGTCCTTGTATTTGCTGGATCATTCCAGCTTGCGTCAGTGGTGGTATCTACCTTTGAGTTAACAATCCACTCTTCCGATGTTAATGGTGTGCCCCATGGAGATACTGAGCCAAAACAGTTGGCAGCAGTACCTTGAACGCCATCAAAGTTAACCATCATGGCTTCTGTGACTGACCACTTGCCTTTGGTATCTTTACTCATTTTTAAGCGGCTCATGCCACCTGGGTATGATTCCCAATTGGTAAATAAGTAGCCTTCGTTATCTGAAGTCGCAATAAAGCCATTGAAATCTGGGTTATCGTTTTTGATGATTTCTTCTTTGCTGTTGATGCCGTAGTGTACACCTAATCCACCAGAAACACCCTTTGCACCTAGCTCTGAGAATACATCGCCGGTTTGACCTAACACTTGATATTGGCCAATTGCTGAAATAACAGTTTGTTGTTCTTGTTCGGTTGCTGGCACTGGAGAGTTAACAATATTATTAGGCAGGTTGTTAAAATCTACACCTGTTAAAACGCCAACAGTCCCCTTATTGAACGTTTTGCCATCCTTTTCAACGGTATTGCTATCTGCAGGGTGCTGGACATTGAAAAACAAATCGCCTTTTTCTGTTAAGTATAAGCCAGTAACTTCGGCACCACTTGGCACGGTTGCAATGCGCACAAGGCCTGCACCACCATTTTTACCATCAACACCGTTTTGTCCATCAGCGCCATTTTGACCATTTGCTCCATCTTGACCATTAGAGCCATTAGTACCGTCTACGCCATTTTGGCCTGCTGCACCTTGTTCGCCTTGAGCCCCTTGGGGACCTTTTGCTCCATCATCACCATTACATGCTGTGAGCGCAAGTGTGACGGCACCTGCGATCAAAGAAAACGCTAAACGCTTCATATTGTTACTCCAGTTTACAATTGCTAATTATTGTTGCGGAGGCAATAGCTTGGTTTGTTGCTGTTACAGGTGCCTGACAGTAATGTTAAAGTTTTCAGACAGTTAAAAGACTATCTGAAAACTGGCATGACGTATTGTGTCATCAAACTGTAAAGGGGGTTTACAGATAAAATCAGTGATTTCATTCAATATCATTATGTTGAACGTAGATTAGTTGCTCTACTGCAAAGTTGTATTGTTGTGCAGTTTGCACAAAATCATCGATGATGGATTGACTTACTGTTGGTGTGCGCGCTAACAGCCATAAATACTCTTTATTATAGCTAGTGACATAGGCGTATTGATACTCGTCTTGTTCTAACTCAAAAACCACATACGAACCATAAAAAGGGCCAAAAAAAGACACTTTCAAATGTCCAACGCGGTTACTACCAACAAACTTTGCAACGCCATCAGCTTGCTGCCACTCTTTGTCTTGGGTGTGATAGCCACGATTAACGACTTTAACTGAACCATCTTCATTTAAAGAGTATGTTGCAGTGACATTATTCATATTGCGCTCAAAGCTATGATCTAAACGTGCTATTTCGTACCACTTTCCTTGATATTTCTCTAAATTAAAGTTACTAACGGGCCTAATATCTTCAGGTAACCCGGTGCACGCACTGAGCAAAGTTACGGATCCTATAGAAACAACTAACGGTTTTATTATTGAGCCTAACAACATGTTAATTCCAAATTTTGGTTATTTATATAAATAATAGTAGGTTACGTGAGCAAGAAACGTTAAGATCAACTTTATACCAAGTGAGATATAAAGTGAGTGAATACGATGAAGATTTGGGTTGATGCAGACGCTTGCCCTGCCGTTATAAAAGAAATTATATTCCGAGCTGCGCAACGTACTCAAACTGTTACAACATTAGTGGCAAATCACTCAATGCGGGTACCCGCTTCGCCATATGTGAGCCTTTTGCAAGTAAATAAGGGGTTTGATATCGCCGATAATGAAATAGTAAAACGTATACAGTCGGGCGATGTTTTGATCACTGCTGATATCCCTTTAGCCGCTGAAGTTATAGAGTTAGGAGCCTTGGCTATTAACCCCAGAGGAGAGGAATATACGACTCATAACATTAAGTCGATTTTAAATATGCGTGATTTTATGGACACCATGCGCAGTAGTGGCGTAGAAATGAGTGGTGGTCCAGCAAAGCTATCAAACGCAGATAAACAAGCCTTTGGCAACGCGCTAGACCGCTTACTTACCAAAGCCAGGTCATGAAAATACTAACTCATGGATTTGGGCAAGCAAGTGGTTTGGTTGCAATATATATTGAGCATATGCCACCTATGCTGGAATATAAAAATTTAGAACTTGTTCAGCCACTTAGCATTGGTGAGACTGAAATGATAAGCCTAGCGTCTGGGAATGGTTGGCGAAAAATATTTAATGTTTATGCCAAAATACTGGGCCAACTAAAGCACAGAGATCACAATTTTACTAACTATGGAAGCTGGCAGGCCTATCGGGAGCAATGTTTATTGCAAAGCCACAGTCAAGAAGCCTTACTATTTAGCCCGCCAAAGTTAGATAATCCCAAATACCGCTTTCATATTATTGCGGGAAGAACCTACGCGAAAAAGCTATTAAGAGATCATATTTTTACCAACTCACTTGTTTGGCTAGATACGGAGTTTGCAGTGGATAAAACGCATAACCTCGTAGTTTGCCCCTTCTTAGACTATCGACAATTAAGTAATATAAAAATCAACAAACTATGTGACATATTACATAGCTTGGACTAGCCTCTATACTCTACTTTGACTGCTTTTAAGGATATAAAAAGCATGAAAATACTCGTGGTCGATGATATGCCTCTGATGCGCCATGTGATGATCAATATGCTACGACGCTTAAAGTATAAAGACATTACGGAGGCAACCGATGGCGCGCAAGCATTGAGGCTGTTAAAGGCGCATAACTTTGATTTATTGATCACAGATCTCAATATGCCGAGAATGAGCGGCAAAGAGCTTATTGGTAATGTCAGGCAAGATCAAAAATTGACTGGTTTGGCGATTGTAGTGGTGACATGTGATGATAATAAACAAACCATACTTAACCTAATATCTGAAAAAATAGATGGTATGATTGTTAAACCCTTTACTCTCAATACGTTACAAAAGCAGCTCCAATATGTTGCTAATCGGCGCGACAAACTACCCCTGTAAAGCCTAGTGCTTTGAAATAATGATGTGGCGTATCAAATCCCGTTTGTGCAAGTAGCTCAGATAAGCGCATTCTATCTAGTGGGTAAAACTCATGATGTAGGTTGTGACGCATGCGTTGCTCCCCAACCTCTGTTAATCCTAATTGTCTGCATGCGAAAAGCTGAGATTCTCGTTCAAATTCTGTTTCTGGAGCAATCAAATCGGCTAAAAAGAAAGGGGCTTTATGGGGAAGCTGACTGCGAATAGCTTTTAGTAACGCTTCTTTATCACCGTCATCAGGTAAAAAGTGTAACACGAGCAAGCATAAAGCTGCATCAATGTGCTCGCCTGTTGGCGTTAACGGACCATTGACGATTGTGACTCTGCTGCTCAAACCTAAGTTAGTAAAATTACGATCTGCAATAGCAAGCATGTCTTCAGAAATATCTTGCGCAATAAAGTGCCAAAGAGGATTTATTTGCGCAAGCTCAATGATATCTTTGCCGGTACCTGCGCCGACGACCAAAATGGTAGCCTCATCGGGTAATAGGGTTTTTAATTGTGCGGCGGTTAGCTCGTGGAGTAGCTCATACCCTGGTACTAAACGAGTGATACGTTGATCGTAGTTTAGCGCTTCATCAGCTTTAAAATTTGGCATTAAGCTTGTCCTTTTATTTGAATGCTGGAGTAACCACCGGGCTGTTTTTTAACGTGTACTTGTGTTGCAACACGCTCTGTCATTTCACTAACGTGAGAGATCACGCCGACCTTTCGGCCTTGTGCTTGCAATGAGTCTAGCGCATCCAGCGCAACACTCAAGGTCTCAGGGTCAAGTGTTCCAAACCCTTCATCAATAAATAGCGAGCTTATCTGCACTTTGTTCGCCGACAGCGACGCTAAGCCCAGCGCTAATGCTAAAGAAACCAAAAATGATTCACCCCCTGAGAGGGTGTTAACTGAGCGCTGTTCATCGGCCATGTCTTTGTCGATTATGGCGATGTTAAGTGAGTGGCCTATCACTGTTAGCCGATACCTTTTCGATAAACTACGCAAATGCTGGTTGGCATACTGTAGTAAAATTTTCAGCGTTTGCGTTTGCGCTATATTACGTAGCTTTTTGCCTGTGGCATCTCCTAGCAATTTGTCTAGTAAGTACCAATGTTCATACTGTGTTTGCAGCTGTGTTAGGGTTGCTTGTTGCTGAGCGCGTGACGTGATGTTTTGTTCATGCTGCTTTAACCGACTGTTACATTCCAACCACTGAGCTTGCGTTGATTCAATATTTACATGAATTTTATCTAGTGACTCTACCAGCGCTTGTTTGGAGGCATTGCTGTGAGCCTGCGCGGCATGATGCTCAATTTCTTCAAGAAGATGGCTCAGTCGAGCATGAGCCTGCGTATGACGCTGTTGTTGTTGATGGTGTGCTTCAAGTACTTGCTCATATTGCTCAAATGGCGTTGATAGCAGCTCACTGACTCGTTCCGTTGTAAGTTCTTGATGTTGCTCTCGTTGCGTATTTAGCCATGTGTCAAAGCGCTCTGCTACGGTATTTTGTTGTGTTTCATTATCATCAAGCTGAGCGCGTAAGTGAGTCAGTTTAAGGGCTTGTTGGTGTTTTTCATGCTCAAGTCGTGCAAGCTTTTCTTTGGCTTGATTGAGCTGTTGATTCGACTGCTCTAGCTGAGTTTGCAGTGATCCAAACCAGTCATCAACGTTATGTTCGAGCGCGAGTAATTGGCTGCGCTGCGTATCGAGCTCGAACAGTGTTTGTTGTAGTTGCGCAAGTTGCGTTTGTTGCTGAGTAAGTTGATTGCTTTGCAAATGATGATGGTGCTCACAACTTTCTAGCTTGGACTGCAGTTGTTGCTGCGTTTGTACTAACCCTTCGGCTGTTTTTTGCCAGACATCATATTGTTCAACATCAGCACGCAGTGAATCAAGCGCATTATGTGGGTTGTGCTCAAAGCTCAACCACCAAGTATCGTCACTAAACAGCTGTTGTGCATCGTTTTTGAGCTTTGACAAGTTTTGTTGATTGTCTTGAGTACTCTGTTCGCAAGCTGCGATAGTGTTTGTTAGATGCTGCAATTGCTGTTGCGCTTCAGTATATTGTTGCTTACATGTACTAAGGGACTGCTGCGACGACTTAATCTTTGACCATAACGTTTGTTGCTGTTTACTGAACTCACTATATCGCTTGAGGTCTTGTTCAAGCGCTTGCACTTGTTGTTGTGCTTCATCACTATTTGGGTAAGCATCATAGCCAAATACTTTTAACTGTTCGCTAATTTGTGCTTGTTGCTCGATAAGTTGCGCTTTGCGCTGCAAAGACACTTGCAGCTGGGCGTTCACTTGCTCATGCGCAACCATTTGCTCGTTATAGCGTTGCTGCGATTGTTGCTGAGCTTTAACTGCGCTTTGCTGCTGTGCTGAAAAGTCGGCAATGAGTGCTTGCCAGTGACTGTCAATATGCTCTACGCCATAGGGGTGCTCGGTGGCACCGCATACCATACACTCTTCGCCCTCTTTAAGCTGCGCTCGCAGCGCGCTGATATTGTCACTAGCGCGTACTTGAACTTGAGTGAGGTTTTGTTGGGTTATTAGCGCGCGTTGTTTATGTAATTCAACCTGTTTTTCAGTATCTTGAAGTTGTAATTTGAGCGTTGTTTGTTGATGGCGACCTTTATCAATGCTGGTTGCAAGTTGTAAAAGCTCATGCTCACATTTTTGCCCTTGCGATGATAAATTAATCGCAGACTTTAAATCATAGTGTTGTTTTTGTATTGCTTCATAATCTAAAGACGACAGTTGTTTCTCAACTTCTAGCTGCTGCAATTCAAGCTCATTGAATGACTGTTGCTGCTGCTCTATTTGCACTTTTAACGGGTCTAGCTGCTGTATCAGCGCTTGATGCTGCGTGCGCTGCTCGTTGCACTGGTGCTGATACTGCTCAATGCGATCAGAACAATCCTTTATATTCTCAAATATGCTGTTTAGATGTGACCAGTGTTTATGAGCACTTGCAAACTTACTGCTTTGCGCGAGCTGTGTTTGAATGTCATCTTGCTGTGCTTTATTTTTACTAAGTTGATCAGTTAAATCTGTCAGTTGCGCTTGATTATCTTCTACGGTTTGTTGCGTTGCTTTTATTTGTTTTTGGCTATCAGAAACTTGTTGCTGAGCAACGCTGCGCTGATTATCTAAAGCCCGCACTTGTTTGACCTTAGGCTCTTGCCCTTTTAGCTGCTCAGTTGCGGTTTGCTGAGCCCTTTGTGCTGAAGCGACCGTATTTTGTTGTTCGCTAATTTGTTGAGAATAGTCTTGTTTGCTCAGTTCGCTATGCTGTGCTTGTAGCTGACTATGCTGAGCATTTAGCATTTGCGCTTGTTGCCTATTGTCGGCTATTTGCTGTACAACTTGGGCTAATTGAGCCTGCTCTACAGCTGGTGCTTGGGCACCAAGTTGTGTATTAATCTCAAGTAAAAGCTGTTGATATTGGTCATGTTTTTGTTGCAGTTGCTCATTGGTATTGAGCCATTGCATATCTTGTTGATATTGGTCTCGCTGGGTTTGTAATTGTTTGAGTTCATTATCAAGGCTTTCTAACTGTATATTTAGTGCAGTAAGTTCTTCAGTAGTTAGAATTTGATAGTGGGCTAAACTTTGTTTTGTTTGTTCAAGTTTTGATTTTTTTTCTTTGTGACGCTCAAAAATTGCCTGACCAAGGCGGCTAAATTTGTCGGTGCCAGTTAAACACTCAAGTAATTGTGCGCGTTCATCCGCACTGGCTTTCAAAAATGCAGCAAACTCATGCTGAGCGAGCAATACCGCTCGCGTAAACTGCTCGAAACTTAAACCAATCAACTGCTCGACTTTATTAACTGTTGCACTGCTTGATTGAGTGAGTACAGACTCATCACTGCAACGAATTAGCAGATGCTCTGCTCGCTTAAGCTTGCCATCAGCTTTTTTTCGAGCGCGCTCTATTTTCCAACGAGCAATATAGCGTTCACCATCTTGCCCTATAAACTTTGCTTCAGCCTGTCCTTGAGCGCTGCCACGGCGCAAAAGGTTTCGTGGGTCATTCAGTTTTATTTCATCACCATTAAAGGCGACTGTATTTTTTAAATCGTTCTTCAGCCTTGCAGTCTTGCCGTATAGCGCTAAGCAGATCCCATCCAATAATGTACTCTTTCCAGCGCCAGTATCACCGGTTATCGCAAACAAACCGCTTTGACTGAGAGGCGGTGACTCAAAGTCCACATCAGCATGAGTTAACGATGCGAGGTTTTTTATAGACAGGCTAAGCAATTTCATAACTGAGTCTCTTCATCCATTGAATTAATAACTTGGGCTAAGCATTCTTTTACTTGTTCAGGAACTGGGTCGTCTTCGCCAACTTGCTCAGAAAAAGCGAGGCTGAGCAGTGCCATTGGGTCCAATTGTTCTATTTTGCCAAGATCTTCAAAGTAGTCATCATGGGTTTTTGTCTGCCCACTTACCCGCTCTATGCCACAAAATAAAAGCGGTTTGTCATTGAGTGCCTCGTCAATTACGGTACGAAACTGGCTGCTTGTTTCATTACTGTTCAAGCGCAGACGGATATAACTCGATGGTTTTTCATCGTCAAAACTCAATTCATTAATAAGTTCGCACAATGTTGTTAAGTCTGCCCCACCCTGCTCAGGCAATAGAATAAGTTGTTGGTATCTGGGAACGTAAAGGGGCTTTACACTGTTGAGTTGTTTACCAGAAAACTCAGCGATTAATACTTGATGCTGATAGTTTTTTTCTGAAAATGACATAGGTAATGGTGTGCCGCTATAACGAATGTGTTCACTTTTGGCGACAACTTGTGCCTTGTGAAGATGCCCTAAGGCGACATAATCAGCTTGTTGGCTAAAAACATTAGCATTAATTGCTTCAAACCCGCCTATTGAGATGTTTCTTTCTGAATCACTAGATATATCACCGCCTTTGGCATGGAGGTGACCCATTAATATCAGTGGTTCATTTTCAGATAATGGCAGCGCGTGTTCAAGAGCCTGCTGGTATGCGAGGGATACCGCCTGTTGGTAGCTGATCTCCGACGTGATAGTGATATCAGCTGCTCTTAAAAATGGCATAGCGACAACATGTGCACTGCCATTTTTAGTTGCTATCGATTTGACCACTTTTTCTGGTGCATGCTTATCGAAACGACCAACAACATGGGTGTTGAAGTGTTGCAAAAGCGGCATTGCTGTCTCGATGCGATTTGCTGAGTCATGATTACCTGCGATCAGGACAATATGCAGATCAGGGCTAAGCTGCGTGGCGTGCTTGATGAAAGAATATAGTTGCTGTTCGGCATAAGCCGGTGGGGTTGCAGTGTGGTATATGTCACCGGCAACAACAAGTAAATCAATAGCTTGTGTTTTGCATGTGTTTGCAAGCCAATCTAGAAATATTTGCTGCTCTTGCGCACGACTATGCTCATAGAACTGTTGGCCTAAATGCCAATCAGAGGTATGCAATACTTTCATTCAGCGTTTCCTTGACGGTAGAAACGCTAATATATCATTGTCAGAGTGCTTGGTTAACGGCTTATTTGCATCCAAGCAAAAAGAATAATAGGCAAAACAAGCAATAACAATAATGCTGGTGTTCTAAACGCTTTTACTTGCTTTGTCTGCAACCTTTTTAAAGCTGACTTTTCATTACATGCTGCTACTTTATCAACGTAAAAATAGCCATCGTCTAAGTACTCTTTGCAATTTTGCTCATCCGCAGGAATGGCAACAAGCTTTTCTTGCTTTTTTAGGATGTAAAAATCCATACTGCTCACCACATTTTTTCTTGCTAAACGGGTTCATTTATACGAGCAAAAGTGAGGCCAGTTTTTTGGAACATTTTTGCACGAAATAAAAAAGTGCGGGATTTTAAAGACAAATTGAGATAAATATCAACAAAAAAATTTGATTTTTTTATTTATTTACAAAATAGAGACAATAATTTCAAGAAATGCAGGTTGGCACGCCATTTTATTGCCGCTTGTCAGGCCCAATATGCAATAATGTATATAAATTATTTTATAACGTTATAAACAGAGGCGTGATCCTGCGCAACAGTTGCGAGATAATATGACGCTTTTATAGTTACAATAATGAATAGCATTGTTGTTGCTTGCGCAATTTAAAAAATATTTTATGGCTTGCGATGGTCTCTGAGTACTTTGCACAATGAAGCTTAGTCGCCTATGGTTAAACAACATTCGCCACTCATGGCAGGGATAATAATGTTACAATTAAACGCACAGGCGTGTTCATATAGTAGTGCTATGATCAAACAAACAATTAAAGGGGTGATCTTCGATTTAGATGGCACCTTAGTCAGCTCAGATTTAGACTTTCAACTGATCAAAGCGCAAGTAGGTTGCCCCAAAGACCAAGATTTACTAGATTTTATCGCACAGCTCCCCTCTCCTTATATGCGCCAAGAAGCCATGCATATTGTTCATCAGCATGAGATGTTAGACGCACAGAATGCACAGCTTTTACCGGGGGTTGCTGAGAGTTTGCAACTGCTTGAACAAATGCAAATTCCGATGGCTATTGTGACGCGAAACTTTGGGCGCGCGGCTAAGCTAAAGCAAGCACAATGTAACCTGCCCATTTCATTGTTATTGACACGGGATGATGCACCAGCAAAACCAAATCCGAGTGCTCTTTTGCATATTGCGAAGCAATGGCAATTTTCATCTGCACATTGTATGTACGTTGGTGATTACTTGTATGATATTCAAGCTGCACATAACGCCAAAATGCGCTCGTGTTTATATGCGCCAGACGAGGTGCCACACTATGCTAGTCAAGCACATCATATATTGCGTCATTTTCAAGAGCTTCCGGAGCTTATCAAGGCGTTTACATAGCTTTGCATAGGCAATCCCCATCAAACGCTAGCCCAATGACGAGAGTCTTGTTAAAATCTCGTCAATTTAATCTATAAAACGAGAATTAAGATGGGCAGAGCATTTGAAGTCCGCAAAAACGCCATGGCAAAAACGGCGGCGGCAAAAACCAAAGTTAACTCAAAATATGGTAAAGAAATTTACGTTGTAGCTAAAAATGGCGGCCCTGACCCTGAAACAAATTTGTCATTACGTCGCCTCATAGATAAAGCTAAAAAAGATCAAGTACCCGCACACGTTATTGATAAAGCAGTTGAAAAAGCGGCAGGCGGCGCAGGTGAAGACTATGCGGCTGCGCGTTATGAAGGGTATGGACCGGGTAATTGTATGGTGATCGTTGACTGCTTAACTGATAACCCAAATCGTACGATTAAAGATGTGCGTCTACCGTTTACCAAAACAGACTCAAAAATTGGCAGTCCTGGTTGTGTTGCGCATATGTTTGATCATTTCGCTATTTTAGGTTTTGATGGCGATGATGATGAAGCGGTATTAGAAGCGCTCATGATGGCTGATGTGGATGTGACTGATGTTGAAGTAGAAGACGGTAAAGTGTCTGTATTTGCACCACACACTGAGTACTACAAAGCAAAAACGGCACTTACAGAAGCGTTTGATGGTATTAACTTTGAAGTGGATGAAATCACTTTTGTGCCTCAGACACACATCGAAATCACGGATCCAGACGACATCGCCAACTTTGAGAAGTTTATGGGTATGCTTGAAGACTGTGATGATGTGCAAAACATTTATCATAATGCGATTGTTAAAAACTAGTCGCGAGTACGTGTTGATAATAAAGCCGGGCAATTAGCTCGGCTTTTTGATCTATAGGAGCCAAGTCATGAGTCATGTGGTAAGTACAGAAAACGCCAAGCATTATACTTGGGGTGAGGTGTGTGATGGCTGGCACTTAGTGGCAACTGACGCATTAAGCGTGATCCAAGAGCGTGTACCTGCAGGGGCGCAAGAGGTCAAACACTTTCATCATTTTGCACAACAGTTTTTTTATATACTTGAAGGCGAAGCGTGCTTAGACGTTGATGGTGAAATATTAACACTGCGCAGCGGGCAGGGCGTACATGTGAGCGCTAACACCCCGCATCAATTAAAAAACATCAGCAATGAGGTGCTAACTATGCTGGTTATTTCTACGCCACCAAGTCATGGCGATCGCACGGTTGTTAGTGACTAAGGGTACATTAACTAGATTGAGTTAGTAAAATACTGATCTCTTGAATTTGCGCGATACTTGCTTCGTTGTCGCCATGCACGCATAGCGTATCAGCGCGCAACGCGAGTTGTTTGCCTGACTCAGTAGTAACACAGCCTTGCAGTGCCAATTGCTTAACTTGTGCCATAAGTGCTGTTTTATCATGTACAGCGTTAGCTTGAGAGCGTGGTGTGAGCATGCCATTATCGGTGTAAAGCCTGTCAGCAAACGCTTCAAACATAAGCGAGACACCAAATTCATCAGCAAGAGCTTGATGGGCTTGCTGGCGAGCCGTAGCGAGTACCATCAACTTCAAGTCTTTGGGGTAGCTCGCAATTGCCTGGATCACTATTTTTAGTAGTGATTCGTCGGCCATCATATCATTGTACAGAGCGCCATGAGGTTTAACATATGAAAGCGTTAAGTCTTGGCATTGTGCCATGCCATCGAGTGCTGAAATTTGATAATGCAGTGTATCAGTTAATTCTGTTGCATTCATTTTCATAGAGCGGCGGCCAAACCCTTGTAAGTCTGGATAACTGGGGTGTGCACCAATCATCACTTGGTGCTGTTTGGCCAATTTTAAAGTTTTGGCAATTACGCAGGGGTCGCCTGCATGAAACCCACAGGCAATATTGGCACAGTCGATCACTGCCATAGCTTGTTCATCTAGGCCCATTTTCCAAGCGCCAAAGCTTTCTCCCAAATCACAGTTTAATAGCATAACGAGTCCTATTTTATGGTTACAGGTAAAGTGCCGTTTGCTGGTGCCAAGCCCAAAATTACTTTTGCCAGAGCTGTAAAAGCAGGCCCTGTAACTTGCTCATCAGTTTCAACATCAATGTTATAAGCATAGCTTGCCAATACCGCATCGCTTAAGGATTCAAATTGCTTAATTTCATATGGAGCGCGTAAGCTGATAAATACGGTTGCCTTATTGTGCTTTTTAGCAACAGTTAGCAGTTCTTTGAGCGCCTTTGGTTGCTGTTGAGCCGATAGAGCAAATTTTTCTAGTTTGGCTGCGTCTTCCATGCCGCCTATTTCTACGGCGCTTTGCTGTGGGCTTGCATGCCCTGCAATGACTACACTTGCCTCTGAAATTTGTTGTGCAGCTAAGCTTGGATCAAAGCCTTGCAAGCTATTACAGGTGATCTGTAAAGGGGCTTTACTAAATGTCGATAGCGCTTGGCGCAATGCTTCGCATTTGCGCATGTCGGGCATAATCAAATGAATTTTATTGTTGGTTTTTATATCTAAGGGTAATAGCTTTTCGTTTTTAACTTGCGTAATGGCTGCCAATGCAAGCTCCGCTTCAAGTTTTCGATGTCCGGGGTTACCTAATGTGGCTTTTGCAATAGCGCTTGAAGCTGGGGCGATGTTTTGCAAGTAACGCTGTTTTAGTGCAACTATTCTGTTGGCTGATGCGCGTATCTCATCACGGTTTAGGGTGTTATCTTGGACGGCAAGCGTGAGCGACTTAAACAGCTGCTCTAAGTGTTTGATGTCGTCTTGTGTGCGTATCGCAAGGGGCATCAGAGCGATATCAACACCGGCGTTAAAGGTTTCAATCACCGCTGAGGTGTTATCGAAAAAGTGACTGATACCAGCCATGTCTAATGCATCAGTGATCACGACCCCCTGGTAGCCAAGCTTCGTGCGCAGCAAGTCATGCATGATAGTACGTGACATCGTGGCGGGTTTTAGCATCTGTTGGCCATGCTTATTTTCAAATGTACTACTATCTAGCGCTGGATATTGGATATGTGCAGTCATGATCATACCCGGCGGGTTTTCATCAATCACTGTTTTAAAAGGTGCTAAATCGTTTTGCCAAATAGTGTGTTCATCGTGAGCCACTCTTGGCAGGCCTGTATGGCTATCGACATGGGTATCACCGTGCCCTGGAAAGTGCTTGAGTGCTGAAATAACACCTTGTTGCTCAAATGCTTTAACCTGTGCAGCACCTAGCTTGGCAACAACCTCGGGGTTTTCTGAAAATGAGCGCACATTGATCACCGGGTTCTCAGCGTTCATGTTGACATCAACAGTGGGTGCAAAATTTACGTTTATACCTAAGCTTGCAAGCTCTTTGCCGATAACTTGAGCAACTGCGCTGGCATAATGTGTACCGTGTTTTGCATAAGTGGCCCCAATGCTCATATTACCGGTAAATGATGTAGCTTGTTCGCGGTTAATACGTGCTACACGGCCACCTTCTTGGTCTATTGCTATAAAAAGTGGCTGAGGGTACTTAGATTGTTGCGCTGCCGCTTGCAGTTGGTTGGTTAAGTTTACTATTTGCTCTGCGTCATGCGTATTTTCTGAGAAAAGAATAACGCCGCCTATATGGTGATCGCTAATCACTTTGGCAAGTTGCTTGGGTAAATGGGTCATTGGTGTGCGACAAGTTTTGCTCTGCCCATGGCTGCAAAAATAGCGAAAATCGAGCATTAATTTTTGCCCTAGCTGTACCTCAATAGGTAGGTCCGGTTGTGTGATAGCAGTTGAAGGGGTACTCATGGTCATAGCAAAAAAGATACCTAATGGTTTAATAAGCCTACAAAGCGTCATAAAAAAATGAATCGTTATTCTCGTTATGGTGGCTAATTTAGCATTAACAGCAGGTGATTGATAACCAAAGGCGATGATCTTTACTTAACCTGACGTATAGGGCAGGTCGAGCTGAGCACAACACCCTGCTTGTCCGGTTCTATTGTGTAAGGATAACCGACCATGATGGGCTTCTGCGATTTGCTGGCATAAGACTAATCCGATGCCTGAACCTTGCTGTTTGGTACTATAAAAAGGAACAAATAGGTTGTCACTGTTATTAATCCCAGTGCCGTTATCATAAATATTTACTCTTATTTGCTCTGCGTTTATTTGCCAGTCAATATCGATATGGCAAGCCTGGTTGAGTTGCTCACAAGCCTCTCGCGCGTTTTTGAATAGGTTGATCAAAAGCTGCTCAAATTGCGACGCGTCAATATGCAAATATACGTCATCTTTTTTTATTATGTTAAATACGCAGTCATTAAATGGTTTTTGGCAGTTTGATATAAGCTTTTTGAGCGAATGAGCCTGACACTTTGGTTCGGGCAATCTTGCGAGTTGATGATAACTTTCGATGAAATTGCCCAAGTCGCTGGCTCGTTTGTGAATAAAGGTGAGGTTTTCAGCGATGCTACTTTTGAGCGCTAAGTCAGCTTGTTTATTGATTATCTTCGTCAGAGTTTGCGCTATCGATGCGATAGGTGATAGAGAGTTGTTGATCTCATGACTCATCACTTTAATAAGTCGCTGCCATGCGTGTCGCTCTTCGCTGCGCAGCAACGAATGAACATCGGTTATAAACACTAGCTTATAGGTTTTTCCATCACTTAAGTATTGTGCTACGTGTAAGTTGTAACGCTTAGTTTGCAAAGCAATGGGTAGTTCAATGACTTTACTTTGACCCTCACTGAGCTCATTAACTACCAGTAGTTCTTTAGGCAAAGCGTTAGGTAAATTGTTTGTATTTAGCGAAAACAGCTTTTTTGCTGCGCGGTTGAATAGGGCAATTTGCTGTTTTTCATCGATAGCCAAAATAGCTACATCAATGTGCTCTAACACCGTTTGTACCAGTTGCTGAGATTCTGCCGATTGCCAACGTTGTGTACTGAGCCGCTGAGCTAGGCGATTAATAGCATTAAACAGTGGCGTCAGCTCTTCCTCATGTCGCCCAACACGTGCCCTTAAGGTGTAATCTCCTTGCGCTAATGCTTCAATTAAGTTGGTTTGAGTGCGTAGTTGATAAACCACTTTTTGCTTTATGCGTATGCTGCTCCAAGTAATAACAATAGAGCCAAGTAATGCACATAATGCAACTAGCCACACAGAAACCTGATTATAAAGCATGGTGATGATTAGTATTAACAGCAGTGGTAGGGCTGTTGCTAAATAAATGATACTCAGCTGTTTTTCATAGGGAGTGTGTTTAGGCATAGATGATCTCCACTATGATTATTTAATCGCTTTGTTTAAGCGACGATAAAACGTACTGCGACTTAAGCCAAGTGATTGCGCAGCACTGACTGCGTCACCGTCAAAATGAGCGAGTCGTTGTGCCAAAGTTTGCTGCTCTACTTCGCTTAGCGTGAGTAACGGGCCGTTATCCGTTTGTGCATGACTGCCTGTTGCTTGTACTTGCTGTATTGGCGTTAAGTTTAGGTGCTCAACATCAATGTGTTCGGTTGGAGCGAGAATATGTGCACGCTCCATTATATGACCAAGTTCTCTGACGTTACCCGGCCAGTGATACTGCTGCAAAGCTTGTTGTGCTTGAGCAGTTAAAATACGCCCCTGTGCGGCATACTTCTCAACGGCACGCTGCAAAAAATAATGTGCTAATGGCAAAATGTCGGCCAAACGTTCGCGCAAAGGCGGAATATGTATTTGTACGGTATTAATTCGATAGAGCAAGTCTTTTCGAAACAGGCCTGTTGCAACAGCATGGTTAAGATCGGCATTAGTGGCACTGATCAAACGCACATCGACAGATTGGGTTTTGCTGGCACCGACCTTTTCAAATTGTTTTTCTTCTAAAACTCTCAATAGCTTGGCTTGTTGAGAGTAGGGGGTATTGGCTATTTCATCTAAAAATAGTGTTCCTTCATCGGCCAATTCAAAACGCCCAATGCGTTGAGATTTTGCATCTGTAAAGGCCCCCTTTACATGGCCGAACATTTCGCTTTCAAACAAACTCTCGCTGACCGCGCCCATATTAATGCTTATTAACTGTTCGCTTTTTCGATTAGAAAGGTCATGTAAGTAACGTGCGAAGAGGCTTTTTCCTGTACCATTTTCGCCTGTGAGTAATACACTCACATCGCTTTTTGCGACTTGAGATAATGTTGTAAGTACATGCTTAATTTGCTCTGAATGGGCAATTAAACCAGACACAAAGCCCAATTCGTTTTGTAGCAACTGGTTATGAATAGCCAGTTTTTGCGTACGTTGCTTGGCTTTTGCCAATTGTAGTTGGGTGTGGATGATATTTATCAGTCGCTCATTTTCCCACGGTTTCTGTACAAAGTCGTTGGCACCCACTTGCATTGCTTTAACTGCTATTTCAATGCTGCCCCAACCTGTAATTGCAATAATAGGCAGTTGCTCATCTTCGGCTCGTACTTGCTGGATAAGGGCGAGGCCCTCTTCGGCAGATGTGGTATCTTGGGTAAAGTTGAGATCGGTGATCACTAAACTAATGATATGGTCTTTAAGCAGCTGCTTAGCCTCTGTTGGGCCGCTGGCTTGTAGGCTCGTATAGCCTTCCTCTAGCAGCAATAGGCTTAGCGCATGTCTTATGCCTTCATCATCATCAATGATTAATATTGGGTCGCTCATAAACATTTGTTATCGCACGATTAAGTGAGGTTAGTGTACGACAAAGCATAGTAAAGATAAAAACTATGCTTTGCCCGAGTAACCTAAGCTTGTTTTAATAGGTATTATTGACTGTGTAGCGCGTAAGCGGGTTCATGTTCTACTGCTCGCTTGGTGGGTAAATACGTGGCTAATAAAACGACTGCACTAAGCAATACGGTCAGTACCACCGCAGCAACCGCTACATCAGTAAACTCTACACCAATGGGTACCGACATTGCATACCCAAGGGCTAAGCCAATACCAAGTCCTGGCACGGCGCCTAGTAATAGTTGTTTAGTGCCAGAGATAAGAAACTCGGTGGTTATCTTCTGCTCGCTTGCGCCCAACGCTCGTTTTACACCAATTTCTTGTGTTCGCTGAGAAATCGTATTGGCCATTACCCCGTAAATACCGCTGGCAGCTAATAAGAAAGAGGCAAGCCCAAATAGCATTAATACGCCGCCTACAAACGTAAGCGGTGCTACTCGCTGTGTTAAGCGTGCATCATACAGGTCGATATTATAAATAGGTAAGTCAGGTGCAACTTCTTTAATTGTGTTGGTCAGTGCTGTCTTGGCTGTTGCCAGCTCACTATTGATATCAGCAGCGATAAATATTGATGAACGAGGTGTTTGTGCAAACGGCACATAAACAGACGGCAATTTAACTTGTTTATCTCTGTTAGGCGTATTTTGTATCACATGCTTGGTAACACCAATAATGGTATACCATGGGCCTTTAGTGCTGTCTTCGTTAATAAACTGTATTCTTTGCCCAACAGCAGAGCCTCCATTCATATGTTGCTCCACAAAGCTATCCGTTACAATGACATTGTGGATGTTGGCTTTGTTGTCGGCATCGTTAAAAAAGCGACCATCAATTAGCTGTGCTTCTAGTTTGCTTAAAGCTCCTGGGAAAGTAGCAATTTGATTGGCGCGCGGGTAGCTTGCGAGGTTCTGCTTAGCATACTCTTGGCCTGCAACAGCAATGGCTTTTTGTGTATCGCTAAAGCCCGGCAGTCGAGACATAATCACACTATTTTGTAATACGTTTTGACTGACTAATTGTGCATTTAGTGCGTGTACAAATTGCGCTTTTTGCTCATCTGTTTTGAATTGCTCTGAAGGCAGCGTAACTTGCCCGACAATTTTGTTAGTGGTGTTCACGCCATAGTCTGCGTAAGTCGCTTTAAAACTTGCGGTGATCATGACCGCTGCAACGATTAAAATAGTGATAGATAAAAAGACCTCGCCCACAACTAAGGCTTTGTTGAGCTTACCCGCGTTCTTGCCAAGTGCACCTCGGGTGCCATCGCGCAGTACCGCATTAAAGTCGCCATTGATGTTACGCCATGCGGGTAAAAAGCCAGTAACAAAAATGGTACCAAGCAAAAAGGCAAAAAAGATTTTTAATGTGTAGGCGTCAATGCCAAAGTCCCACCAAAACGGTGGTCTGTCAGTAAAAAATTGGTTGGTAATGGTTTGTGTTAGTTCAAGCCCCCAGCCTAAGACCAATAGGCCAATTAGGCCGCCCAAACCACAGATAAATATACTTTCCCATAATAGTTGGCTTAACAGGCGTCCTGTGGGGGCGCCTAAGGCCACTCTGATAGCGGTTTCTTGCGAGCGCTCGACAGCTCTAGATAGAAGTAGGTTGCCGACATTAACTGACGCCAATATCAGAATTAACACCGCAGCTAAGTGCATAATATACACTACAGGCATACCGCCATCGGCAGTAGACATATGCATGGTTAAGGCATATGCGCCTATTCCTGCGTTCGTTTTGGGGTAGCGTTCAGCGAGGCGCTGCATGATTAAGTTAAGCTCTTGGTCAATTTGCTCTAGGCTAACACCGGGCTTTCTATGCGCTAAGCCAGTTACTTGGCTATTTTGTTCTCTGGTGACTTGTTGGATATTGTCTTTGAGCGGGCGCCATAGCTGAGCACGACGTGGAAAATAATAACCTTCTGGCATCACCCCAATCACGCGGTGGTTTTGACCATTTATTTTAACGCTTTTTGATAGCACATCTTCTTGGCCGCCAAAGTGGTTTTGCCACAAGTCGTAGCCAATAACCGTGACATTTTCACCGCCAACTTTGTCTTCATCACTACTAAATGTTCTGCCAAGCAGCGGTGTGGTGCGGGTGAGCGAAAATATATTGGCTCTGGCATCAGTCGCATTGTATCTGCGAGCGCCGTCCCTGCCTGACACACTAACGACCGTGTTTCTAAATACGCTAAATTCGCTGGCGCTAGTTAGATCTGCTTGGATCTGTGCAAAGTCATGTAGATTAAAATCGCCAAAATTACGCTTGCCATTAAGTGAGGTTGTGAACTCAATAATATGTTCACCGTCTGCAAATGGCAGAGGCTTAAATAACATGGTGTTCATAAATGAGAATAAATAAACACTTAAGCCAATGCCTGTGGCCATCACGAACACGGTTAGTGCACTAAAGCTTGGCTTTTTAGCTAACAAGCGCATGGCATACTTTATATCGTTGTGAATACTCATAACTGTGCCCTTATGCGTTGACGGCTTCAGCATCGTTTGCTTTAGCGCTTTGGGTTTTGTGATCAGAAATAATGCGACCATCGAGCACTTCAATATTACGTTGTGCACGCTCTGCAGAACGCGGGTCGTGTGTCACCATACAAATAGTTGCGCCTTCGCGGTGCAGCTGGTCAAGTAACGCCAGCACATCATGGGCATTTTTAGAGTCAAGGTTACCGGTAGGCTCATCGGCTAAAATTAAGCTTGGTGCGCCTGCAATTGCCCGCGCAATAGCGACCCGCTGTTGCTGACCACCAGAGAGCTGAGAAGGGTAGTGGTTTACTCTATGGCTCATATTAACCTTAGCTAGCGCCTCAGCTGCCATTTGTTTAACTTGCGATTTATTTAGGTCCTTGCGGTAAGTGAGTGGTAACTCTACGTTTTCCATAACGTCTAAATCACTAATTAAATTGAACGACTGAAAAATAAACCCGATTTGCTTATTTCTGATCTCAGCCCGCTGCGCTTTGCTTAAGTTGCTTACCTCATGACCTGCCAGCTGATAACTGCCTGATGTAGGAATATCGAGTAAGCCAAGCAACGATAATAGGGTTGACTTTCCTGAGCCAGATGGACCCGAAATCGCGATATATTCTTGTTTGAATACTTGCAAAGATATGTTGTTCAGCGCGTGGGTTTCTAGGTCGTCAGAATAAAATACTTTGCTTAGGTTTTTTAGTTGTAAAACACATTGAGTCATGATGCTTTCCTAATTAATTCTAAATTGAGTGAAGCTTTCAAAGCGGCTTGGATCAGAGGTGATGATCTGGTCGCCTTCTTGAAGCCCTTGGATGATTTGTACATAACTAACAGACCCTAAACCCAGCTGTACTGGTGTGCGCTCAGCCATTAAACCATCTGAGCTTAGTTTGTAAATACTGGATTGAGTCTGGCTTTGAGAAAACAGAGGGCGTGACACATATAAAGTGTCACTAAGTTCAGCAATGGTGATCTCACCGTTTACGCTGAGCGCTGGGCGTGCGTCACTGGGTAACGGCTCTAAAAACGCCACATCCACTTGGACATTGCCTTGTACAACCTCTGGATCGATACGAGTTACGTGGCCTAGCACTTGATTGTTTTGGGTATCAATCGTGACCTTTTGCCCCACCGCAATTTGCTGGATCTGTATTTCGGGTACTTGTAGTTCAGCAATCAAAGCTTCTTGGTTTGCAAGCTTAGCAATGTTGCTCCCCATGTTAACGTGCTGGCCAACCTCAATCGGTAGAGCGAGAATAATGCTATCAATAGAGGCCCGTACAGTAAGGTCATTCACTTGCGTTTCAATGCGCATCACGCGGTTTTTTAACTGGTTGAGTCGTGCAAAACGGGCTTGCTGTTGCGCTTTTAGGCTCTTAGATGATTCGTCCATTTGTAATTGTGCAGAGCTCAGCGCTTGCTGTGCTTGCTCAAGTGCTATTTTAGCGCGCTGAAAATCTAGTTTAGACACCGCGCCGGTGGCGATTAATTCTTGGTGTGCCAAGTACTCATGCTCTGCACCTGCCAATGCCATTTTGGCGTTGAGCATATCTGAGCGTTGCTTTGCGATGGCGGCTTGCTCAGCTAAGTCACTGGCTTTGTGTTCGGCTTCTAGTGCTGATAATTCCCATTTGGCTTCTGCAAGCTCTTGCTCTAAGCGAGGGTTTTTCAGGCGAACAATCTCATCGCCTTTACTCACTTGCTGACCGGGCTTGTATAGCAGAGCTTCGACTTTGGCATCGCCACTGGCTGATAGCCACTGGACTTTTTCGGGCACAAGTACACCGTTGCCTCTAACCGTAACAGTAAAGCTGCCTTTTTGTACTTGGCTTATCACTAATGAATTGGCATTAAGAGTGAGTTCAGCGCGGCTGAATTGCCAGGCTTGATATGCGCCAATCAGTATTATGGTGATTGCAATGCTTGCGATAACGTACTTACGAAAAGACGTGGATTTTTTTGCTGATACTGCAATGTCCATTAAAGCTCCTAATAAATGCTTGATATTAGGCTTTAGATAGCAGGCAGTATGCCAACGTGTAAGCTACTGAAATATAGGTTGTATTTTTATTCCGGTTGTGTGTAATCCCAAAAATGGGATTAATAATGAGATTGATCCCAAAATTAAGACTGGCGTGTTTATTTTGTGTCTTGCGAAATAGGGTAGCGATTGCCTGACATTCACGGTAAAGTTGCGCCCACTGCAATTGGTTTAAACACTCTTGATTTAGGTGAGGGGCTTTGGTGCGTTACGTCATTTTATTAAGTTATGTTTTTATTAGCTTGATTTGTTTTACCGTAAAAGCCATGGATAGGGTACGTTACAATATTGCTCAGCACATGAATGACCCAAAACAAGCTTATTACCTCTCTATTTTACAGCTGGCGCTAGAAAAAAGTGCTGACAAATACGGTGATTATCAGCTTATTTCACTTTCCCTTGATGAAGCACCGCAAGGGCGAACCCTCGACTTACTGGCTAATAAAGACCTACTAGATGTGCACTGGAGTGTAACCTCGATTGAACGCGAACAACAACTTGGTACGGTATATATCCCGCTATTACGTGGTTTGATGGGCGCAAGGTTGTTTTTGATCCACAAAGACAACGAACAGCAGTTTGCAGCAATCAATAATGTACAAACATTAAGGCAGTATTCGTTGGGTAGTGGTATTGACTGGCCTGATACACAAATATATGAGCGAAACGACTTTGATGTTGCCACGAGTGATGGCTCGCGCTTACATAGTATGCTTGAACAAAAGCGCTTTGATTTGTTCCCAAGAGCAGTGCATGAGCCTTGGGGAGAAATTACTGATAGAGCAGACCTACTTGTTGAACGTAATTTTGCGCTTTGCTACCCAACTGCTATGTACTTTTTTGTCAATAAAAACAATCATAGATTAAGAAAGCGCTTAACCTACGGGTTAGAAAAAGCCATAGATGATGGCAGTTTTGAAAAGCGCTGGTTAGCAAACCCAATTATTGCGAATGCGTTGGTAAATAGTGAGCTACCTAAGCGCCAGGTTCTTAAAATCAACAACCCATATATGAGTATACGTACTAGAGATATCTTAAAAGTGGCTCGCTACCTATACGAGCCAATTCAAGCATGTGTAACGCCTTTGCTGTGAGTGCTATCTTATACAGCTTTTTTAAGGGCATTGGTTTTTTGGTTAATGACTTGGTCGATACTCCACTGACCCGCGCCATGTGCTGTAAGCATTAAGAACCCGCCTGCCATAGCAATGTTTTTGAAGAACATTATAAACTGTATTTGGTCGTTTAAATCAGCATGAAATAACAGTGCGCTGACAACGCTAAAGCCAGCAAATGCTAAGGCAGTGATACGGCTGAGTAGGCCTGTCAGAATAAATAAGCCGCCAATCAGCTCAAAAGCAATCACCAGTGGTAACAGCTCTGCGGGCAATCCGGCGGATGCCATGTATTGTGCGTTGCCATCAAAGTATTGAATTTTGTTTAAACCTGCCAAGATGAAAATAGCCGATAAACCAAAGCGCGCTATTAGTACTGCTGCGTTAGCAAAAAGAGTGTTGTTTGCAAATGGGTTGATCATGTTCATAGTCGTTCCTCAATAAGTAAGTTGTAAGTCAGCAATGGATGACTGATAGGGCTAGTTTATGTTCTTTTTTGTGAAATAAAATTAGTAAATTTTGTTTGATTTATTCTTATTTTAAGAATGATTGGTTGGGAGGGCGTGCTTTTCGCAATTTCAATCAAGACATTCGATTGCGATCCTCTCATAATAAGGTTTTTAAAAATGATGAGCAGGGCACATTGTGTGTAAAGAGTCGTTAGAAAATCGCATTAAACGCGTATGTGATTTCATTCAACATAACCTTGAGGGGCAGCTAGACCTAGCGCAACTTAGTGAGGTGGCCGCCTTGTCACGATATCATTTTCATCGGGTATTTTTAGCGTATACGGGTGTGAGCGTGATCAAGTATTTACAGCTTGCACGCTTAAAGCGTGCCTCTTTTCAATTGGCATTTGAACTTGATATGAAGATTATTGATATTGCGCTTACGGCACAATTTGATAGTAGCGAAGCGTTCTCACGAGCGTTTAAACGTACCTTTTCGCAAACCCCAAGTCAGTTTAGGCAAAGCCCAGACTGGCCAAATTGGTATCGACTTTATGAATTTACTTTGCCTAGTAATAATGACGCGATAGCAGTATCTATCGTCGAGTTTGCGCATACCCCCATTGCATATTTAACTCATCACGGAAATCCTCAACGAGTGTACGAAAGTGCAGGCCAGTTTGTTGCCTGGCGAAAGCAAAGTCAGTGGTCACCCATAGCGCATTGCCGTACATTTGGTATTCCTAATGGTGACCCAAGTACTATGAAAGAAGACGATTTTGAATTTAAAATATGCGGCTCATTGCAGCAAAACATGACCTCGGTACCAGACAACGAGTTTTCTGTAAAAGCGGGTGCCATACCCGCTATGCGCTGCGCAAAAGCCACCCACTTTGGCAGTCATGACACTTTAGAAAAAACCATTTATGCGTTGTATGAACAATGGCTACCGCAAAGCCAAGAGCAACTTGGTGATCACCCTGTATTTTTTGAGTATTTAAACCTTATACACGAAGTAGACGAATGCGATTTACGCACCGATGTGTATTTACCTTTGGCTTAACTGATGTGCAGGAAGCGTGGACAGATAGGTGTAAAGGGGGGTTACAGTGAGCTTTGGCAAGAACTGAGAGGCAAAAGCGGCTCAGACTTACGCCCGTCTTCCTGACGAAGGTCAGGATCTTACCGAGCGCTAGTATGGTGGTGTTTATAAATACTACACAAGCATAAGACAATGATGTTCGGTGTAAATAAATGCGCTCTGTCACTTTATATCTAAAATTTGCGCTAAAGCAATAAAACTTCAATAACTCATCTATTTTTATTGTATTTGCCGAATTTGCGTTTTAGTCTGGAAGTTAATCGTATGTAAATATCAGGTACAAGGCGAGCATGGAAGAGTTAAGCCCAACCGATCTGAAAACCATTTTGCACTCAAAGCGTGCCAACATGTATTACTTAGAGCATTGCCGAGTAATGCAAAAAGATGGCCGTGTTTTATACCTCACAGAAGCGAAACACGAAAACCAGTATTTTAATATTCCCATCGCAAACAGCACGGTTTTAATGTTGGGTAATGGCACCTCTATTACCCAAGCTGCCATGCGAATGCTTGCCCAAGCAGGTGTGCTGGTGGGGTTTTGTGGCGGCGGTGGCACACCGTTGCATATGGCCTGTGAGGTAGAGTGGTTTACGCCACAAAGCGAATACCGGCCTACCGAGTATTTACACGGTTGGCTGCAATTTTGGTTTGATGATGTAAAGCGGTTAGAGGCGGCCAAAACATTTCAACATGCTCGTATTCACTATCTCGAAAAAGTGTGGAGCAAAGACCGAGAGTTGAAACTTGAAGGGTTCGAGTTTCATCACGATGCAATTCAAAATGCACTGAGTACGTTTCACAAACGCACCGATGAAGCGAGCAAACCATCAGAATTATTACTTACCGAAGCCCAACTAACCAAGGTGCTTTACAAATACGCTGCCAATAATACCGGCGTTAAAGGTTTTACCCGTCAGCATCAAAGTACCGACAAAGCCAATGACTTCTTAAATCATGGTAACTACTTAGCTTATGGACTTGCAGCCAGTTGCTTGTGGGTGCTGGGCATTCCACATGGATTTGCGGTCATGCACGGCAAAACTCGCCGAGGGGCTTTGGTGTTCGATGTGGCAGATTTAATTAAAGACGCGCTGGTGCTGCCGTGGGCATTTGTGTGCGCAAAAGAAAACGCCACAGAGCAAGAATTTCGTCAGCAAGTACTCCAAGCATTTACTGATCATAAAGCGCTGGATTACATGTTTGATACGGTAAAGCAAATTGCACTGCAAGCACACTCAAAAGAGCACATTGAGGCAAATAACTTATGATGGTGACGTTTGTCTCTCAGTGCGAAAAAAACGCCCTCAAAAAAACGCGGCGAGTGTTAGACGCGTTTGCTAACCGCATAGGCGATAATACATGGCAAACCTTGATCACCGAAGATGGCTTACTCACAGTTAAAAAAATGCTGCGCAAAACCGCCAGCCGCAGTACAGCGGTGAGTTGTCATTGGATACGCTCACGTTCTAGAAGTCAGTTATTGTGGGTAGTGGGCAATCGTAATAAATTTAATCTTGAGGGGGTGGTGCCGGTGAATTGGACAAGGCGGAACCTACTTAACAGTGAAATTGAAAGCGATTGGCACTTTTTGCCTTTGATTAAAGGTTTGGTTGGGATTGCTGCATTGTTGCATGATTGGGGCAAGGCCACTGAGCTGTTTCAAAGTAAATTACAGCCGAATAACCCAAACCAGTTTAAAGGCGACCCAATACGCCATGAATGGATCTCACTATTGTTACTACGCGGCTTTATTGACTCAACAAGTGAGCATTCAGATAAAGCATGGTTGCAGGCGTTAAGTCGTGGCGATATTAATGAACAAAAAGTTCAGGCTGCGATTAAGCAAAGCCCACTTAGGCCAATGGCGCAATTACCACCTATTGCAAAGCTTGTTGCATGGTTGGTGGTATCTCATCATCGCTTACCTTTGCCAAAGCAAGGTTCGCCTGATGATTATAAATCAGAAACAGCTAAGTCGCTTGATGACATGCTTGCTAAAATCACGCAGCAGTGGGGCTATGAAAATAGCTATAACAAACAGGAATTTGAAAAGCGCTTAGGGCAGTGCTTTGAATTTCCCAATGGCTTAATGAGTAACTCCAAGCCGTGGCTTAGTCGAGTTAAACGCTGGTCGTCAAGTTTACTTGATTATCAAGCGCTTGCTATAAAAGCGATAGAAACGGGCGGCTATCGGGTGCTAGTGCATCATGCTCGGCTGTGTTTAATGTTGGGCGATCATTATTATTCATCTCAACAAGCAGATAAAAAATGGCAAAACACCACGGGCTTGTTCGCAAATACTGACAGAGCAACCAAGCAGTTAAAACAAAAGTTGGATGAACATTTAGTGGGGGTGGCGCGTTATGCCACCCAAGCGGCGCACTTATTACCTGCGTTCGAGAGTGAACTACCTCAGGCAACAGACATAGAAAGCTTAAGAAAGCCAAGTCCGAAAGACTATAAATGGCAAGACAAAGCCGTTGCTCAAATTAGTCAATGGCGTGCTTTGCAAGCTGAAAAAGAGCACAAAAGGTTTGGCTTTTTTGCCCTCAACATGGCAAGTACAGGCTGTGGTAAAACATTTGCTAATGCCAAAGTTATGCGCGCCCTGTCGGACGATAGCAAAAGCCTTCGTTATATTTTGGCTTTGGGCCTGCGCACGTTAACTCTACAAACGGGTGATGAATACGCGCAAAGGGTAGGGTTAGACAACACTCAGCTGGCGGTTGTGATCGGTTCAAAAGCGGTCATGGAGTTACATAAAAAACATAAGACTGCGGCGCACACCAGTCACTTTGAACAAACCGGCTCGGAATCTGAAGCGCCGCTATTAGACGAAGATGTTGATTTTGAATGTGATATTCCGCAAGAAAACCTCACTACCGTGCTAAATAGTGAGCGCGATAAGAAGTTTTTATATGCCCCTGTGCTTGCTTGCACCATTGACCACATCATCAGCGCAATTGAAACAACCCGCGGTGGTAAATACATATTACCTTCTTTACGGTTAATGTCGTCTGACTTGGTGATAGATGAGGTAGATGATTTTACAGACGGTGATTTAATTGCGATCGGCAGGCTGATCCATCTTGCAGGTATGCTGGGGCGAAAAGTGATGCTCTCCTCCGCTACCATTCCCCCATCACTGGCCGAGGGTTACTTTAAAGCATATCGCGATGGTTGGCAGTTGTATTGTGCCACCCGCAGTGCGAGCGAACACATAGGGTGTGCTTGGATAGATGAGTTTAATACACATCTTGATACCAATCGTGCGAGTTCACTAGAGTGCGCTATATTGCAGTACCGTGCAAAACACGACGAGTTTATTCAAAAACGCCAAGGCAAACTGGCACAGCAACCTATTTTAAGAAAAGCCGATATCAGCCTTTGTGAGGCGATATATGATAAAAAGCAAGTGCCGGCTCTACAAGTTGAAGGTGAGCAAACAAAGCAATCAGCCTACTTTAGCGTTATTGCCAAAAGCATTTTAGCAAAGCACGATGATCATCATTTTGTGGATGAAAACACTAAGCTCAACGTGTCGTTTGGGGTGGTGCGTGTTGCAAACATTAAACCCTGTGTGGCGCTGGCTCAGTTTTTACTGTCGTATGATTGGCCCGATGACATTGCAGTTAGGGTAATGCCTTACCACAGCCAACAAACACTGCTACTGCGTTCAATACAAGAGCAGCATTTAGACCAAGTGTTAAAGCGTAAAGAAAGTGCCAACGAACAGCCCAAAGCGCTACAAAATACACTCATACGTGAACATTTAAATAAGCTATCAAGCCAACAAAACCAAGTTAAAAACCTTATTTTCGTATTGGTTGCCACACCCGTTGAAGAAGTAGGGCGCGACCATGACTTTGATTGGGCGGTGATAGAGCCATCATCGTATCGTTCAATCATTCAACTTGCAGGGCGCGTACGTAGGCATCGTAAAACAGCGGTCGAAAGCCCCAACGTTGCTTTGCTGCAATACAACTATAAAGCCATTAAAAACGCCCATGTTGATGGTTTAAAAGCCTTTGTTAGTCCGGGGTTTGAAAAAAGCTGTCGCTTAAAAAGCCATGATTTAACACTGCTAATTGATATTAAACAGATAGCCGAGCGTTTAGATGCCAGCGCACGGATCTGTAAACCTAAACATATCAATGTAGGCTATGTTGAAAACTTGACCCAAGCGCAAAGCCTTGCGGAGCTGGAACATGTGGTAACGCTGCACGCCTTGGCTTATTACAAATCAACCAGTTCGGGGGCGCGGGGGCCTGGTACTTTGCAAGGTTATCTTGAACACCACTGGTTTTTAACGGCATTACCGCAAGCACTCACCCCCTTTCGAAAAGGGGCACCCAATGTAAAAACCTATTTGGTGTTTGATCAATACCAGCAGCGTAGCCGGTTTTGTGAAAAAGACCCCCAAGGCCGAGCCATCGACAGAGAAGAAATCCTTAATATAAAACGCATAGCGTTGAGCGCGCACCAGCTTCAACGACTATGGTTAGTCAGAGACTTTGACCAAGCCTGCGCTGAGCTGGCTGATTGTCATGCACATGAACAAAGCCCGCTGACTCAGCGGGTTATATCGCTTAAATACGGTGAGCTGAGCTTTCCATTTAATGAAAACAAACGCTATGCATATAACGACCAACTTGGGCTGGTGAAGGTTGAGTGAACACATTACACACGCTTGTTATGACAAAATACTTTAGGAGGGAACGATGATTGATAAAGCAGTTGATGCGTTTTTTGAAGAAAGAAAAGCCGCATGGCTTAAAAAAAACACAAAAGCGTCAATGTCAGGTGACGAGATACAACAAACGCATATGGAATGCGAATCGGTATTTAGTTTGCAAAACTGGTTACCTAATGCGGCAAAAAGAGCAGGGCAGATCTCTATCTCTACCCACCCATGCACCTTTAGTCACCCCAGTGCACGAAAAAACAAAAATGGCTATGTCAGCTCGATTATCGCCAAAAGTGAAGCAAGTAATGATGGCTTTTTACGCTCAGGAAATGTAGAGGTAGTAGCCGATTCGTTAGGTAATGCGGCGGCGCTAGATGTTTATAAGTTTTTAACCCTAGTGCTAGAAGACGGGCAAACCTTATTACAACACCTTGAGCAAGACACTGACTTAGCACAGCGCTTGTTTAGAACCACTCCCATGCATGAAGCCTCTGACTACGAAGCACTAAAAGAGGGCTTTTTAGCCATGACCGCCCCAAGTAAAGACGTCGTTACAAGTTCAAAAATAAAACAAGTTTACTTTCCACTTACTGCCAAAAATAGTGATGATGTAAGTTATCACCAACTATCGCTACTAACTGCGTCTGGTATTTTATTTGCGCTGAGAAAGCGCTTAGATACGATGCGTTTTGGCGATGAGATAAAGCTGGCCAGAGAGCAGCGTAAAGCCAATTTAGCGCACCCCACTCATTGCGAAGTTAGCAACCTTACTACCATTGGTTATGGCGGCACAAAGCCGCAAAACATCAGCGTGTTAAACAACCAAAATGGCGGTAAAGCGCATTTATTGATGAGTATGCCGCCTAAACTACAGCGCCGAGATATTCATTTTCCACGCAGTGACTTTTTTGCTCAAGTAGTACGCTATCGCCATTGCCAAACGCAGTTTAAAGCGCTCGATGTGTTGTATCGCTTACCTAGCGAGCATTTTAACAATATGCATACCAGAGCAAAACGCGACGAGCTATATCAAAGCGTGATTGATCATGTGATTGAAAAAATGTACCTGATAAGAGAAGTGGCTGTGCAGCAATATGTGGCAACCAGTAGTGGTCTAGCTCAAGCACAGCGTGTGTGGTTATGCCCAGAGCATGAACAACAGCGCTTGGAAACCGACAGTTGGTTAGATGAAATTTGTGATGCCATCGTCAATTTCATGTTTCATGGCTATGAAAAAACGCTGGGTAATAAAGCCATTACGCTCAGCTATGCAGAGCGCCAGCATATGAAGCAAGTGGTACACGATAACAAGGAGTTTTTACGATGATAGGAGCAGTAAAAAAGCTGCTGGTCATACCGCATATGAAGGTACATAACGCTAACGCGCTTTCTAGCCCGTTTACCATCGGCTTTCCTGCAATGACCGCATGGTTAGGCGCGGTACATGCTTTGCAGCGCCAGCTAAACAAACAACACATAGGAGTGGCTTTTAATGCCGTTGGGGTAATAAGCCATGATATTGATTTGCAAACTTACAAAGGGGAGAACGATTACGTTCACTCAATTGTGGGCACAGGCAACCCTCTGGATAAAACAGGCGCAAGATCAGCCTTTATTGAAGAAGCCCGCTGCCACCTTGATGTGAGTTTAGTGATTGAGTTTGACAACATAACCGTTGATGAACGAGCGTCTTTGGTTGAGCAAGTAACACAGCTTTTGCATGGCAAAATAAAAATGGCCAGCGGTGATATTAAAAGCTTTAACACGCCCATTTGCGTGAATGTAACACACGGCGATGAGGGCGAGCTTAAAAAGCTGCAAAGGCTTCTTATGCCCGGGTATGCGCTGATAGAGCGTCGCGATTTAATGATAGCGGCAATGAATGAAGGGCAAGATGCCCTGCAAGCGCTGATTGATTTTACCTCGGTACATTACAGTTGTGAAACCGACGACACCGACAAGGTGACGTGGTTTCGGCACAGTAAACAAGTAAATGGCGCATCGGCGGGTTGGATTGTACCCATTGCCACCGGGTTTTACGGGATAAGCGAGTTGGCAGCGGCTAAAAACCAAAGAGATCCCGATACCCCACACCGCTTTGCTGAAAGCCTAGTCACACTGGGCGAGTTTAAAATGCCCCACCGTATTCTCTGTGTAGAAGATATGTTGTGGCGTTATCACACCCAAGGTGACTACTACCTTTGTCAGCAAAGTCAATTTGCAACACCTGAGCCATGTGACTCAGGGAATGAATTTGAGTAGCACTGAATTTAAAAATTAAAGAAAAGGACAATCAACATGGCTAAAAAAGAAAATACCGCATCAGTATTGGCATTTGAGAAAAAACTCGTAACCAGTGACGGGCATATGTACGGCACAACGTGGCAGGAGCGTACCACACGCTTACAGCCGCTAAAATTAAATGAAAAGTCGGTGCGCGGTACAATTTCAAATCGCTTAAAAGCGGCGATTAAAGGCGACCCTGCAAAACTGAACGCGGAGGTTGAAAAAGCTAATTTGCAACGGGTTGATGCCTGCGCGCTAACACCTGAGCAAGACACCTTGAACTTACAATTTACTATTAAAGTGCTGGGCGGCATTACCGAGCCTGCAGCCTGTAACAATGATTTGTTTAAGCAAAGCTACCGCAATGCAGCGCGTGCTTATATTGAAACACATCAATTTTCGGAGTTAGCACGCCGCTACGCCATAAACTTAGCCAACGCTCGGTTTTTATGGCGCAACCGAGTTGGTGCAGAGCAAATTGAAGTACAGGTGTCGGCTAAAAATAATCAAGTTGAAAAATCGTGGACCTTCGATGCAACGCAATACAGCACCAAGCATTTTGACCATCAAGACGAAAAAATTGACGAATTGGCCACTTTGATAGCCCAAGCACTGAGCAGCGACAACGACTTTTTGATGCTAGAGATAAACTGTTATGCCCAAGTTGGTCGCGCGCAGGAAGTATACCCAAGCGAGGAGTTAGTACTAGATAAAGGCAAAGGCGAAAAAAGCAAAATACTCTATCAGGTGCAAGACATAGCTGCCATGCACTCACAAAAGCTAGGCAACGCGCTGCGCACAATTGATACGTGGTACCCAGAATTTACCGACCCAGAAGCCAGTGCTGGCCCAATTGCCATTGAACCTTATGGTGCCGTCACCAACCGGGGTAAGGCGTATAGAACACCCGCTGAAAAACAAGATTTTTACACCTTTTTTGATGTTTGGGCCAGAGGAGAGCAGTTGCAAGCCACAGAGCACGAGCATTATGTGATGGCCATATTAGTGCGTGGTGGGGTGTTTGGAGAAAGCGACAAATAAGGTGGTTGTATGAATTACTACTTAGACATTACCTTGTTGCCAGACGCCGAAGCCAACCTAGGCTTTTTATGGCACAAGGTGTATCAACAAATTCATTTGTTGCTGGTGGAGCATAAAGTCAGCGAGCAGGATTCTGCCATCGCTGTGTCGTTCCCTTTGTATGGTGACAAGCCGTTTCCGCTGGGCAATAAACTCAGATTGCTTGCCGAGTCTGAACAGCAACTCGTTGATTTAAAGGTAGAGCAATGGTTGTCGCGCTTATCTGATTATGTGCACATTAAAGCGGTAAAAGCTGTGCCAAGTAATATTGCGGAATACGCCTATTTCAAACGTTGGCGCTTTAAATCGCCAGATAAACTGCGCCAACAGGTTGATAGCCGAGCACAAGCTATTGCAGCTAAAAATGGTTTTGCTGTTGAAGAAGTTAAAAGTCGTCTGTTGCAATCAATAGATAGCTTTAAGCAACACTCTAAATTGCCTTTTATCAACCTACGGAGCTTGTCGACCGACAGTATGCTAAGCCCTGCAGAGCGTAGAAAGTTTTTGTTGTTTATTGAGTGCCAAAAAACAACAAAACCAAGTGATAACACACCACTGCTGACATGTTATGGGCTCAGCCGACGCTCAGAAGCCCAGCAAGTTGCGGTGCCGTGGTTTTAAGGCTGCTTGATGCTTTAAAAAACCTTTTGTTTTTGCTCTTTAAAAATCGATATATAGATCAGTAAGTTGCAATAGGTCGATTTTCATAAGGTAAAATCGCTATTTTTTACTTAAGGACTTGTTGTAACTTATTTTTGTATTAGTATTTTATTGTTCACCGCCACACAGGCGGCTCAGAAAAGATAAACATCATCTAGATTCGCGTCAAGCTCGTTCACCGCCACACAGGCGGCTCAGAAATACTGCTGCGTATTTTGCATCTGCATCGGGTTGTTCACCGCCACACAGGCGGCTCAGAAATGCGGTGCCAAGTGCAAACATACGCTGTTCGAGTTCACCGCCACACAGGCGGCTCAGAAACGCAAGTGCCAGCATATCACCCGCAAGCGCGCGTTCACCGCCACACAGGCGGCTCAGAAATTAACCCAAGCTTTGCCGCTTTCTGATACTGTGTTCACCGCCACACAGGCGGCTCAGAAAGAACGAGAACGTCAAGCATTTTTAACCCTGACGTTCACCGCCACACAGGCGGCTCAGAAATGACTTACTCGTTGAATACCCCAATACCCGTGGTTCACCGCCACACAGGCGGCTCAGAAACTTCGGCCACGATTGCACCTACTGCAGCAATTGTTCACCGCCACACAGGCGGCTCAGAAAGGTATAGATGAGAACAAGCAATTAGAGCAGGGGTTCACCGCCACACAGGCGGCTCAGAAATAAAAAAGTGCCTAACACACAAGTTTACACCCGTTCACCGCCACACAGGCGGCTCAGAAAAGTCTACGCCTGTGTTCACATTGGGTTTTGGTGTTCACCGCCACACAGGCGGCTCAGAAATTCCGCAAAGCACACATTAACCAAGGCGCGAGTTCACCGCCACACAGGCGGCTCAGAAATGTTGTATTAGCTGCGTGTTTTGCTCTTGCATGTTCACCGCCACACAGGCGGCTCAGAAATTTAGCTTGTTGCGTTCAGTTCTTGCCGCAGTGTTCACCGCCACACAGGCGGCTCAGAAAGCCTGAGTCATTACCGCCTTGACACTGAACAGGTTCACCGCCATACAGGCGGCTCAGAAAATCCGAACATACTGTCGATAAGTGGGCCTAGAGTTCACCGCCACACAGGCGGCTCAGAAAAGAATGTCCTTTTTTGCTCTTTGGTGTGACTGGTTCACCGCCACACAGGCGGCTCAGAAATAAATGCAATTCAACCATGCCTTGTGGTTCATGTTCACCGCCACACAGGCGGCTCAGAAATAAACCAGAAGCAGATGCGAAATAAGCGGCAGGTTCACCGCCACACAGGCGGCTCAGAAATAACTACAGGATCGGCAAATCCGTTGATGAAGGTTCACCGCCACACAGGCGGCTCAGAAATGTTCGAAATACTATCTCTACGCAATGAAGTAGTTCACCGCCACACAGGCGGCTCAGAAAACAAAACCAATTTCTTCTCTGTAATCGTATAAGTTCACCGCCACACAGGCGGCTCAGAAAATTAGCAACCGAGTAAAAGAACGTTCTTCGTTGTTCACCGCCACACAGGCGGCTCAGAAACATCAGACCGTTCTACGCCCGAATTTACGTTGGTTCACCGCCACACAGGCGGCTCAGAAACGGTGGGTTATTGAGGTCGAATTTAATAAAGCGTTCACCGCCACACAGGCGGCTCAGAAAATACCCTTCGGCATAGGTGGCTTGTTGTTTTTGTTCACCGCCACACAGGCGGCTCAGAAATTCCACACTGGCGCTTTGATTGTGTAATCTTTGTTCACCGCCACACAGGCGGCTCAGAAATATAAAGAGTTGGGTTTAACCAGCAGCACCGCGTTCACCGCCACACAGGCGGCTCAGAAACTATAGCGAAAAGAGCGAAATTTTCGCTCTTTTGTTCACCGCCACACAGGCGGCTCAGAAAGCAATTGCCACCCCGTACGCAAACGCCTTTAGGTTCACCGCCACACAGGCGGCTCAGAAACACAAGTGAAAGCCGCCGTTTTGTCGCACGATGTTCACCGCCACACAGGCGGCTCAGAAAACGTACAAACACTGCATTGTATTCGGGTTGTAGTTCACCGCCACACAGGCGGCTCAGAAATAGTGGCTATGTCAGACAATGCAGACGAAGACGTTCACCGCCACACAGGCGGCTCAGAAAACGCCTGCTGAGTTGGCCCGCCTTCTGCGTGTGTTCACCGCCACACAGGCGGCTCAGAAAACCTAGCCCGTTAAACGGCGATTTTTTACGGCGTTCACCGCCACACAGGCGGCTCAGAAAAATAGGTTTTATTTGCAAGGGTACAGCGTTTTGTTCACCGCCACACAGGCGGCTCAGAAACTCCCGAGTAGGCAACGGCGCTATTTGGTCAAGTTCACCGCCACACAGGCGGCTCAGAAATAAATATATGTTCGTCATAGAAAAGTCCCTTTCGTTCACCGCCACACAGGCGGCTCAGAAAATGTACACGTAGCACATGTTTTTAGCTGTTGCTGTTCACCGCCACACAGGCGGCTCAGAAAGTACGCAGCGAAGCAGGATTGCAGATACAATCAGTTCACCGCCACACAGGCGGCTCAGAAAGATGAAGAGCCAACTGGTGATGACGGCAAATAGTTCACCGCCACATAGGCGGCTCAGAAAAAAGCATTATTAGATATATGCCTCCGTCTTCCTGCCGAGGGGCAGGAGCTTATGCCAGGTTTGTGCCTACTTGCAAACAGATCTAGAAACGAGTTCAGGGTGGCTCAGTTTTAGCTCATGCTAATGCAGTCAGAAGACAATTAGGTGTTTATTGCTGCGTGATGTATCTGAGCTATTGGCTGAGGCTAAAACATACCAGCGCAGAGTGCTATCATTTCACCATCATATTCACGGCCATCACGACCAGCAGTACAGCAAAAATCTTCTTGATGGTTGTAACGGGTAGGAGGTGTGTGGCTTTTGCACCCAAAGGAGCGGTAAACCAAGAGGTGCAAACAATGCCGGCAAGGGCGGGTAAATAAACAAAGCCGGCAAAACCGTCTGATAAAGCAAACTGAGTGCTGCCCGAGCTGATGTAGCCAATAGTGCCAAATAGGGCTATCACGATGCCACATGCAGAGGCGCAGCCGATGGCTTTTTTCATATCGATTGAAAAAAACGTTAGTAGCGGTACTAGTAAGGCCCCACCACCAATACCTATCATGGCCGATAGGCCGCCTGTCAGGGTGGTAAATAAAGTTAACATACCTTTGTTTGGCATTTTGCGCTGTGTAGGCGTGTTATTTTTACTGCTTAAAAACATTTTGATTGCAATAAGTACCACGGTAACTGCAAATACCATACGCACAACATGCTCAGGGAGGTGTGTTGCTAAAAACCCACTAATAAGTGCGCCTAGTGCTACACCAGTCATGATCCAAGGGGCGATTGTCCAAGGCACGTTGCCATTTTTATGATGGGCAAGCGCCGAAGACGTTGAGGTAAATAATATCGATGCCAATGATGTCGCAATGGCTGCGATAACCACTTGCTCAGCGGGTAATATCGAAAAATAAAGTAATATGCTGCTCAGAATGGGTACTATGACCAACCCGCCGCCAATGCCTAACAAGCCTGCCAGAAAACCCACGCCACTGCCAAGTATTGCGCAGTAAAAAATCAATATGATTAACTCATTCATTTGTTGTGTCTCTTATTATTTTTTAAAAAATTTATCGTTTGGTAACAAAGCCTGCTGGTTTGGCTAATGATCAGGATGCTATATGGTTGGCGAGTATATCAACATAGCGCCATTTATAAGCCTTGTAAGCGCTGAATAATCCTCATGTTTTAAGTGAGATAAATTCAATTTGGATGTTTAGGTGTCTAGATGTTTGGGTTTCTATGCTTGTTGTTTGATGCCTTTGCCACGTATTTACAAAATTTGCCCAGAGGAGTGCGGTAAATCATGAATCTGGTTCAAGTTTTATGTGAAATAAAACCGTTTTTCTTCATCTGGCTAACCACGTATAAATTCTACATCTTCTAAGTTAAAGCGCGATAAACACTCGCCTTTAAAGATAATTGTAGCAATAGCTACACACTGTAAAAACACACAGTGAGATAAACGAACAACATTATGGATACCAGCGCATCATGAACAAAGACATTACATTTACGATAAAAAGCAACCGTTTGGATGAGCACTATCAGCCATCAGACAGCACTCGCATTACCACTAATTTTGCTAATTTAGCGCGTGGGAAAAGTCGCCAGCAAAATTTACGCAACGCGTTAACCATGATTGATAATCGCTTTAATGCGTTGGCACATTGGGATAATCCAAAAGCTGATCGTTACAACCTTGAGTTAAAGATCATTTCAGTTGATTTGGACATTGCAAGAAGTGGTCAAGCATTTCCATCTATCGAGGTATTGCAAACGCACATTCTTGATCATCAAACTGGTGAGCGTATTGAGGGCATAGTTGGGAATAATTTTTCTTCTTATGTACGTGATTATGACTTTAGTGTTTTACTGCTCGATCATAATAAAAATAAACCGCAATTTAGCATTCCAGATAACTTTGGTGAGTTGCATGGTAAGTTATTTAAATACTTTGTTGAGTCAAACACGTACAAGTCATGCTTTAAAAAACCACCCGTGATTTGTTTGAGTGTTTCCGATAGTAAAACTTATCGCCGCAGCGAAAATCAACACCCTGTATTGGGCTTTGAATATCACCCCAATGAATCATCATTAACTGAGCAATATTTTAAAAAGATGGGCTTAGCGGTGCGCTATTTTATGCCGCCTAATAGCGTTGCTCCTCTGGCGTTTTATTTCTTTGGTGACTTGCTGAACGATTACACCAACTTAGAGCTTATAAGCACTATTGCTACTATGGAAACGTTCCAAAAAATCTACCGTCCAGAGATTTACAATGCCAATGCGGTGGCAGGTAAGCTCTATCGACCAAATTTAAAAAATTCGGATCACTCTGTTACGCAAATTGTATACGACCGAGAAGAGCGCAGTAAGTTGGCGGTTCAGCAAGGTAAATTTGCGCAAGACTGTTTTATCAAACCTTATCAAAGTGTACTTGAGCAGTTCTCGGCCAATTACGCCTTATAGTCATCGATAATAAAAAGAGCAGAATATGAAAACACTATTACCAACATCAACGGCTGGCAGTTTACCTAAGCCTGCTTGGCTTGCACAGCCAGAAACACTTTGGTCACCATGGAAGTTACAGGGCAATGAACTGGCTGACGGTAAGCAGGATGCGTTGCGTGTGTCGTTACAAGAGCAGCAATTGGCGGGCATTGATATTGTTAGCGACGGCGAGCAAACTCGTCAGCATTTTGTAACCACGTTTATTGAACACCTCGATGGGGTTGATTTTGAAAAACGCCAAACGGTAAAAATTCGCGACCGTTATGATGCCAGTGTGCCAACTGTGGTAGGCCCGGTTGCTCGACAAAAGCCAGTGTTTGTTGACGATGCTAAATTTTTGCGCCAACAAACCAAGCAACCTATCAAATGGGCACTGCCAGGCCCGATGACGATGGTCGACACCCTGCATGATGAGCATTATAAAAGTCGTGAAAAGCTGGCGTGGGAATTTGCCAAAATCTTAAATCAAGAGGCCAAAGAGCTAGAAGCTGCCGGGGTTGATATAATTCAATTTGACGAACCTGCTTTTAACGTTTTTTTTGATGACGTAAACGACTGGGGCATTGCCGCATTAGAGCGTGCTATTGAAGGGTTAAAATGCGAAACCGCAGTACATATTTGCTACGGCTATGGTATTAAAGCCAATACCGATTGGAAAAAAACGCTAGGCTCACAGTGGCGACAATACGAGCAAGCATTTCCAAAGCTACAAAAATCGAATATCGATATTATCTCATTAGAGTGTCATAACTCTCATGTGCCTATTGAACTGCTTGAGCTGGTTCGCGGTAAAAAAGTGATGGTAGGTGCCATTGATGTAGCCACCAACACCATTGAAACACCAGAAGAAGTAGCTAATACCTTGCGCGCAGCCCTTAAGTATGTAGACGCTGACAAACTTTATCCTTGCACTAATTGCGGTATGGCACCGTTACCTAGAGCAGTTGCAAATGCAAAGTTACAAGCGCTCAGTGCGGGTGCCGACATTGTTCGCCAAGAGTTGATGCGTTAGTGGTATAGCCGTCGTTAAGTTCAAGCTTTTACCATGGCACACGCTTGAACTTAGCATTAATAACGAGAGTCAGTCGTCGTCAACCCCCTTTACACTGCATTTTTACTTTGCATCGTTAACGTATGAGTCACGCTGATCTGCTCAACGAAGTATGCGTCATGGCTAACGAGTAAAAAGCTCCCTTTGTAGTCATAAAGTGCTTTGGCAAGCTGCTGCCTTGACCGCAAATCAAGGTGATTGTCGGGCTCATCAAGCAGTAACAATGGTGCTGGACGCTGCTGACTTGCGCATAACAAGGTAAGCTTCATTTTTTCTCCACCGCTCAGTGACGCGATTGGTTGCTCAACTTTTTTATGTTTTAAGCCAATGCCGGCGAGCAGTGTGTAGCAGTCACTTTTGCAGATAGTAGGGCAGTTTTGCTCAACCACTTGAGCCACACTGAGTTGGCTCGGGAGTTGGCTAAAATGCTGGTCAACGTAGCTTAGCGTTGTGTTGACCTTTACTTCCCCTGATATGGGCCTTAGGTTGTTTAGCAATACTTTAAACAAAGTTGACTTGCCGCAGCCATTATTGCCTTTTATATGCCATTTTTGCCCTGCTTTTACCTGCAAGTTAATAGCCGATGCGTTGCCAAATGGCAGCTGTAAATCGAGGAGAGAAACGAGCGTCTTTTTTGCTATGGCCTCTTCTTGTCGTTCGTTAAAGTAAAACTCAATGGCATTATGTTGCTGGCTTTTTAACTGCAGCTGCTCTGTTTTGCTCAGTAGCTTTTGATTACGCTGTAGCTGGTTTTTTTGCTTACTAGCCAAGTTGGCCCCCGCTTTGTCTTTTTGGCTATTTAGCAATACCTTTGCTTGGCTGCCTTGTACCCTTAACTTTTTACCTTGAGATGCGCGTTGCTGAGCTTTTTCTTTGTCTTTTTGAGCTTGTAACTTAAGCTGGACTTGCTGGCGTTTTAGTTCATGTAACTGCTGATGAACTGCTTGCTGCTCTATGTCTTTTTGCAATAAATAATGCTGGATGTTTCCACCATAGTGTTTTAATCCTAAATTACTGAGCTCCCAGATATGGGTGACGTGCTGCAGTAGTTGTTGGTCATGGCTAATTAGTAAAGCATAACCACTAAAGCTATTGAGTTGCTCAAGCAACCATGCGCGCCCATTGCTATCTAAATGATTGCTTGGTTCATCTAAAATAAGCACATTGGCTGAGCTGTTAAATAGCTGCCACAACCTAAGCCTAGCCAGTTGCCCACCGCTGAGCATACAGCAAGGTAAATGTGGGTTGTCTGCAAGCCCAAGGTTTGCTAATTGTGCTGATAGCAATTCGGGCAATCGCCAGTGATCTGCTACTTGGTCAAACAGCGTTTGCTCATAATCTCCCTGAGCTATCGCTTCAAGTGCGGCGAATACTTTTTCGTACCCTAAAAACTGGGCAATGGTGATGTTGCTATTTACAAGTTGCTGTGGCTCTTGGCTGAACATTGCAACTTGCCCGTGCAACTCAACGTGGCCTAGGCTCGGCTCTAATTGTTTTGCCAGTAGCTTACCTAAAATGGACTTACCCACGCCATTATCACCTACCAACGCCGTACGCTGATGTGAAAGGGTGCAACTTAAATTGTTAAATAACATGTCGCCATTGCTAAATTGATAACTTAAATTATATGCGTGCAAAACGCTCATAGGTGCCTCCTAAACTAGGGGCAGCAAACGGGCCAAGTCGTAAACTCGCTAAAGTAGAAAAAGTATGATGATAGGAGGTATAAACGCAAAGCCACGCTCACTAACCCTGTAGATCCAAAAAATAAACTGATAAAAATGGATAACAGGACTTAGTTGTTCATGTTGGCGTTTACTCCAATAATTGAATAGGCGCTTAGTTTAATCTTTGAGAATGTAAAAATAAAGAGCAAACACATTTGGATGCTTGCTCTTCGTGATGTGGTTTTACTGTTTAACCTTTACGCCTTGTTTAATATTGTCAACGTGCACGCCCCCTGAAGTATCACTTTCAATGGCTAGGCTAAGTGCGCCATCAACGTAAATATCACCTGCATCATCATTTATTGTGACATTTCCTTGGCTGTTACTAACACGTAGATCGCCGCTACCATCGTTAATGCTTACATCGCCTTTAGCATCTGTAATTTGAATATTGCCCGCATCGTCGCGAATAGTAATATCTTGCGCGCCATCAACACTTAGGTTACCTGAGCCATCAATAATAAAGAGTGAGCCTGTTAGCTCAACTATATCAATGTTGCCCGAATCGTCGCGAAGATTAAGATTTTGACCACCGATAATATTGATATCACCTGAGCCATCTTTAATATCCATATCGCCAACTATGCCTGACAGACTGATGTTACCAGCGTCATCGGTTAATGTTAGGCGTTTACCGCCAGCAATTGAAATGTCGCCTGAGCCGTCTTCAATCTCTAACACTCCAGTGGCGTTATTGAGAGTAATACTGCCTGAATCGTCATCTAGGGTGATATTAGCTCCACCATTAATGGTGATATCACCAGAGCCGTCTTCAACATTAATATCTGCGTTTAAGCCGTTGATTGTGATATCACCCGATGAATCTTGAAGTGCCAATGCTAAGTGACTTGGCATAGTGATGGTCATGTCGATACGTGGCGATGAGGTGACAAACCCAAAAGATACGTGTGAGTCAACTTCTGCGATAAGCTTTGCAGAATTGCCTTGCTGTTCAAGCGTAAATACGAATTGATTTGGCTCATGGGTGTAAATATCAGCGTTGGCTGTTATTTCTGATGTAGTTGAACTGCCGATAATTTTTATATCCCCTGCGTTTGCACGCGCAGACAGAGATTGTAAATTATTAGCCGATAATTGCAGTTGACGTTGAACATGTTCTTTTGCATCTGCTGAGGCGGTGTTTATATGAACAATACAGCCGCTTAAAGTAACTGCACATAGTAAAGGTGTGATGTGTTTTAACATGAAATATCTCAATCCGTTTTTATTGTTTTAAAACCTAACCAAGCAAGTAGGGGGCCAACTTTTAGTTATTGATTTATCAGGTTTTTTTAACTTGCTGAATGTAACCATTGTGCGATTTTAGTTATAATTACAATTTGTTGGTTAATTTAACCATTAATTAGACGGATACAGTGAGCAAAAGGTTGGAATAATAATAGATTTTTTTCAGAGGATAAAAATAGAAGGTTTAATCGTCAGTGAGGTGGCAATGTGCACCTCACAAATAACGCGATTATTTAGTCGAAGATATTGTTTAGTAAGCGGTAAAGTAGCTCACGTTGACATTACCTTCGTGATATAAAAAGTTGTGTTGGTGATAGTGAATATCGACAACTACCGATGCATAGTCGGTGCGAAACGCATAGTTGTTTGGATCTTTAGGGACAGAGTAGTAGCACTCGGCTTGTGCAAACAAATATACCTCTTCACTGGGTGGAGCAAAATAATAGACAGGGTTTTGCTCACAACTTTGTAGCTCGTATCCGGCATTATTTAACTGCTCTTTTACCACTTGATGTGTGCGACCATATTCTAATACTTCTTGCGTAGAAAAATAACCTGAAGCTAGATCTGGTGTTGCTAATGAAAAAAAGCTAGCAGATGAAATTAGACCAGAAATTGTGGTTAACAGTAATTTTTTCACAAAGAATTCCTTCTAAATTTATAAAGATAAATGCCTCAATGGCGGGTGTATCCTAGCGCCAAAACTTAACTTTGCACGTTAAATTTTAATGACAGTTTAGTTTGAGGTTGCGGTTATAAAATTGATATAAATCAATGGTTAGCGATTTTGCTTTTTCCGTAAACTCTGCATGCCGCGTGTAAAATTTAGTGCGTATTTTGGGGTTTGATTTCACAGTCAAAAAGTTGTGTTTTGTCACATTTTGGAGTTACTATTTATGGTTTTTTTATTTATTAAAAATTGAATCTCTGTATTATTATTGCACAGTTTGTTGCGATTGCTTATCTAGTATTAAAGTATTGTTTTTTGTTATTTAAACACTCAGCTAAATACAGGGCGATACTGTTACCATTGCGTGTTTTCGTTGTTAGTGAGTGTATGTTAGTGCTGAAATAAAAGGATGGATATTTTGATCAGTGAGCATCTATGGCAAGTTTACCAACAAGTTTATTTTCAAAGTTGTGTTTTTAGCAACACCTTACAAGCACCTAGTAACCACTCTATCAATCATAAGCATGGCTGTATTATTAGTCTTTGGAACCCGCGTGGCGCAAAGTGTACAAAGTTAACGAATCGATTGATGGCTAAAAAGGTTTGCAGTCGCCTTAAAGCGCTAGGCTATCGGTATGATTTGCTCTGGGGTGGCGATAGGCGAATGGCGTATAAAGAATTAAGTGCCTTTGTGAGCTGCACGCTCATGGAGGCGAAAGAAATAGCGAGTCACAGCGAGCAATTGGCATTTTATTATGTTTCACACCGAGGCATGCTTTGGCTGGTAAGATCGGATGATATCAAATTTAAAAAGCGGGTGTGTAAAGACATTCAACGGAGAATGCGCATTACGGTGTTTTCTAGGAAGAACCTTGCTTTTAAATAGGCACAATTTTAAGCATGCGTAACCGTCTTTACCAGTTCCAGTACTAGTATCAGAGTGCTGAATGTAGTTGTGCTTTTAATGTTAGTATTTTGAGTACTGACATCAATGCTTGTTTAAAACCAGCTTTATTGCAAAAAACTCAGAGCAATATTGGCTCGTTGTGCTGGCGTGTTAATATTTTGTTTTTAGTTGTGTACTTTTTCTGTGTTTTATATTTAAATTACTGAATAGATTAACATAATTCGCTAGCAAGCAGCGTGTTTCAAGGAAGTTCGATGAGTTATAAACTGCTAACTCAGATAGCTGTATTAACCACTATCGTTATTTTATGCATCAATAGGCCCGTTTTATTTGATGTGTTTGTCCCCTTAAAATCTAGCTCCGAATTTTCTTTAGGTACACACGGTATCGATGTATCACATGATCAAGGAGAGGTAGATTGGCAACAAGTAGCACAAAGCGGTATTGAGTTTGTTTACTTAAAAGCCACCGATGGCATTACCTACACAGATCCTAAATATTTTTATAACCTTGAAGCACTTCAAGCTACAAACCTAAAAGTAGGTGCGTATCATTTTTTTGAGGCCGAAGATGACCCGCAAGCGCAGTTAGAACACTTCTTAACTCATATTAAGGGTAAGCAGTTGAGTTTAACGCCGATGGTAGATGTTGAACTTAAACGTGGTCAAAGTGCTACACAAATTAAAGCAAACCTTAAAACGTTTTTAATACAGTTGCAAAAGCAAACAGGTTGTAAGCCCTTGCTATATAGTTATGGCAGTTTTTGGCAAGCTAATTTGGGCTCTGAATTTAACGATTATCCATTTTGGTTTGCTCAATACAATAAAACGATGCAGCCACCAAAAGAGTTAAAAAATATCCAGATCTGGCAATATTCACAAAAAGGGTCTGTGCCAGGAATTAATACCCCTGTAGATTTAGACAAACTTGTTGATAACCAGCAAGGATTGGAGGCGCTAAAATGCAATTACTAACGTCGATTAGGTCGTTGATTGTCAGCCAGAAATGCCGACTGATAGCCGTGTTGTTGGCTGCCCTGAGCTTAGGGTTATTAACGGCTATCTTGCAGGGGCATTTTGCTGATAGCACTGTCATTAATAATAACAAACAATTGTACCAATCTAATCAATATTACCTACAGCAGGTTGAACATCAAATTATCAATGAGTTGGCCGATGTAAACGCCTTAAACGCTGCGCTTAATGTTGCTAAAAGTAGTCAATTTGGTATTTCGTTTATTGTTGACTTTAATGTAGAAATTGGCAGTTTGTTGACTGATTTATCTAATCTACTTGAAAAAAGTAGTCACTATCTTTTTTGGTCATTAACATTAGTTGGCCTGATACAAGCCTTTACCTTTTTGGCCGAACAGCTTTCTCCTTGGCTTTTTCAAGCGCTGTTGCTGTATATGAGTATTTGGAGCTTTTTGTGTGTTTTGCAGCCCAAGTTATGGTGCCGCCCAAGTTTACAATGGTTAGCAAAAGCATTTGCTATCGTTTTTGTGCTATGTCACATGATAATACCTTACAGTATTCATGTGAGTGCAAAAACCTCGTATTTAGTGGCGAGTGAACTTGGTCACAAAGCTGATATTGGCTACTTTAAAAATGTTACTCAAGAGCTACACGCAGAACTCTCTAGCAATGACTTAAAAGAACATGCAAAACATGGTGTAAAAGTGTTGCATAAGGCACTTGCAGTAAAGCTTTCTGATAAGGTACTCAGGGGCAATAGTGTGGTAACGCATAACCTTGCTCATAAGTTTATTGCATTTGTACTATTGCCGCTGCTGTTTGCTGGGGTGATGTTTATGTTGATGAAACGTTGCCTTAAAAGCTTATTAGTCAGTACCCAATGAGGTTACAAGCGCTATGTATAGAAATAGCGTTGTTACTTTATGGCTACCCTAACTTGTCTCTGCTTGGCATGAAAGCGTATATATACGCAAGTAAGTATCACCGTGCGATTGTAAGCATCTATAATTTTTTATTTATTAAAACATCATTCAAATCAGAACATAACGAGAAGATGAAAGGTGTTTTTAGCATTAAATCTTCCATTATTTAAACTGGTGGGAAGGTATAAATTTTTTGCTTTTATTCTTTTTTTAATTATTAATTTTAAAACCCGCAATAAAAACCTGCTAGCTCACATAATATTTGTGACTTTTAAAAATCCCCAACTATGCTTTATCTAGTTTATTTGTTTTACACGCTCAAGGCACATGGAGGTGACTGACGGCTCTCAATTAAAGTGAAACTAAGCGAGGAAACAATGGGTAATTACAAACCTCACCTACTCTCATGTTTTTGCATGGTGTGCGTATCCACAAACGTTCATGCAGAAACTAACGATGAAGTACAAGCTCAAAGTTCTATTGAAACGATTGTCGTTACTGGTTCGCGGATCAGACGATCGATACAGTCAGAGAGTTCTTCTCCTATTTCTAGTACAGAGCTGAGCGATCTGACGGATATAGGTGCCAACGACATTCGTGATTTGATAGAGGTGCTACCGTTTAATGCTGGCTCTCAAAACAACTCTGATAACTTATCGCAAAACTTTACTGTTGGTACTTCTAACGTCAATTTAAGAGGCTTAGGGGTGTCATCTACGCTTGTATTACTCAATGGCATTAGGCAAGTGACTTCCTCGGTGGTAACCGATCAGGGGGCGAGCTTTGTTGATACTGCTTCGTTGGTCCCTGCACTTGCGATTAAACGGGTAGAAATTTTAAAAGACGGGGCCTCTGCTATTTATGGATCAGATGCCGTCGCTGGGGTTGTTAACTTTATTACCCGAGATGATTTAGAAGGCGGTGAGGTTCAATATGAATATCGCAGCAGGTGGAGCGAAGGCAGCCAAGATGATACCAAAATCGACTTTGCCTATGGTGGATATGTGTCGGATTCTGCTCATATGCTGCTTGCTATCAGTTACTTAGAGCGTTCTAGTTTGTTACTTGACGAAGTTGATTGGTTAAAGCCTGCAACAAGTAGCTTTGGTAATCCGGGCAGTTTCGTTATTCCTTCTTTGGCTGATGAAAATAACCCAAGTGGTCTGACGGTTGCCGACCCCAATTGTGCAGCAAATGGCGGGAGTGTGTCACAAGGGTCCAACGGCAACTCATTTTGCTTGTTTGATTTTGGTCCACAGATCACCGCAGTACCTGACGAAGATAGGCTGCAAGCGTATGCGAGAGCTCAATGGGACTGGAGCGACACGACCCGTATGTGGGCTGAGCTTGGCTATGCAAGAAACAAAATTACCCGAGAAGTGTCACCCAGCTTTCCGGTTTTAAATGCACCAAGCATTTTGGCATCTCACCCCAACAATCCATACGGAGAAGATATATTTTTTAGAGGTAGACCTTATGGGGTGGGTAAACCAACAGAAACTAATTACTATGATCACACCACAACGCGGGTTGCTTTTGGTGCCGATGGTGAGTTAACCGAGGGCATTTATTGGCAAGCGTCGTTTGTCGCAGCTGCAAACGATGCAATCTTAAATCCCAGAGATGTGATAACTGACAACTTCCAAGCTTCCTTACATGGATTTGGAGGTAATAAATGTAGTGGCGGCGCAGCTTCGCAAGCGGGCGTAGGTGAGTGCTATTACTTTAATCCATTTGACCCACAAGACCCCAATAATGAGTTATTAAGAGATTATATAATCGGTGATTATATGGGGGATGCTGAATCAGAAATGCGTGTTTATGAGGCGGTCATCACCGGCGATTCGTTATTTGAGTTGGATGGCGGAGATGCGGGCTTCGCCCTTGGTATTCAATATCGTGATGAGTCAATTAATAATGTATACGACTCGTTTACCCAACAAGATAGTTTTGCTTTTTTAATTGGTAACCAAAACTTTACAGGGGAGCGCGATGTAAAAGCACTGTTTGCCGAAGTGTTATTACCGATGAGTGAAAACCTTGAATTAGGTGCAGCAATTAGATACGAAGACTATGGCGAATTTGGCGGAGACACCACCAATCCCAAAGTGTCGTTTTTATGGTTAGCCACTGAAGAGCTTTCTTTTAGGGGCACGTTCAGCACCTCATTTAGAGCACCTTCAGTGCATCAACTACAAGGTGTGCAAACTAACTTTGCCAACATAACTGACCCTGAAGATGGCTCAACGACATTTGGTGGTAACCGCACGATTGGTGATCCTAATTTAGTACCAGAAACATCGGAAGCACTCAATTTAGGGATGTCTTATGCTTTTGATGAATATACTTTTGATATTGATTATTGGGATTTCTCATTTGAAGATGTGCTGACAAGAGAAAGTCATCAAGCTGTTGTTAATGCAAACCCCAATGATCCCTCTCGGGTAGTAAGAACGTCAGCGGGCACGATTTCTATTGTGAATACTAAGTTTATCAATGCTGAAGCGATAGATACCTCTGGGCTTGATATCAGTGCATCGACAATTTATCGCACTGACTATGGGGACTTTTCACCGCAACTTAAAGCGACTTATTTGCTTAGCTATGACCTAATGGACGCCAGTGGTAAAACTACCGATGGCCTTGGTAAATTAAATAGAAACACTGTGGGTAATCCTTCACCTCGTTTACGCGGCAGTATTGGCCTAAATTGGTCTAGTGGCATGCATCGGGCAAATTTTTACATTCGACATGTTGCCAGTTATACCAATGATACAAGCGGGGCTAACATTGATTCATTTAACACGCTAGACATGCAATATAGTGTGAATTTAGGGCAAGTATTAAAAGAAGATTCTGAAACCAACTTAATTGTAGGTGTGGTGAACGCCACAGATGAAGCACCTCCTTATGTGGCCATAGCGGGAAGCTATGATCCGCGTACAGGTGATCCAAGAGGTCGACGTGCATACATTAAGTTTCAATTTAGCTTTTAGGGCCAGACCAAAAGGGAACCCTAGTTAGTGATGAAGAATAGACAATATGGGTTGTAAAGCGCTTATCGTAGTGTTGTTGTTTGCCAGTTCTATACTGGCTCCCAATATACAGGCACGCGTGATTAACTTGGTCACACTTGAGTATCCCCCTTATGAATTTCAAGGGGCTCAAGATGCCAGCGGTATTGCGGTCGAAATAATACGTGAAGCATTTGCGCGTATCGACCAACCCATAAACATCCAATTTTTGCCCTGGGGTAGAGCGATTAGAGAAGTGAAAGCCGGTCGAGTCGATGGCATTTTTACAATCTACAAAACGCCAGAAAGAGAAACCTTTATGGATTACTCACAAGAGGTTTTGATCCAACAATCAATTACTTTTTTTGCCCTGAAAAGTCACCCTATTTACTATGACGGTCGAATTGCGTCTTTATCTCCGTATCGCATTGGCATTGTTCGCAAGGTGAGTTATGGCGAAGAAATAGATAAAGCGATTCGCTCGGGCACGCTGGAGAACCTAGTGACGACAGACACCGGAATTAATAGTTTTAAATTGCTACTTGCCGATAGAGTTGATGTTGTTGTCAGTAATCAGCTTGGTGGCATTGAAATACTCAAGCGTTTAGGCATTGAAGATAAAGTGGTGTCGCTCCCATCTTATGCCTATGACATTCCGAGCTATATCGCTTTTTCAAAAAGTAAAAAGCTAGGTGCAATGAGAAAGCGAATCGATATCGCACTTCGAGATATGAAAGAAGACGGCACTTATAAAAAAATCGTCGAAGAATATTTAAAGCATTATAGAGAACATCAACCAGAGCTAATGCAACTAAAAGAAATTGGCGCAGCAAAAGTTGAAACACAAAGCATGGCAGCAACGGCGGTGCGTGTTAGAGGGTCTAAAGAATGAAACTGAAGATTAAATCTAGATTGATACTGTTGTCTTTAATTCCCGTTATGATCATCTCGTCGGTTGTGATCACATTAACCTATGTTGAAGCAAAAAAACTCAGCGAAGCGCAAGAAGAACTAAGCCGCAAAGAAATGATGCGCATGAAGCGTGTAGAGCTAAAAGCGTATTTAGAGATTGCCGAGAGCGCACTCAATGACTTAAAGCGCAATAACCGCCCTGAGTCAGAAGTGATTAAATTATTGCGTAACATTAAATTTGGTCAGTCTGGTTACTTGTTTGCGTTCAAACCAGATGGGACTCGGGTGATGCAAGGAGATAGTAGTCAAGGTATAGGTAAAAACTTTATAGATTTAAAAGATAAAAGGGGTAATTACCTAGTTAAAGATATTATCGACTCAGCTAAAAGTGGAGAGGGGTATTCTGTTTACTACTTTCCAAAGCCCAATCAGACTGAGCCAATCCCTAAACTGGCCTATAGCATTTATTTACCTGATTGGGATTTAATTGTCGGTACTGGTTTTTACACCGAAGACGTTGATGCGTTACTTAAATCAATGAAGGAAAAAAATAATAAACAGGTCATAGAGAGCATTCAAGGGATTTTGGTATTCACACTGATAGTGTCTATTGTGGTTGCCATTTTTGGTTTGATAATTAGTAAAAGTATTACCGTACCGCTGCAAAAATTTGAAGAAACAATCGATATATTTGCTGCCAGAGACGCAGACCTAACCGCCCGTATTCCAGACTTTACCCTTCCTGAGTTTGATAGTTTAAGTAAAAACTTCAATATATTCTTAGGCCAACTTCATGAGTTAATTATAAAAGTAGCTAAGTTGACAAACGAAGTGGTGGCAGAAACCAAAGAAATTGCTTCTGCATCTGGCGAAATAAACTCTATTTTATTGCGCCAGCAATCAGAAACCGAAATGATTGCCACTGCAATGACGGAGTTGACTGCATCAGCTGAAGAAATATCACGCAATGCCAATGAAGCGGCTAACTCTGCGCAAAATGCCAATAACAGTGCCCAAGAAACGCAAACCTCAGTGGATGAAGCGACCGGTTCGGTTAATACGCTTGCGCAAAAGCTGGATGAAGCCGGTGAAGTCATATCTAAATTAGAGGGGGATGTACGCAATATTTCTGGCTCTTTGTCTATCATTCAAGAAATAGCAGAGCAGACAAACTTACTTGCACTGAACGCGGCTATTGAAGCAGCAAGGGCTGGTGAGCAAGGACGAGGTTTTGCAGTGGTTGCAGACGAAGTGAGAGAGCTTGCGACCAGAACGCAAAAAAGTGCGGCGCAAATTTTATGCGTGATTAACACACTAACAGATGGCTCTAAAGATGCGGTAAATGCGATGGAGTCGAGTAAAAGTTTTAGCTCTTTAACTGTCGAGAAAGCCGCCTCAGCATCGGAGTCTTTGCAACATATTGTGCAATTTATTCATGAGATACTCAATGTGAATGAGCACATTGCTGGGGCGACCAAAGAGCAAGATATTGTTGATAAAGAAATATCTCAACGTACAGAGTCTATTTCTGAACAAAGTAAAGAGTCTGCCGCAATCGGTGAACGTAATTTAGAAATAAGCTCTAACTTAAGTGAAAAAGCTGGGGAGCTGGCAGCTATCGTAAACCGCTTTAAAATTTGATACTGAACAAAGTTAAAGCTGTAAGTTGCTTTGGCCAAGTACTCTCTTAATAACAGGATGAAATGCATATGCTCAATAAATTGAAGAACTTTGGGCCCGGGGTAATCGTAACAGCGGCGTTTATAGGGCCTGGCACTATCACCGCCTGTACGTTAGCAGGGGCAAATTATGGGTATGTGCTGTTATGGGCTTTGGTATTTGCAACGATAGCAACGATTGTTTTGCAAGAAATGTCGGCACGAGTGGGCATTGTGACGCAAAAGGGCTTAGGGGAGGTGATCAATCAGTCTCTTGCCGACTCTTTTTGGAAGTGGCCTTTGTTCGCGCTGATTATTATTGCTATCTGTATTGGTAACGCCGCTTATGAAGCTGGCAATTTAGTCGGCGCTGCATTGGGTATTGAGGCGATCACTAATCCAAATAAGTGGATATTTAGAGGCTCAATTATTGCACTAACAGCGATTGGGGCGATTATTTTGATGCAAGGTACTTATCGGCAAATAGAGCGTATTTTGATAGGTTTGGTCTCAACGATGGCTTTGGCCTTTATCATCACTTTTTTCTTGGTAAAGCCTGATTTTTCTTTATTGTTCAAAGGGCTTGTTTCGCCTGCGATCCCTGATGGTAGTTTACTGACTGTAATTGCACTGATAGGGACCACGGTGGTGCCATATAATTTATTTTTACATGCCTCAACAGCAAAATCTCATTGGTCTAAGCCTGAAGACATACCTAAAGCGCGTTCAGATACCATTGTCTCCATTGGGTTGGGTGGGTTAATTGCAATATTGGTTACCTCTACGGCAGCTGCGAGTATTTTCACTTTGGGGCTCAGTGTTAATAATGCGCTTGATATGGCGATTATTTTTGAGCCAACTTTTGGCAGTTTGTCAAAATATTTGCTGGGTATTGGGTTATTTTCGGCCGGTTTAAGTAGTGTGATCACCGCACCGCTTGCCACAGCATATGTTATCTCCGAGCTGCTAAACCTCAAAGGAGACGTCAACTCTAAATCATTTCGTCTCATCTCTATTAGTATTATCGTTATAGGCGCGCTGCTATCAATGGCGAATGTTAAGCCAATTCAGATTATTATTTTGGCGCAATTTGCCAATGGGTTGTTGTTACCTATTATTGCTGGCTTTTTGCTCTATGCGATGAACAACAAAAGTATGCTAGGGCAATACGCTAATACGAAGTGGTCGAACTTTTTGGGCTTTTCTGTACTGCTATTTACCGCCTTTTTGGGGGTAAGACTGATAGCAAAGTCGTTGGGCCTATATTGAGCTACATTTATGAAAATTTAAGGTGAGTACTTTATTTTTTCACGGTTATTTCACATCGCTTCTTTTAACTTTGGTGCCTACATTAAAAGTTAAGAGAAGCCAATCATGTACAAGTTAATACTACCTACGTTTTTATTTGCAGCCAATTTTACTGTGTATGCTGGTGATGCACCCAATGTTGTGATGGTTCTAAGTAGCCATGGCAAACTCGATGCTAATGGAGAGTTGGTTCAGCCAGGTTATGAGTTTGATGAGCTAAGTAAAGCTTATCGTGTTTTTAAGGCAAATGGTTTAGATATTACGTTTGCAAGCCCTGCAGGGGGTAAACCAGTTGCTGATAAGTTTGATGAGAGTAAGCCATACAACCAAGCATTTTTGCAAGATACACATGCTGTATCGGCTCTAAGCGCAACATATAAAATTAGTACGCTTGATGCTGATGAGGTAGATGCCGTATTTGTGGTTGGTGGCAAGGGGCCAATGTTTGATTTGCATCAGCATCAACCGCTGCAAACGTTGCTAGCGAATGTTTATGAGCAAAAAGGGGTGGTTTCTGCGGTATGTCATGGTCCTGTAGCGTTTGTTGATGTAAAGCTCAGCAATGGCCAATATCTCGTTGCTAATAAGCGTGTGAATGGCTTTACAAACCAAGAAGAAATGGCATTTGGTAAAAAGTGGCGACCACATTTTGACTTTTTACTGGAAGATAAACTTAAAGAGCGAGGAGCTCAATTTACCCAAGCAGGGTTGATGTTAAAGCATGTAGAAAAAGATGGGAATTTGATTACGGGTCAAAACCCATTTTCAACCGCTGATGCGGCCACAGAGGTTGTTCGCTCTTTGGGTTTAGAGCCAGTAAAGCTTGAACCTAACAAAGACGACAAAACCATGGCGTGGGTTGCCAAAATAATGGCTGAAGGTGAGCAAGCGGTTGAAGCTTACCTACAGAATAAACAAGATTACGACACAATGTTAGTTGCGATGTCTGGTATTTACCAATTGCAGTTTGCTCAGAACGATACGGCAGTCAATCGCGCCGTAACCTTGCTAGAGTTGACGCAAAAGGAGGTAAATCATCCAATGCTTGATATAAACTTAGCGCAAGGGTATATAAAACTAAACAAACACCAACAGGCTAAAGCTGTGGTTGAAAAAGTGGTTAAATCACACCCTGACAACGAGCAAGCCAAAGCGCTATTAACTCAGTTGAAATAATCTATGTAGCCTGAGCTCGGGGTAATGGATATGACAAAGTTGGTTATATCAGTCCATTACCAGACCAAATTATACAGTGCTGTAGCATGTTGCTTATCCAGAGTTCAGGTTACGTAAGCACTCACTATGACACAGTGTCTTTTTTATACTGTGTCATCTTTCCTATATTCACGGGTTTAATATCAATAATTGTTAGGTCTCGCACATGGCTCATCGAACGCCATAGTAATTTGTGTCCTTTACTAAAGCTCAGCCATTTTACGCGGTTTTGCCAGCGCATTCTCTCTACTTCTGTTGCTTTTCGCAAAGGCCCTACTTCTGCTATTAGGCGTACGGCAGGAGGGCAATAGAATTGCCCTTTAACTAATGATTTTAACCAAAACCATTTGCTGCTGTTAACGGCGAGAATACTTACTGTGTTGCAATACTGAAGGTTACTTGGCAAATCTTTGGTGAATTTCTCGAAGTAGTAAGCATGGCCTTGACCACCTGCTAACTGACCTAATATCAATGAGCCAATCGGTGTTACATGAGGTAAACCGTGCCCATCCACAGACGCAACCGAGAAATGTAGTGACGAACGTAAAGTGGCTTTACAAAGTTGTTTGGTTTCTTGCCATTGTTGTTGTGTGATCATACGTTGTCCTAACCGAGTCATGGCCAAGTATTTTAAAACCGTATAGTAAAACCAATATGCACCCATGCTTACTAATTTTTACGGAGGAAACTTGGCACTCGCTCCATTATTTAAAAATGTGTATCACGCCGTTTTTGCTCGTCACTCATGAACTCCCTCTGTCTAAACACAATCAGCCCAGTTAACAAACCTGACTATTTGCTGTCGCTCTCTACCTGGCGTGCAGTAAGCGTGACTAACACTCAGATGGTGTTCCATGGCAGCTAGCTAACTTGACTTAGTACCCTTTGTTCATGAATATTTTCAATGATATTGCAGACCTCAGTTCCAACTTGGTCATTATGACTATCGATAAAGAAATGATCGCCAGCGAAATACTTAAAGGTAAACTCGCCAGAAAAATAATTTTGCCAGTTGCGTTGCTCCTGTTCAGTGATCTCATCTTTTTCACCCGCAAACACGCTGATATCGCAAGAGAACTGCTCTGAGCCTTGATATTTATATGTGTCAGCTAGTTTAAAGTCTGCGCGCAGCACCGGCATAAAGAGTGCCATTAACTCTTCATTTTCGAGGACTGCGGGTGGTGTGCCATTGAGATTTTTTAACTCTGCAATAAAAGCATCATCTTCCAGCAAATAAATGTTCTTAGCACTGCGGTCTTTACCTGGGTATGCACTGCCTGATGCGATAAAATGACACGGCTTGGGAAGTCCTTTTGTTGTTAATTTGCGTTGTATTTCAAAAGCGACTCTTGCGCCAAGGCTGTGCCCATAAAATATCATGTTGCTGCTTAAATGGGGGGTTAGCTCATCAATAAGCGTATCAGTGAGTGTGTCCATACAGCTTACAGGGGGCTCACTAAAGCGGCTACCACGTCCGGGCATTGAAATCATTATTTGCTCAACATAACTGGGCAGCACATCTTGCCAGTTGCTAAAAGAGCGAGCGCTACCGCCTGCATAGGGAAAACAGATTAGCTTTAAAGTGGCATGTGGGTTTGGTTTTGGAATATGTAACCAGGGTGTTGTTGGCAAGTAACTCATTTTAATGCTCTTTTTTTCTTGATGATACGTTTGATATATAAAATAGAGTGTATCTGGTTAATGTACAAAAAGAAACCTGTCAACTTTACGTATATAGTCTTCTTTTTTTGTTCCTAAAAGTCATAATTTTGGCATCAATTTGCCATGAATAATTCGCCTGATTGTCTTTTTTCGGCTCTATAGTACTTGCTCTATTTTAGATAAAACAAAGAGCACGGATTATGAAAACAAAGTTACTACCATTAGCAATATTGTGCGGCTCAAGCGCATTATTTGCTGGCTGTTCTGATTCAGACAACAGAAAAGAAGTTAAAAAAGTAGAAGTTCAAAAGCCAGTCGGAGTAAGTGAAGGAACCAAGATAGAAGTACGTTTACTAGAAACCACAGACTTGCATGCAAACCTGCTGAACTTTAATTACTTTGCTGATAAACAAGATGACAAAGTTGGCTTAGTCAAAACGGCTGCACTTATTCGCCAAGCGCGTGAGCAAGCCACGAATTCAGTACTGGTAGATAACGGTGATTTGATCCAAGGCAGCCCCTTGGGTGATTACATGGCCAAAATTAAAAATTTGGCACAAGGGGATGTACACCCTGTTTACGCGGCTATGAATACGCTTAATTATGATGTGGCGAACATTGGTAATCATGAGTTCAACTTTGGTTTAGAGTTTTTAAACGAAGCGATTAATGATGCCAATTTCCCATATATCTCTGCCAACGTATTTAAAGACGATGGTGATAATGATGCCAGCAATGATGAACCACTTTTCTCACCTTTTGTGATCCAAGAAAAAATGTTTAAAGACACGCAAGGAAAAGAGCACACGATTAAAGTAGGGTTCATTGGTTTTGTACCACCGCAAATCATGCAATGGGATAAAGCTAACCTAGAAGGTAAAGTGATCGCAAAAGACATAGTTGAAATGGCGAATCAATATGTACCTAAAATGAAGGAAGAAGGTGCCGATTTAATCGTTGCTATTCCACACTCGGGCTTAGAAGTGAGTGCTAAAAAGCCATTAGCTGAAAATGCCAGTTACTACTTATCTAAGGTTGAGGGTATTGATGCCATTATGTTTGGCCATGCGCATGCTAACTTTCCAGGCTCACGATATGAAGGTCTAGCTGAGCATGGTATCGACACTGAAAAAGGCACGATAAACGGTGTTGCGGCGGTAATGCCTGGCTTTTGGGGTAACAACCTAGGTGTGATCGATTTAACGCTGGAATATAAAGCTGGAGAGTGGCAGGTAAGTGAGTCTCAGTCTTCGCTTCAGCCTATTTATAAAACAGATGAAAACAGAGTAACCACGGCATTGGTTGAAAATGACGCGCAGGTAGAGTCCGCGGTAACGCAAGCGCATCAAGAAACACGAGAGTGGGTCAATGCGCCTTTTGCAAAAATTACTGCACCAGTTAATAGCTATTTTGCACTTGTGAATGACGACCCATCTATTCAAATCGTCACCGATGCGCAAACTTGGTACACCAAGAAGATAGTGCAAGGCACAGAGTTGGATGGTTTACCTATTTTATCTGCAGGTGCCCCTTTTAGAGCTGGTCGTGGTGGTGCTGATGATTACACCTCAATTGCGACGGGAGATATCGCTTATCGCAACGTGGCTGACTTATACATTTACCCAAATGTCTTAAAAGTATTAAAGCTAACTGGTGCGCAAGTAAAAGAGTGGCTCGAAATGTCGGCAGGGCAATTTCAGCAAATTGATGCCAATAACACAGATGTGCAGATGCTAGTTAATCCAAAGTTCCCGTCATATAACTTTGATGTAATAGATGGCGTGACTTATCAAATAGATGTGACTCAGCCAGCGCGTTATAGTGCCAAAGGCGAAAAGGTATCTGAAGGCCAGCGTATCATCGAGCTTAAATACCAAGGTAAGCCTGTTAGCGCAACGCAAGAGTTTTTGGTTGCAACAAATAACTATCGCGCATCGGGCGGCGGTAACTTCCCCGCTATTACCGCGGATAAAATTGTGGTTGACTCTCCAGATGAAAACCGTCAAGTGGTAGCTGACTTTATTGCTTATCAAAGTGGTAAAAACAATGGTCAAGGCCTAAACCCATCAGCAGACATGAACTGGTCATTTGCGCCAGTTGCCAATGTACACATTCAATTTACCAGCTCAAATAGTGATAATGCAAAGGCTTACGCTGAGCAATTTAGCCACATTATCCCAACCACTGAAGTTAACGAAGATGGTTTTGCAGTTTACCAACTTGATTTAACTCAACCTCAGTAACTTGTACTGATTGACACAAAATGAGCAGCCTAATCGTTAGGCTGTTCACCTTTATCCCTAGCTGTAGTCTTTGCCATGCAAAGTGATAGGAATCTTAAACACTAACGGGAACTTAAGAATGAAAGCTATGTATAGAAAGAGTGCATTAGCGTTGCTATTGGGCGCTAGCATTATCAGCGGAACGGTTGCAGCAGCCGATGCATATAGTTGGAACAATGTTGCGCCAGTAAAAACGCCATCTGCGAGTAATAACAACGGTAAAACCGTTTACTTTGATGTGTCGCATGGCGGGGTTGAAGGCAACGCAGATTGGGTAATTGACGGTGCCTTTTCAGACTTTGCCGATGCGCTAGTGCAAGAGGGTTACACCGTAAAAGAATATCGCGGAGTAGACTTAAACAACGACGGTCGCATTCGCTTTTTTGACGACCGTGTAAATGGTACAGCTCAAAACGAAGCAATTATTACCTATGATGCGATAAAAAACGCTGATGTGTTGGTATTAGCTGAAACTAATCGCCCTTTTACACTCAATGAACAGGCTGCCCTTGAGCAATTTGTTGCTGCTGGAAAGGGGATCTTTTTTGTTGCTGATCACTATGATGCAGACCGCAACTTAAACACTTGGGATGCAACAGAGGTGTTTAATGGTTACAACCGTTCAGATTTGAGCAAATATAACATGGGTGGCGCGTACGGCGACTGGCGTAATCCCAAAAATGCCAATGCGGGGTGGTTGGTTGAGCACTTTGGCATTCGTTTTCGTTTTAATGCAGTTGACTATAAACAAGGTGTGAGCGGCGTTGTATCAAGTAATAAAACGGAAGGGATCACCCAAGGTGTGCAGCCAATCTTAATGGCAGCAGGGGCAACGCTTGCGATTGTTGACCCGCAAAAAGCCAAGGGATTAGTATATTTTTCTGAATCAGACAGTCCTGTTAAATGGCGACATGCAAAAGACCAAGGATTGTATTTTGGCGGTGCCGCAGAAGGCCCTTATGCTGCCATTGCTAAATCAGGTGCAGGAAAAGCGGCATTTATTGGCGACTCTTCGCCAATTGAAGATGCAACACCTAAATATCGCCGCCAAGATAACGGTAATACCAAAAAAACTTATCCAGGTTGGACTGACTCTGGTAATGCAGCGGTACTTGCGGTAAATATTATCAACTGGCTAGCAACTCCTGAAAGCTATCCGTATTTTGACGGTACAAATGGCCGCGTAAGCGGTGTTGCAACACCAACACCCATGGCAGTGCAAGAGTTTAGTGATCCTAATAACGGCCAGCCTTGGGGTACACCAGCAAACGGTTTTAATGCTTGGAACACTGATACTTACAAAAACAATTCATTTAACGCCCCTTATGGTGATGGACAAACTAACCCAGATCCCGACCCGGATCCAACCCCAACGCCTGGTAATACAATCTCTGTAGAGCAGGCGCTTGCTACAGAGCAGGGGACTGAGTTGGTCGTTATTGGTAAAGTAACGGCGGCTGTTAACGGTATTTATGGTTTGAACCTGAGCGATTTAAATAATCCTGCAAGCAGTATTTATGTGAAGCTTGAAAGTGGCCAACGTAACGACTTTAACCCGCAGCTAAACCCAAACATTTTAAATCAAAATATCATTGTAAGTGGTAAGCGTAATAGCTATATGGGCAAGCCGGGGATCCGTTATGTTAGCGACATTCAACTTGCTCCTACGGCATTGTCTGTTGAACAAGCATTAGCCACTGCGCAAGGTGAAAGCATTGAGTTAACGGGCCGCGTAAAGTCAGCACTAAACGATATCTATGCATTGGTTTTAGAAGATGTTAACAATCCTAGTTTTACTATCAATATTAAACTTGAAAAATCGCAACGCAGTCAATTTAGCCCACAGCTAAACCCATCGATTTTAGATGCGCAACTATTGATAAAAGGTGTGCGTGATAGTTATATGAGCCAACCTGGCGTGCGTCAGGTAAGCACAATTGAAGTGTTTGATGGCAGTGGCACAACACAGCCAGACCCAAGTGGCGATTTGTCGGTGTCGGATGTATTGGCGATGAATAATGGCCAAGCTGTGGTTGTCGCTGGGGTTATTACCGCTGCGGTTAATGGTAAGTATGCGTTGGAGTTAAGCGATGAGAGTAGCAGTGCTAACAAGCTTTATATCAAGCTTGAATCTGCTCAGCGCAGTACATTCAGCCCGCAACTAAACCCTAGCTTAATAGGTAAGCGCTTGCGTGTTGAAGGTATTAAAAATGACTATATGAGCCATGCGGGTGTGCGTAGTGTAAGCAAATTAACATTGCTTGATTAATGATTTGACCTAATCTTCAAAGGGCCTTTAAGGCCCTTTTTTATAGCTTTTGCAACGTATCACAATTGCTATAGGGTAAGTATTTTACGATGATTTTGTTAATGCGCTCTTTAAGCCAAAACGGCCCATAATCGCTCATATCATTATGTCGAGACTTATCTATCTTAACGATACAGCTGCCATAGTTTTGTTGCTCAGTGTCGCTAGGTAGTACATCTGGATCTGCAGGGAAATCACTCGCACGAATAGATAAGATATTAATTTTGTCGGTTCTAGGCAGAGGAACTCGGCGATGATCTAGCGTAATGATAGTATTAACGTACTTTTCACCTGACTGACCTAACAAAGCTGAAATATCTCCGCCGTTGGAGTGCCCAACTAGCAATAGGTGGTCAAAGTCGTAATTTGAAAGTTCAGGCGCAAGATGCGATCTAACTAGGTCAACGGTTGTGGCGCCGCGTTGCCAGTTTTCCATACGTGTTTTGTAAAAAGGCTGCTCTAAAGACAATGGTGGATCACTGGGTAACTCATGACCAATCGCCACAGTCAAATAGCCTAGTTGATTTAGTTGTGAAGAAATAAACTGATATTTTGTATGCTCAACTCCGTAACCTGCACTAATAAATGCCACTTTACAAGGTTGAGTTTGAGTGCAATTTTGTACGCTTTTTGGCGTGCTGACTTCAACTGGGATATGGCGATCACGTTGGGTGTCATGGATTGATGTAAGCTCGGTTTGTGTACTTATTGCGCTTAGTAAAGCGAATGCACTTAAAAAATGATGCATTTTAATCCTTTGTTTTTATTGGTGTTTTAGTTGGATTTTCCATAACGCTTTGTACCAGAAAAAACGTGTTTTTGCTATGCTATTGGTGATATGTTACTTAATGAGATACAAAAACTGCTTCTGAGCTGTGTAAAAGTTTTTGCTAAAAAACGCAAATTTACAGATACATAGTGTTGTTTTGTCATTATTGCTTAGGCTGCACTAGTTAAAGCCACTATATCGTTTTATAAAGGGAATGACATGAGTCTTACAACCTTACTTTTATTTATACCCGCGTGCTTTGCTTTGAATATGGCACCAGGCCCTAACAATTTGTTAGCACTTAATAACGCGCAGCGCTATGGCTTAGCGAACGCCATTTTTGGTGGGGTGGGCAGACTTGTGGCGTTTGTGGTCATGATTGCCCTAGCAGCCAGTGGTTTAGCCGTGGTATTGCTAACGTCGCAGTGGTTATTTTTTGCGATTAAGATACTCGGTGCGGGTTATTTATTTTGGCTTGCTATCAAACTATGGCGTGCACCAGTGAGCAATACACGCAGCGAAAGCAAAGAATCGAACGTGTCGGCTTTTAAGCTTGCCAAGCAAGAGTGTTTATTGGCGTTGGGTAATCCCAAGGCGATATTGATTTTTACGGCGTTCTTACCGCAATTCATTGACCCAAAAGCTGCTATAGGTGGACAGTTTATGCAATTAGGTGGCTTGTTTTTATTACTCGAGTTAATGGCTATTAGTATTTATGCTGCGATGGGGACTTGGTTGCGAACTTGGTTCAGTCGCTCATCTATTCAGCGTGTATTTAATCGAGGCTGTGCCGCACTCATAGCTACTCTTGGAGTGGCAATGCTACTAGATACAAAAGCGCGTTAATGGTTGATGAATAAAACGAATTTTATCAGCTAAGTTTTTTATCGTAACGATAAAAATATTTCTCTGCACCTTTGGGCACTATTTTGTACTCTACGCTTCTTTAATGTACCGCCAATATTGGCATTACTAATTAGCTACTAGAGACTAAAGCCTGTGAAAATTTGTTTTATTATGTACCCTTGGAATAAAGTTGAGCCAGAAAACGACTCAACGCTACGATTAATCCATGAGTGCGTAAAGCGCGGCCATACTGTGGCACTCGCAACGGTTAACAACTTAACGATTCGTGACAGTGTTGCCAGTGCATTTTGCGATGTATTCACAAAGGCTAACAAGTGCCCAGATAATATCCCTAGTTTTTACAAAAATGCTCAATTTAAGCGTGTACAACTGCCTATGGCGGGTTTTGACGCTATCATCATGCGTGCCAACCCACCACTTGATACCTTGGCACTGAACTTTTTAGACTCTGTACGTGGTGATACTTTCATCATGAACGACTTAGATGGTTTACGTATTGCCAACAACAAGATATACACTGCGTCATTCCAAGATACCGCTAGTGAATTTATCCCAGCAACGCATGTGTCGAAAAACCGTGAATATCTTGAGCGAATTTTTGAAGAATCGCCAAGTAACCGTATGATCTTAAAGCCGCTTGATGGCTACGGTGGTCGCGGTGTGATTGTACTTGAGAAAAACGCGCGTCAAAGTTTTCGCTCATTGCTCGATTTTTACATCGGCGGAGATGAGCATGGCAAGGGCAGTAACTATGTGATTTTACAAGATTACGTAGAAGGCGCTGAAGAAGGTGACGTGCGCATTTTGATGTTAAACGGCGAGCCGATCGGTGCTATGAAGCGTATTCCTGATGCAAACGATGTGCGTGCTAACGTGCATGCTGGCGGTCGTGTGGTAAAACACAAGCTCACAGCGCAAGAGAAAAAGCTGTGTAAGTACATTGGCCCTAAGCTGGTGCGTGATGGCTTGTACTTTACTGGGATTGACGTAATTGGCGGTAAACTGATCGAAGTTAACGTATTAAGCCCTGGTGGTATTGTGCGTATCAACAAGCTAAACCGTGTACGCTTACAATCTCAAGTGATTGACTTTGTAGAAAGCGTTGTACATGCCAAAGAGCTAGTACGTAGTCGTAAATCTGAGTTTAGACAGGTGATCGAAGATGCTAACGCTGTCTGAGCAAGAGTGTATAGCGCTCATTAAAAAAGGCGAATGTTTTCACGCTGAAGTGGAGTCAGGCGCGTTTATTATTAAAATCGACGAGTACTCACCAGTGATCTGTGCGGCCATTCATAATGGCCATAACTTGCGCAGCGAGCTCGAAAAGTCGTTCTTGTTAAGTAAAGAAGAGCGTTTTTTTGAGGAAGACCCTTATACCGATGAGCTTATATCGTCATTTCCAATTCAATTAATTGGCAACGACTCGCGGTTTGAATATGACTTAAACCGCGCTAAAACGTTATCTACGTATTTTAAAACCGCGTGGGATAAACAGGTTTGGAAAAAGCCGCTGAGCAGTGCCCAGCGTGCTAAAAGCCACAAGAAGCATCAAGCGTTTTATAATGTGCTAGAAGCCATTGTAGGCGAAGTTGAACACCGTTTTAAAAACGCCATCATTTTTGATATTCACTCATACAATTACAAGCGCATTGAAAAAGACACACCCACCTTTAACATTGGCTCTGGGCAAATTGATGTGGAGCGTTGGGGTAAGGTCGTTGATCAGTTTGAGAAGCAACTGAATAAAATTGCGTTGCCTAACATTGATGTGCGTGCCGCAACCGATGAAGTGTTTCAAGGACGAGGCTATTTGATCTCGCACGTTAATGCGCATTTTGATAACACGCTGGTGCTGCCAACAGAAGTCAAAAAAGTATTTATGGATGAAACGTCAGGTGAAGCGTATCCGTTGGTGCTTGAGGAGCTTAAAGCGGGCTTTAAGAATGCAGTCAGTGAGACTGCCGCTTATTTTGCGCGCCGCTACGGTAAGCGAACCTCTACGCAAAAGGCCGATGTATTGTCTTCGTCAATTAGCTCTGACGTATTAAAAATAGACAAAGCTTTATTTGCACTGTGTAAAAATGTAGAAACTTTAAACTACATTAACCCAGTCAATATCGCGTCTGAGCGCAGTCGCTTTTTGAAAAACCCCAATGTGAATCCTAACTTCACGTATAAACAGTTAAATATCAACCCGTACAAGTTTAGAGAGCATTTATATCAGTTGCCTGTAGACGAAATTATGGATGCGGATATTCAGCAACTTTATCGCCATGTTATTGATAATTTGGCGAATAAGATTGATTTGCTGAGCACCATAGGTGGCGAAAACTTTTTATATAACTCATTAAAGTACTACGGTGCACCACAAGCGTCTGATGTAGAGAACGCGAAGTTTATTTTGCATTTGAACAACAGTGAGCTTGAGCAGCACAAAGCGGTGCACAGCGCAGATGATGCGGTTGAATATTTTAAACAAATGGCGCAGCAGTGGGGCTTGGTTTGTCGTATTGAAAAATCCAACAAGGTGGTTGCCAAAGCTATGGTGAACAGCGAAAAGTCGCTGTTGATGGTAAATAAAGACGCTAAGTTTAGCCAGCCTGAGCTGCACGCCTATGCGTACCATGAGTTGGGTATTCATATGTTAACCACGCTCATTGCTAAAAAGCTGCCGTTGAAGATATTTGCTCTTGGATTAGCAGGAAATACGCATTCGCAAGAAGGATTAGCAATTTATAGTGAATATTGCTCAGGTAGTTTGACTATAGGCCGCTTGAAAACTTTAGCTTTACGCGTATTAGCGGTACAACACATGCTTGATCACAATAACTTCAAAAAAACCTACCATATGTTGGTTGAAGAATATGGGTCGAGCCGTGAATCGGCATTTACGCTCACAACTCGCGTCTACCGAGGAGGCGGTTTTACAAAGGATCACCTGTATTTGAAAGGCTTTAGGGATGTATTACATTTTGCCAAGCAAAACTCATTAGATAACTTGTTAATGGGTAAGGCTGGCTTGCTGGACTTAAATGTGATCTCAGAAATCGTTGAGCGTGGGATGTTACCCAAACCACAGTCGCTATTTGATCTAACCTACCGTTCGTCAGGTAACCCTGTACTTGATTTTGTGATTGCTTCGATTAAGTGATCTTCTGCAAACCAAGTGAGTTAGTACTCGCTTGGTTTTTCAAATATTACGCAAAATTAAATCTATGATACTCTGTACCTACAGGACTAGACCTCAGGGAAAATTATGGATAAGTATCTAATAACGCGAGAAGAAATCGACACATTAACTGGCATATCTAAAACCCATTTCTTAAACGATAACGCCAAGCGCAGCAATAAATCGCTGGGTGATTTAACAGGCCTTACCGGTTTTGGCTTTCATATTATTGAAGTGGAACCCGGCCGCGAATCGAGTGAATTTCATAAACATTACCATGAAGACGAATGTGTATATGTGCTTGAAGGTGAAGCAACTGCTAAAATTGGTGCACATAGCTACTCAATCAAAGCTGGTGATTTTATTGGTTATCGCGCTGGTGGACAGGCGCACTCAATCGAAAATACCGGCGATACCACGCTGAAATGCATTGTGGTTGGCCAGCGCTTAGATCACGATGTAGGAGACTATCCTAATCTGCAAAAACGTATATATCGCCAGCAAGGTTTGCCATGGAACTTGGTAGATATAGCCGCAATAAGTGAGCCAAAGGCGGGCAAAAAAGTATGAGAGCGCTATGCTTTTAATACTCAATATTACGTAACAAGGAGTTAAAGATGGCAATACTCACCAAACAAACACAAATCGATGATGCAGCGCTTGAAGTTATTGCACATATGCCCACACGCAGTCTGGGGGTGTTAATGAATGGAGAGTTTAGTAGTGGGTTAGGTGATGCTGATTTTATGCGAATAGCGGTACTGCTTGCACAAAAAAGCTATCACGAAGGAGGCTGTCCGATTGGCGCGGTGATAGTAGACAATTTAACGAAGAGAATTGTGGGTAAAGGTCACAATACCTTAGTACAAGAAGACCACCCCTATAATCATGGTGAAACCTCAGCCATTAGAGACGCAGGGCGTATCGATTTTAGTAAAACTACTTTATACACGAGTTTGAGCCCGTGTGATGTGTGTGCGACTTTGCTCTATATGCGTGGTTTTAACAAAGTGGTGGTGGGAGATGTTACAAATGCTTCGGGTAATGAGCAGCTATTGCAAGACAAAGGCATTGATGTGCAGATACTTGAAGATCCTGTGGGCGTTGCTTTATACGCCAAATTTAAAGAAGAAAAACCAGAGCAAGATTTAGAAGACTGGCAAGGGGTAAGCGCGCTCAACAACCCCAGAGTGTTATGATTTTAAATTTAAAGCTAGCGTTTTTATTATGGTTAAGCTGTTGAGATAAGTTTTTAAAAGGGTATATAAGGGATGAGGATCTCAGGAAGACTTTTGGGCAACTTTAAAAAGTTAATGGCGGTTATGGCGTTGATAGGCGGTATATTCCTACTTGACATGACATCTTCGCTGGTTGGTAGTAAAGACAGTGTTGGCTTTTCAATTTTTGTACTGATTTTAGCTGGTATACCCGGCGGTATCATGTTGTATACCAGTGTTAAGCTATACCGCTCAGCGCGCCGTAGTGAGGATATATGGCTTTCTGAGAATGAAAATGATGTCTCGGATGAGTTGGCGCGCGAAGCTGTGATCCAAGAAAAAATTCGCGAAGCGGTGTTTGCTGCAGAGGCGAAGAAGCAAGCTGAACTGACGAAGAAAGAATCGGATCAGGCTAATTTAGATGCTTTGCAGCTAATGACTGACTTATCGCGCGAGGAAATTGAACAAATAGCCAAAAAAGTACGAGAGTCTCAAGTCGATTAGACTACGCGGCATAGGATAAAAGTTATATAACGAACTTAAGGTGTAGTAGCCTTATCTGTAGCAGCTTAAATCCTTAAACGAACAGGTTTAGACTTCGCCTGACAGGCGGCTTTGAGCATTCTAGAGACGGTCGTCATTATATGGCTATGTTGCTTCATTTACCAAAGCGGTTGTTCATCAAACTCACTTCTGCCCCTAAGTGAGTTACAATTCAAATTTTACTAATTAAGAGTTCACTGTAAGTTTTGCATTCAAAACAAATGTGTTGTTTGTATTAACTAAAATAAAGCGGTAGCTCACTCATGATTCAGCAAGGAGCATAATTTCATGAACGGTTTGAAAGATTTATCTCAAATTGAGCAGTTAAAGATCCTCAAATCAATAAGGCTTGGTTGTTCGAGTGAGGCCGAGTTTAAATTGTATGTAAAAACACATTTAGTCGAGCAGAATATTGAAGAAGTTATCCGAAGGGTTGACGGTCTTCTCTTGGAGGACGAGTTTCTGCTTCTTTGTAAATTGATGAAAGCCTGCCTTGCAATAAATGGGTTAGAACAGGGGTTTGTGATAAATAATGATTTAAAAGTGCCAGACTACTTAGCAGTATTTGACCTTAGCCATAGCGTTTATGATACAAATTGTAATTCAACCAAAACGTCTGCTCTTGTTGAGGTTAAAACAACTCAAAATGATAAAATTAAACTAGGAAAAAACTTTTTAGATAAATATGCAAAATATACCGACTTATACGATTTACCATTGATTATAGCTTCTAGGTTTAAGATTAGTGAGCAACAACAATGGTGGATTTTGCAAACTGAAGAGCAATTAACAAAATCCAAGCGGATCTCAAACCCTCAACAGATTATCAATGGGGGCATTGGGCATATTCTTCTAAACGACTATTTTTTAATGCCGACCACTAATATAATTATCGATACAGAATTTTCAAAAATACCAAAAACATCGACTGCGTACTCAAAAGAATATGGTTACTTAAAGTCCGTCTCGATAACAATTGATGAAAAGCAACTAACGTTGCCAAGCGAATATCCGATGTTAAATTTATTTCTGGACTGCTTTTTTCAAGAGCATATAGCAGATGAGCAAAACAATGAGGGGGTTACTGTTAGAAGAGTGCTCCCCGTACAGGCTCAATTGTTAAGTGATATGCTTCTAAGAGCTAATTTTTCTATGTTAGACGGTAATGGGAATGAATATTCTAATGCAAGTAGGCTATTAGCTTTATTGGAGAATAATAAAGCCACTGTTATTTACAGAGAGTTTTTTGATGAAGCACTGAGCTTTTTTAATTCAGAATTTCCATTATTTATTAGGTTAGAAATAGGGGATGAAGCTAATAATAAGAAACTTCTACACCATTTCCACAACAAAAATACCTGAACCAGATGCAAAGACTCTATGATTGCGACATCACAGGTAACTTGCAGTAAGAGATGGCAATAAACCTAGCTCATTTTTGTCCAAAAACGAGTTAGGTGAACGTCCGTTATTGCAACGAGATTTAAGATATTAAGTTGCTGTTGAACGGCGGAGTTTGGCTTTTGCTACTGTCAGATTTGATTAAGCCCTAACAATCAAACCTGTGTTCACTTAAGGGCACTTACTTGTGATTAAGTTGTCTTTTATCTTTGTTAATAAGCTAAATTGTGCTTCTGGCGAATCAGATAGCAGTTCGAAAAGCATGATGCCTGCCACCTCTTTTTGGTTGATATAGTTTATTTTTTTAGCCACGAGGTTTGGGGTTTCAAAGTAAATGTTTTTATATTTCCCACTGATAAGCTGCGTTTTATTCGTGTCTAACTGCTTCAAAATGTCTGCATAAGCAATGTGCTTAATTTGTTTGTTGTCTCCATCTATGAACTGAATACCGTATGAGGGCAGGCCAACAATTAGCTTATTTTTGTCAAAGCCTTGAGCTATTACAAAGTCTATCGCTTTTTGGAAAGTGAGATAATTTGAGTGGTGTGCAATGGGTGAGCTTGGCCATGCACCTGTGAAATCATACGCCATTAAATTTATATAATCGACGTACTTTTGTATTTCTGGTAAATATTGTTTTCCGACCCAATTTCCAGCAAATATATCAGCCGAAAGTAATATATTATCGGGAAGCGCAGATCTTAAGCGTTCGAGTAACTTAACTAACTTGGCGCTTTCTATTGGGTCATTTCCCCCTTTGCCAAGTTCATTTTGATATGTCCAATATTCCCAATCAATATCCACACCATCTAAGTTGTATTTTTTTATAAAGGAGGTGATATTTTCAATAAATAACTTTAACTTTTGATCATCTTTAGTGATATCTAAAAATGCCTTGCTGCCTTGGTTACTCCCTCCGATAGAAATAATCACTTTTTTGTTTTGGGTGTGTGCTTTTTCAGCTAATGATTGAATAAAGGCGTCAACACTCACTGTATGCAGCTGTCCATTTGGGAGAGGGTAGATTGAAGCGATGGCAAGGTAGTCAAATAATTCCCATCGAATAGATGCTTGATTCGACTCTGAATCGATCCAAGACGGATAAACTGCGATGATAGGTTTGCAGCTTTGTGCTCCAGTCGAAAAGCTATGTGATAAAGCTGAAAATAATAAAAAGACGATAAAATGTAGATTTTTCATTTTTAATATCTTGTGTTTTTTATCTAATTTATGTTTTTTATATCAGTTTTTTTATAAGAGAAATGTTTTTATTGTAAGATTTAATTATTCTAAGCGGTGGTTTTATTTTTTAGTGTTTTTTTTTGCATCTATTATGGCGCTGTTGTTGGTGTAATAAACTTCATATTTTAGCTTTTTGTACTTTTTCGATTGTAAATATGTGTTTTTTGCAATGTTACCACTTAACTCACCCTTTCTATTGTTCAGTATTTTGCATGAATTTGTTCGTTGTTTTTCTTTAATCAACTGTAGTCGTAGCAAGTCACTGAAACTTATTTTAAAAGGTGGCTTGTTATTTAATTACTGTTGGTTATGATTGAACACAATATTTGTCAATATAAAAAGGAAATAAAATGAAACCAGTTCTAAACAAGAAAAAAATAAAAAACCTTTCTAAAGAACAAGTTCGACTCCCAAATGAAATGACTCCGCAAGTTGGTGGTGGTCGCCCTCCTATTTTTTACTCTGTGTTTGTTAAGTGTGTTCCTTGGACGGCTGAGTGTTAATACGTTGCATCTCATGGCTGTTTATTGCAACGTGCTAAAAGTTGCTGAATACATGCTGGCACCCTGGCTATAAATTTTTGGGTGCCTTTAAGTTTGTTGAACTCTAAAAAGATAAGATATAAAGTCAACTAAAACGCCAGTAAAGTTAGGCATGCAAAAGGCTTAGCGTCCATATATGTCTCATGAGTGTTTGATGTCCCATGAGTATTTCAACCTGTAAAAAGCTTGCTGGATAAAACAGTTTTAAGCTGTATAAACCCAGAGCGCAAAGAAAGTTACGTCATTCAAAAAAATAAAGTTATCTCAGGTTCGTGAAGCTTAACAAACTAAATATTTGTTGATTTATAACCCCCAACATTGTGTACTAACATGTAAACTCGTACTGCATACTTGGTTGTTACACAAAATCATTTTGTCTTCTTTATTTGCGCAGATTAAGTGACTGTTGCTTTGAAGGAGTAAAGAATGAGCATTATTATGGATATATTTGTTTGGCTTTTAATTGATACTGTATTTGGCTTTTGGTTTTACTCTACAGGTTGGTTCCTTTTAAAGGTATTCTCTTTTGGTCGTTCTAATATGGAGCTCAAAGATTTTGCGAACTTTAAAGATTCAAAATCAAAGAGCGTCATTTCTACCATGGTTCTAGGTATAAGTTTCTATGTGTTCATAATTACACTTATTGTGTATGCAAATAGTTAAAATAAAGAGAGCATTTAAAGTAAAAATATCTGTTGACTGGCAACCAAGTCGTGGCCAATACGAGTGACCACAACTTAAATTGACTAGGGGTGCAAATTAAAACTCTTTAAACCAAGACAAAGTGTAGTAACGACCTCTTGGATTAGGCCCACGGTCATATCCTCGTGCTACGTCCAAAAATGGCGGAGTTTCGCCAAATGGGTTTTGCACGGTGAGGTTAAAACGACCATATTCATTGGCATCATAACCTAGGGTAAAGGTTTTTAAATCATAAGAAGGCGACCAATTTCTGGCGTATTCTCTGGCTTCTCGGTATTTGTCTTTTTCTGCCACATCGGTTAAATCAAGAACATCATCTTCGTCGGAGTTAAACGCTTTACTACCATAGGCAACAGTAAATGACGAACTCCAGTTTTCTTTATTCCAAAATAGGCCAAACGACTGTTTAGTCTCTAAATTATTATAACGCCCGATGGATGGTGTCCACTCGTCATCCCCTAAATATTGATTTTCACCACGTGTGATCTCAGCCAGTGAGTAACTCGCTCTAAACTGGCCTATTGCCGTTTCAGGAAAGGTGTAATTTAAGTCAAAATCATAGCCTTGAGAGCGCGTTTTTCCGATGTTGATAATAATGCTCTTATAGTGTTCAAGCACATGAGTTGTAGGGTTTCGCTGGATTAAATCAGCAAATAACTCGCCATTGGTGCGTGCATTTTCGCGCAGCATAACCCGTGTTAAACGCTCTGGGGCATTTTCGATATCTACTTTCCAAAAATCTAACGTTGCACTTAAGCCTTTGAGGTACTCTGGTGTCCACACAAAGCCAATATTGCGCGATGTGGAGGTTTCGGGGTTTAAGTTTTCGTTGCCACCCATTTCAAACGACCATTGATAAGGTTCTGCTTCTGCAACTCTGGCACCAAAGCTTTTGCACAGCGCCAGCTGCTCCCAGCCGGTTTTGCTACAAGGATCTGAAGAGTTTGAGTACCATCTATCTGTCAATATCTCTCGACCACGATATAAATCAAATAGGGTAGGGGCTCTAAAACCCTCTGAGTAGTTTGCTCGAACCATCAGTTCATCAACAGGCTTCCAGTAAATATTGGCTGACGGCGTGCTTGATGAGCCTGAGTCACTGTAGTTTGAGTAGCGCATAGCCAATTCAATGCTTAAATGTTTTGCAAGGTAAGCGTCTTCAAGTATCGGAATACTGGTTTCAATGTAGGCTTCCTTAATTTTGCGCTTTGGTGGTATGTTGCTTTCTTCTTGCGCTAAGTTACCCACTAATTTGTATTTTCCGCGCACGTCGTCAAATTTGTTGCTGGCCTCTTCTGTGCGATACTCGATACCCAGTGCCACTTGGATATTGCCAGCGGGTAGCTCGAATACATCCCCTACAGCGCTTAAGTTAAAGGTATTAGTGATGGCTTTGTGCTCTGTCCAAATACCTTCGATCATAATGGCATCTAGCAATTCGCCATTGAGCTGCTCTAAATCTAAAAAAGGGTTAAGCGCGGAGCAATTGTTCTCTGGCAAACATACCTCAGGGCCACTTAAGCTATCTTGCAGTAGGGTTCTATTTAATGCCGCAGGGTAGGTTGTTTTAGCCTCGTAACTACTGTGTACTAGATCAGTTGACCAAGTCCAGCTTTCAGATAGCTCGCCATTTAAGCCAAAGCGCACATGCAAAGGGGTGGTTACCGTTGTGGTATTGCGCTTATTAAGGTTAGTTAAACGACGGTTCATTCGTACATCACGACCAAATGGGTTGAACTCATTGTCTTTGCTTACAAATAGGCCCGATACTAACGCTGCTGCTTCTTGTGCGTAGTTTTCTTTATCGGCATAAAGCAGTTGAAAAGAGCCCTCTAGGGTGTCAGTAAAGTTATAATAGGAATTAAGTAAAATGCTGTACTCGGTTCTTTTTGAGGCATCGAGTGTTTCACCTTGGAAATTATAGCCATGGGCCTCTTTGTATTTTTTTTCTGCCTCTTCTTGGGCTATTTCTTCTAACTCCCAACATGCCTGCCCCACTTGCCCTTTATAGGTTGCAGAGTATGGGGCAAAGTCAGATAAATCGCTGCCATCGGTGCCATTGTTTCGGTGCATCATGTAGTAAGTGGCCGTGGCTGTATCGGGGTCGCAATCTGCATAGGTAAAATTACCGTCGGGGCCATAAATACTCAAAAAGTTAGTGCCTTCAAAAATACCATGGATTTTATGAGCACTGCGATCTGGATAGTAAAAGCTGCGAGAACCACGGTTATAAGTACCTACTTTTTTTGCCTCAACACCTAAAGTAAATCCACCATTGTTAAAGCTGGTTCCACCCACAAAGCTGAATGTATGAGTTGGCGCATCATTGTATTCGCTGATTGCCGTTGAGGCGCTGAGTTTTACGCCCTCAAAGTCTTTAAGTAATTGGTAGTTAACCACCCCAGCGATGGCATCAGAGCCATAGATTGCTGACGCGGAGCCTTTTTTAATATCTACTCGTTTAAGCATGGTGGTTGGAATAATGGATATATCGACCGAGCCATCAGTATCAGCGGCCATGCGCACACCATCGAGCAAGTTTAAAGTACGCGCGTAGCCGAGACCCCTAAGTTGAATTTTTTGTCTGCCGTCATTATTTCTGGCATCAGCCCCAAAGTTTTCATCAATAGAAACTTGGTGGCCATTCATTGCGGGTAATCGCGTAAACACATCGGTGATCGAGGTAAGCCCGCTTAGGGCAATATCTTCACTGGTGACTGTGGTGATCGGTAAAGACGAGGTTAGTTCAGGTCTCAACAGGCGTGAGCCGGTAACGGCAACGCGTTCAATCTCTTCAGCTTCTTTTTTATTTGCCGTTTTATTTACATCGTCAACAGCAATACTTGCGCCTGACATCATAATTAGTGCCGTCGTTATCGCACTTCGAACAGGTGATATCTTGTAGGTCATGGGGATCCCTTGATGATTTATTTTTTATTATTAATAGCGGGGTGAATGAGTGGTTGCAGATACGTAAAGACAGCCAGCCATCTAATTCAAAACGAAGTGTACCGAACATAATTACGCCATCAATTGAGAAAAACTAATAGTGTCAAATACTGTTTTGTTATTTTGTATATTAAAAGGTAATAACAAGGTGTGTTTTAAGAAAGGCAAGTATTTCTTTAAATGAAATAAAGTTTGCTATGTGTGTTTTATTGTTTTTAAAAACAGTGTGTTAAAAAATATGGATTTTAGTTGTTAATGGTTGTGGGTTTTTTATTGTTGCTTGCGAGGTTTTGGTGGTTAATTTGTTTTTTGGGATAATAAATTTACTTGCTTGATTTGGAAATTGAGTGATATCACCATGAATTGGGTCAAAATACCTCAAGGTGAGCTAATTTTGTTAACTGATTAATAATGTGTACAGCTCAAAAGAGTGATTAATACAACATTGCGAATAACCAAAAAGTTAAGAAAAAAGTATGTTAAAACTGGCGCTCAATGACCTTTAATTATGCTGGATGGCGCCTTTGGCTTTTTCAATCTACATGTTGATATGGGGCGGGTAGGTGGCGAAGCCAAAGAACCCGACTTGGGTTAACATTCACAACCAAGAGCAGTGGCGCTCTGATAGCTCGATAAAGGTCTTAAATGTCTCTAACTCAGACAATAAATACAAAGGACACTTGAGCAAATTTATAGATGCCCATGTTTTGATAAGCGGCAAAAATCGTGGGCTCATATAAGCGAAGAAGGAATGCCTGCCCGCAGTTTCGTGTCTATTATTTTATTAATTTGCAGGGATAATTATCTACACCTGTTCCTATGCTAACAGTGGCCGCGATAAAGAGACGTTCGAGCAAATACTACGAACGTCCAGATGGGCGAGTGTTACTTAGCTGCGCTGTTTAAATCTTGTATAAATACGGCGCCTGAGTCTTTACCTATACCGTCATGGTTTGGCGTAGCTATCACCGCTGTCCCATCAGATAAGCTAACGTTCCATCCAAACCTATCATTGGGCAAACTAATTTTTGCTGTAATTTTTGATGTGTAATGCCAGCCGTTCGCTCCTTTTTTGTAAACATAGACAGCCCCCGTATCAGTTCCGTTCGAGTCATGGTTCATTGCGCTGATGAGTGCAGTGCCTTTGCTTAACGCTACGCCGCGTCCAAACCTGTCGTCTGCGCGTCCATCTGGTGAAGTTAATTTAATTGTTTGTGTCCAAGTACGGCCGTTTCGTTCAAAAATATAAGCAGAGCCAGCATCTACGCCTAATCCTTCAACGTCATCACGTCTTGCTGAAATTAACGCTGTATTATCTGATATAGCAACCCTGACGCCAAAAATGTCGGTTTTACTCCCATCAGACGCCATAAGTTTGGCTTCTTGTTGCCACTGGTCATTGTGCAGAACAAACACATAAACGGCTCCTGCGTTTTCTGCTTGTTCATCATTTAAATCGGCGCCAACAAGCAGCGTGTTGCCGTCAATCGCAACGCTTATGCCAAATAAGTCTTCTGCTGCCCCATCGCTTGCTGTGATTTTTGTTTGAAAACGCCATGTATCATTCTCTCGTGTGTATATATAAGCGGCCCCAGAATCTACACCCACCGCATCATTGCGCGGTGCACCAATGACAAGATGTTTTTCAGTAAGGGAAATCGTTTGACCAAAAGCATCACCAGGTTTGGCGTCTGGCGCGGTGATAATTTGCTGTTGTGTCCAATTATTTGATTGACGCACGAAGGAGATAACAGCACCAGAGTCTTTCCCTTTGTCATCTCTTCTCATTGCACCTAACATCGCAATATCACCTTTTATTGCTACGTTACCGCCAAGCGTATCTTCGGTAAAGGCGGGCTTTGCCACTAGTTTGGCCTGTTGAGACCAGCCGTTACCATCTAACGCATAGACATAAGCAGCCCCTGCATTCTCGCGCCCATCAGTGTCTGCTTTGGGCGCACCAACGAGTATGGTATTGCCGTCAATAGCTGCACTATAACCAAAGTGATCCTCGGTTTTGCTATCGTTTGCCAAAATAACATCTTGTGTCGCAAAGCTATTTGTAGCCACCAATGTGAGCACAGCACATACGTAAAGTTTGGTGTTGTGTATTAAATTCACAAATTATCTCCTAGTCGGCCCTGTTTACTTCAACTAAAAAATGAATATTACTGGATCCATCGCATCCAAAGCTTTTTACTCAAGCTTTCCCGTTATATCGTAGTAATGCGTTATCAGCATTCTCTCAGTACTGATGAATGCCCAATTCCATTTTTTGGTATAACTTTTTAAAGGCGCTAAAGCCTTAATTGCTTCTAAAGACAAACCTTTTTTAACTAGCTCTTTAATGATCGCGTGCGTCTCGCTTAACATCGTGATACTGGCTGTTAAGTCTGCTATCGATGCGATTGGACCATGTCCTGCGATAATTTTTGTATCTGCGTTAGCAACATCAATTATTTTTTTAATACCAGCAATATAGCCTGCCACCGAGCCACCATTATCAATATCAATAAATGGAAAACGCCGATTAAAAACGAGGTCTCCAGCATGTATTACATTGGCTTGTTCAAATACCACAAATAGATCACTATTGGTGTGGGCGTTTGGCGTGTGATACAGCTTAATAGTTTGACCATTCATTTTTATTGATGTGCCAGTTGTAACATCTATCGTTGGGTAATACTCAGGTGTAAACAGCGGAGCTGTGCGGTTTAACATTTTGATTGCTTTTGGCTTTTCTAGGTATCGACGCACATTGGGGTGGGCCATGACCAAGGCACCTCGTTTTTTAAAATACGCATTCCCTCTGACGTGATCTCGGTGAAAGTGGGTATTTAGAATTAGCTTCACCTCTTGGTTGTTCGACAGCTTTTTTTGCTCACTATCAATAAGCTCAACTAAATGTTCCATTTGTGTGTCCACCATAAAAACGCCATCTTGGCCAATTAAAACAGCTACATTGCCTGAGCGATCTGTTCTTAGTTCAAAAATATTTTCGCCAAGACTAGTCACTTTGATGCCAAAACCAGTGTCCTTGTCGTGGTTGTGTGCACCTACAATGCTACACCAGCAAGAAAAAATCATAAGTAGAATTATCTTTTGCATTTTTAACAACCTTAAGCGTTAACTTTATGTACTGAAGCGCCTAAGCAATGCAAGTAACTTACTAAAATAAAAGTCATTTTCACTTGAATGTATGCTCTGTTCGCTTACTCATTTAGATCATATTATGAAGGTTTAGGCACTAAATATAATTTTATAATGGCATCAAACGCATTTCTAAAAATGATGAGTTGCTTTAAATGACAAGTAATGCATTAAAATATATGATGTATTTATGTGGTACGTAAGGACGTTGACATGCGCCCCCAAGAACTCAAATTATTGGTTATCTTTGATGTTATAATGACCGAAAAATCAATAACACAGGCAGCTGAGCGGTTATCGATGACTCAACCCGCAGTATCTAACGCGGTGTCAAGAATGCGTGTCTTGTGGAAAGATAAGTTGTTTGTTCCAGATGGTCGAAGAATACAGCCTACAACGTATGCAAATAACCTTTGGGGAAAAATACGAGATCCGTTGCACAATATCAATCAAGCTATTGAGCCTGAACAATTCGATGCTAAAAGTGCTAAGCGTACATTTCGCGTTGCTTTACCTGATATCGCCCTTGATGCACTTTGGTTAGACTTGCGCAAATTATTCGAATGCGAAGCGCCTGGACTTAACTTACATGCGGTTCCTTATACTATCGCTTGTACCAAACCAATTTTAGATGCCGCTGATGTTGACCTTGTTATAGGACAAAGTAACCGCTCATTAGAAAATATTTGTTTAGAACACTTATTTGATACAAGTTATGTTTGTGTCATGCGCAAAAATCATCCATTGACTAAACAAACCTTAACAGTTGAAGCGTTTGCAGTGGCAGAGCATTTGTTAGTTTCGCTATCTGGTGATATTACCAGCCCGGTAGATCAAGCGTTACAGCAACTCGGTTTGACTCGACGGGTCGCGTTTACGGTGAATAGTTTTTCCTCTGCAGTACCTATCATTAAAGAGAGCAACCTGATCGCTATTTTACCTACCGATCTCATTTATAACCATTTAGCTTGTGGTGAGCTGGCAATAGCCCACCCACCAATAGATATCCCTCATTCTTCGATTTCAATGCTATGGCATAAGCGACAAAGTGCCGATAAAGGGTTAATTTGGTTGCGAAAGCACATAAAGCAAATATTTATTAAACGGCGAACACATCAGGTTGACACGGTTATGAATTTTATTAACTCATAGTGAGCGCCATACGATTTTAGTCGCGATATGGTGTGGTTGCTAAAAGGCCAGATGGCGAGCGCTTTTTAAACGCCAAGTAGCGCCATTTTTACGCTGTATTTGCTGATATTAAAAATAACTAAGGATAAAAATGATAGCCAAATTAGAGCATACAAGCGGTGATGAAGCGCAGAGAATTTATAATGTTTTTCAGCAGTCGTATAAAGTAGAAGCGCAGCTGATTGACACCGATAATTTCCCGCCTTTGTCTCGCTCAGCAAAAGATATTAGCAACTCGCACAGTGATTTTTATGGTTTTTTCGAGCAAGAGCTACTTGCTGCGGTGATAGAAGTTACGGTTTGTGAGCAGGTGTTAGATATTCACAGCTTGACCGTTGACCCACAGTTTTTTAGAAAAGGCATTGCCGATAAGTTGATGCGATATGTGCTGCACGAGCTGGATATTACTCAAGCTACTGTAGAAACCGCAGCGGTTAATGAGCCTGCTATACGCTTATACGAAAAGCATGGGTTTACAATCGTTGAGCGTTTTACGCCATCGCATGGCATTGAAAAAGTCGCCATGAGTACTTAGCAAAGTAGTTAACCTCAGCTGCGGATAAGAGTTTTGATAGCTCAGAAGAGAGACATTGCAACCCCTTCAATATCCAATGACGATATTTCGCTCACTATCAAGGCATTTTCGTGAAGTAATAGCGAGCTATTACAAATGAAAATAACGAAGAAAGTGAGTGAAATAGCTTTATTGGGCAAATTCTCTTATGTGCAGCTGAGGTTAGTTAACTCATAGAAGCTGAAGCACGAGGTAACGAGATGCAAATATGACTGTTTTAAACTAGTCTCAAAGGGTGAGTTTTGACAGGAGCAAATAATGACTGTTTCGGCGATTCCAAAAGGTTACCACAGTATTACGCCCTATTTGATCATTGATGGTGCACTTAAGGCGATAGTGTTTTATCAACAAGCGTTTAATGCACAGTTGGTAATCCAATTACCATTACCAGATGGCGGTATTGCACATGCTGAATTAAAAATCGGTGATTCGCATATCATGCTCAGTGATAAGTGTGCTGAAGAGCACTTTATTGATCCTAAATCTCTGGGTGACACGCCTGTTAGCTTAATGCTTTATGTTGATGATGTAGATAGTATGTTTGCACATGCCGTGTCGCTCGGTAGTAAAGAAATACGCCCTGTACATGATCAGTTTTATGGCGATAGAGCTGGCACCTTAGAGGACCCTTTCGGTCATGTTTGGACCATTGCCACTCATAAAGAATCGTTAACTCAAGAGCAAATTATGCAACGTATGGAAGAGGTAATGAGCAAGCAACAAGATGTGTAGCCTTTAGCTTAAAATAAATAACAGACTTTATAGAGCTTAAAAGCGTGTTAATACGGCTATAGATAATTTGGTTGATTGCCATAACTATTTAATTTTATTTTTTTGTTAAACGTAAATTGCGTAGTTGATATATCAAAGAAATAATACGTTGTTACGAAATGGTATGGTAGCCAGTTGCTTAAACTTGCAGTGCACGATGAGGTTGCTAAGCTCGGTGACAAACTGTATTTGATGGCTGATATAAGCCTGCTGAAAATGGTAACCCTGACAACAAGTAAAAAAGCCTCAGCAAATATGCTGAGGCTTTTTTATGATGACTTTAACTTGGCTTAGTATTGGCCGACTAAGCTCACGCCAGAGAAGCTGCTATAACCATTTAGCATAATGTGGTATGTACCACCTGTGCCTGAGCTTAATGAGCAACTTTCACTGTTGCCATTTTTCCAAGGGCGGCAGTCGTAGCTAGATAGTGTTGGGGCTGAGCCTTTTTTAACGTAAAGGTCGGCATCGCCGCTACCACCAGAGATAGATACATTTAAAGTAACGTTAGCCGGTACTTCAATAGTATAAGTCAATTGCTGGCCTGAAGTACCCGATAAGTTTGAAACTGGTACACCATTTTGTAGACAGTTGCTACCACAACCACCTGTGTCGCCGCCTACGGTTGCAGTTAATGTTGCACCGCTGTATGAAGCGTAACCGTGCAACATGGCAAACCACTCTCCGCCTGCTGGGTTAGTAAAGTCACATTGCTCTGCATTACCATTTTTGTATGGACGACATTGATAATCGTTGATCCCCGGTAAGCCACCTTGTTTAACGTATAGATCAGCATCACCAGAACCACCGCCTAATACAAACGATAGTGCTTCGCTGCCAGCGGGTACGTCAATTTTGAAGTAACTTTGCGAACCCGTCGCGCCAGATACTGCTTGGCCTTGACCACTGGTGAGTACGGTTACCTCAGGTTCAATAATTGGACCTGATGCCGCTTGAAGTAACTCATTTGGCGAACCTGATTTCGCATCTGAAATCTTGTTCTTGGCACTCTTACTACTAAGCATTTGATCAATTTGAGAAGGTGTTAGGCTTGGGTTTTCATCAAGATAAAGTGCTACAGTACCTGCAACGTGCGGTGACGCCATTGATGTGCCGCTAATGGTGTTGGTGGCCGTGTTTGAGTTATACCAAGCTGATTTGATGCTTGAACCCGGCGCGTAAATGTCTAGACAATTACCATAGTTAGAGAAGCTTGAGCGGCCATCGCCACTGGTGGTTGAGCCAACAGTGATAGCATTAGCAGCACGTGCTGGAGAGTAGTTACATGCGCTGCTGTTATCGTTACCTGCTGCTACAACAAAGCTAATACCTGATGCCACGGCATTATTGACTGCGTCATCCGTTGCTTGAGACGCGCCCCCACCTAGGCTCATGTTGGCAACTGATGGGCCAGAGGCATTGTTTTTCACCCAATTAATACCGGCGATTACACCAGAGTTTGAACCAGAACCGCTACAACTCAATACGCGTACACCAACCACGTTTACGTTTTTCGCAACACCATAAGTTGAACCACCGATAGTTCCTGCTACGTGAGTACCGTGGCCGTTACAGTCGGTTGCGTCAGAGTCGTTGTCGATAAAGTCATAACCGTGGCTTGCGCGGTTACCAAATTCATTGTGGCTGATTAATACACCCGTATCGATTACATAGGCAGTAACACCAGAGCCATCGTAGTCGTAGTGGTATACACCGTTAAGCGGTAGGTCTTGCTGATCGATGCGGTCTAAACCCCAAACTGCATTGTTTTGATCGGCTTGGATCTCAACCATGTTCTGCTCAACTTTCACATCAACCATAGGTTCTACAGAAACAATTTGGTCTTGTTCGATATATTTGATGTTGCCATCTTTTAGCATTGCATGGATCTGGCTTTTATTTGCTTTTACAAGTACGCCACTAAGAGCCGTGCCAAAGTTACGCTCAACACGTACATTATACTTGGTCTCCAAGTCGTTACCTTGTGCATTAAGATAAGCGTTCATGCGTTTTGCGTCTTTTCTATCGACAACGCTTGGGGTATCAAATACCACAATATACTTATCTTCAATCGCTTTATCAGCTTGTACTGGTAACATTTTTGCCGCGTAGCTATGTGTTGCAGCAAGACCTAAAGTAACCGCTAAAGTGAGAGTGCTTAGCTTTGTCATATTATTTCCTTTACATGTTGTTTTGAGTGGATTCGTTTTTACAATGACGGAAATTGAACAAAAAATAAACTCAATTGTTATAATTTTTTAACTTAAATTTAACTTAATATGCACAATAACGGTTATAAGTTTTTTGGGTCCAATACTGTATAGCGTTGCTCAAAAGTCCCAGTACTAGAGCCTTTACACAATATTATTGCAAAATTAATGGTTGAATAAGCACCATAACTTGCTAATATAGCAATAAGTAATTAGTTATATCTTTTAGTTATAACTGTTGGATTCGATATAAAGAAAGGTCCTGTCATGTCTGAGCAACAAGCACTTAGCCAAATCTATTTAGATGCAAATGCGACTACGCCCGTACTGCCAAAGGCTGCTAAAGCAGCGTTGTCTACTATGGAAACGATGTTTGGTAACCCCAGTAGTAGCCATATTACTGGCTTGCAAGCAAAACAAATTATGGATGAAACCCGTCGTAAAGCAGTGCAAGTCTTAGGTGCAGGTTCAGGACAGGTGATTTTTACTAGTGGTGCGACTGAAGGTATTCAGACGGGGATTTTATCTGCTTTATGCGCTGCAAAAAGTAAGATGCAAGCCAACAAGCAATATTGCATTTTATATGGTGCGACAGAGCACAAAGCCGTACCAGAGTCTCTTAAGCATTGGAATAAAGTATTGGAGATTAATGCTGCTATCAAGGCGATCCCTGTAGATGAAAAGGGCACGCTTGATTATGATTTTATAGCCAAAGAAGTACCAAATGCGTTGATGATTTGTACTATGGCGGTGAACAATGAAACCGGTGTTTATCAAGATTTATCGGCACTTGAAATGGTGATCAGAGGTCATAACCCAGATGTGTTTTGGATGGTAGATTGTGTACAAGCACTCGGAAAGCGCTGCTTAGAGTTAGCCAACACTAGTATTGACTATGCACCATTTAGTGGGCATAAGTTGTACGCGCCTAAAGGCATTGGTTTTGTTTATATTCGCGAAGGAGCCCCGTTTACGGCGTTTATTGCAGGTGGGGGGCAAGAAGGCGGGCTACGCTCTGGTACTGAAAACTTGCCGGGTTTAGCTGCATTGAATGTGATCTTTGATGAACTACTAGATCAGGGGGATGGGGTGTTTGCCAATGCCGGTCAATTGCAATTGTTTCGCTCTCAGTTAGCACTTGCATTAAAAAATGCCTTTCCAACTGTGGTATTTAATCATGACTTTTCAAACAGCGTGCCAACGACAATTAACTTTGCGATTCCTGGGTTCAGTTCTAAAGAGATCATGGACCTATTCGATGCGGCAAATCTTAGAGTTAGCTCCGGCTCGGCATGTAGCTCTAAGGTAACCCGAAGTTTTGTGCTTGACGCGATGGGAGTGCCCGCGTGGCAAAGTGAGTCGGCAATTCGCATGTCATTTGGTCCAGCGGTAACCCAGCAGCAAATTGATCATGCTTGCGACCGAATCCATCATTGTGCACAAGCTTTAGGTCATAGTTGCTTATTGAATGCAACAGGCAATATAGATGGCAAGACACAGTTACACGGTTTGGTACAATTTAAAGTAGGTGGCAGCTGTAGCTGGTTGTATGCCGATCCAATTACTAAAACGGCAGTGATTATTGATCCGTTACCTGAACTGAGCGACCGTTTATTAACGATTTTACAATGTCAGCAGTTGCAGTTAATTGCGGCTATCGATACCCATGGTCATGCTGACCACCAGTCTGGCAGAGTGGCTTTAGCTGAAGCGCACCTGAAGCAGCAGCATAGTGATTACTTAGGTTGGCCTTATGAAGCGGCAGATATTGCGCTTTCACAGTGCCAATTACGGGCCATCACGATCGGCGACAAATACTTAGTACGTGTTGCCACGCCAGGACATACAGAAGATAGTATCTCTATGATATTGTGTGATAAAGGTAAACTCCACAATGGCGAACTTGACGTGAGTTATGTTTTTTGTGGTGATTTAGTATTGATGGGTAGCCTTGGTCGCACAAACTTTTCAAGCAGTGATGCAAAGCATATGTACCAAAGCTTGCAGTCGTTATCAAATATGGTGGGGGAGCATAGCTTGCTTTGTCCAAGCCATGACTATCACAACGAGTTTGTGACTAACTTTAAGGCTGAAGCAGCGCGGAATAGTCTCTTAAATGATGTTTTAAACAACACTATCACAGTGGAGCAATTTGTAGAGCGTAAGACTGAGCTAGACAAAAACATCAATGATCAAGCGGGTGAAGAGATCATGTGTGGCGCATTTACAGGGTCATGCTCGACTAAGCACATGCAAGAATACAATGGGGAGCAGCTTAAGGCGAAGTTAAAAACTAATTCTCAAATCAAGCTGATCGATATTCGCGAGCCGCATGAGTATGCGCTTAATCACAGCCAAGACTTTGATATGAATGTACCGCTGACTAGGCTTACCGATTTCATTTGCCAGCAACAACATGATAAGTCACAAGAGCTTATTTTAGTGTGCCGAAGTGGTAGTCGCTCGCAAGTAGCCGCTAATGCACTGTCGCGCTTAGGGTTTGAACATGTAGGACACCTAAAAGGTGGCTACGCATTGTGCCAATAATTGTTGCTCAATAAGTGTAAAGGGCCTTTACAAGGCCCTTTGTATGGTTATCACTCTACCAGTAAACCGCGAATATTATTTGTAAATTGCTTTTTAGTCGACAGCAAGCCAAGTGCGGTAATGATGAATACGATGAGCAACGCTTGCATTAACAGTGTGATATGGTCCGGTTTGTAAGTTAACGCTAATTCATATTTATAGAACGCACCCATCGTCAGGTATACACAAGCAAATGCGCTGATAGTTGGCAATAGCGTCACAACAAGCCACTCATAGCTGGCAATCTTATATTGTTCTATTTTGCTCAGTCCAAAACTTACCAGTAAGCCGTTGCGTTTTTTATCTTGTTGCAAGTGTCTTTGTATGGTGGCACTTAGTAATAGAATAGTTAACACGCTAATTAAGCCGCTATACATAAAAACAGCACCAGTTAGCACGTTTAAGTAGTTACGAGTTTGCGATAAAATGCTATCGATAGACTGTAATCGCATTGTTGGGTGTGTTTGCCAAAGTTTAGCAAGTTGCTGCCAAGCTGGTTTAGATAATTCGGCACTACCCATACTATAAACTGGCACCTCTGGTACAGGGGTTGAAGTTTGAGCAACAAACCAAAAAGTAATATTACTGCCTCCAGAAGCAAAACTGTGTACCGATGCAACGGTGTAACTGTGAGTTTTTTCAGCCATTTGCATTATAAGCTGGTCGCCCAGTTTTAGGTTTAATTCGTTGAATACTTCATCTTCTACAGAGATATTGTTGGACTTTGTTACATGCAAACTATTCAACCAATCTCCAAGTTCTAGCTTATTGTTAACTGGTAACTGTTCGCTCCAATGCAAACGAATGGGCTTTTGTACCGAGCTTAAAGTATCGCTAACAGGAATATCTACCATATTTAATGGTACGTTGTTGATGTGTGTCAGTTGAGCATATTGGTACTTATAAAGCTCTTTTAACTCACTATTGTTTGTTACCAAGAACTGCTCTAACGCTTCTTTTTGTTTTTGATCTACCTGTGTGATCAGTAAATTACCTTGTTGCTCATATTTAAAATGCTCTAGCATGGACGTGATATCTTGGTGAATTCGCGCACACATCAATAACAAGGTAATACTAAGGCCTAACGACATCATTTGCGCAGCTCTCACATAAATTCGTTGACGCATTAAGTACAAAGTAAAGCCGAGTAACTTGCCATGTTTACCAAGCCCCCATCTCCCAAGGTTTAGCACCAAAGTACTGACGAGCAATAAGCCCAGAATACATACTGCTAAGCTACCTAGTAATAAAGCTGTGAGTGTCCAGTTATCGGAATACCAATAGACAATACCTGCCATCATTGTGCAAAGGAAAAACGCATGAAGCGATAAGTGGCTACTTTTAGCGCTGTGCGCTGATAGTAGTTCGATGGGTTGTGTGCGATACACTTTAAACCACATTGGCAAAGATAAACCGACAAACAATAGGCTGCACAGAAAAAGTACTTTAAGCAAATCAAACGGCTGCCAAATAAGCATAAAGCCAGGCATGAGTTTTTGAGCCGATTGCTCAAACAGCACCGCACTGATTAAGGCGAATATGAGTGCAGGAATAAAACTCAAAAGTAACGTAAACAGACTATTAGATAATAAAATATGAAATTTGTATTTTGCATTCATACCATTAGATAAACAGACGGCAATAAAGCGACTTAATGCGTTACTGGTTTTATGGCTTGATAGTAATAACGTGATCCCCGCGAGAATAATGAGTAACACACTTAACAGCCCTAAAAATTTTTCTACTCTTTGATAAGCCGCAGAAATTGGGTGATTGCCAAGGGCTTTGCTAAACAATTGGCTATCAGCCATCGTTTTTTGGATATTTTCAATCGCGTGTATGTTGCTTTCATTATGGTTGAACAAGTAGCGGTATTGTTTAACCGCTAGGTCTTCTGCTTGGATACTGCTGCTGTGCACCAGAGCGCGCATATCGCTTGAGTGCCCTTCATGCAGGCGATCTGGCTCATGTAACAAATATGCGCTGAATATTAGTTGAGTGTGACCGAGTGTTAGCGTATCCCCGATATTTACGTTCAATGCCGAGGCGAGGCGAGGCTCTAGCCAAATTTGTGTTACATCCGGTGGTGAAGAGGTTTGTTTGCCTTTGAAGCTTTTATCTTGGCTATATTCCAATTTTCCCTGAAGCGGATAGTTGTCGTCAACGGCTTTCAGCTGTACTTGTTGATGATAGGTCTGATGCGTGAGGGTAATTTTATAAAGCTGACTTTGACTGCTTTTATCGACTAAGTCGTTTAGGGCGGTTAATTGCTCACGGGGGATAGTGCGGTTGATTTGAATAACACTATCTGCGCCCAAAAGCTGTTTGAGGTTTTCCTTGAGATAGTTATCAACACCTTGCGCTATAAGCGTGACAAAGCTGAGGTAAAAAAACAACACGCCTAGGCAGGCTAGTGTCAACCAGTTTTGTTTTTGCTTAGTGAGCAATACGGCTTGTTGTAGCGATAGGGCCCACACGTTTAAGGTTTGATTTGAACGATTATTTAACATGTGACAGAGCTCCATGTGCCAAACAATATTGACTATCTAGTTGCTGAGCAAATGCTAGGTTATGTGTTACCAGTACCAAGGTTGTTTGGTTATGCCGCGCGAAGCGACACATCAAAGATGCGACTTCTGAAGCCGTTTGTTCATCTAAATTGCCTGTTGGCTCATCGGCAAAAATAATACTTGGCTTATTCACAAAGGCTCTGGCGATTGCAACTCGTTGTTGCTCCCCCCCGCTTAGCTTACTAATTGGTTGGTTTTTTCTGTGAGACAGCCCAACATTATCTAGCCACTGTGAGGCCTTTTCATCAGCATGTTTTATGGCTCTTAGCTTTAAAGGCAGGGCAACATTATTGAGTGCATCGAGCTCTGGTAAAAGGTGAAATTGCTGAAAAACAAAGCCGCTGTTTTGGCGCAGATAAGACTGGTCAACCGACTGACCATTTTGTGTGAATGTGAGTTGACCTTGCTGTACCGACTCTAGCCCAGCAAGCAGGCTCAGCAAAGTGGATTTTCCACTACCAGATGCCCCGGTAATAGCGATTTGCTCTGCGCTGGCAACATTCAAAGATAGTTTATTGATTAAACTTAACGTTTCGCCAGAGTTGATGGTAATTTGATGATTTAGTTCGGTGACATTTAAGGCGATGCCTGAGCTATTTTGCATGACGTATACTCCCAGATAATTATCATGCTAAGGTGACAAATAAAGCGTGAAGGTAATGTGAAGTTGGTTTTCACACTCTCTTCACACTGGGTTGTATAAATTTCTTAATACATAGCATGCTTAAGGTTGGAGTAACGATGCCGACAAGCCCTATTAAAGTTCTACTAGTAGAAGATCAGCAAAATATCAGCCGCAACGTGGCAGAATACTTTGAGTCAAAAGGTGCGGTCGTTGATTTCGCATTCAATGGAGAGCAAGGACTCTCGCTGGCCTTGAGCAATTACTATGATTGTATTGTGCTTGATTTAATGCTGCCTAAAATGGATGGTTTGCAGGTGTGTATGCAGGTTAGGAAGCATGCCGATAGGCATATTCCGGTCATTATGCTTACTGCTCGCGATACCTTGGATGACAAGTTACAAGGCTTTGAACAAGGGGCCGATGATTATTTAACAAAACCCTTTGCTTTAGAAGAGCTGTGGGTACGTTGTATGGCTTTGTCGCAGCGTCATACCCTTAACACTTCTCATACACTGACTGTTGGTGATATTGCTTTAAACAAACAAACGCATCATGTTGTGCGAGCAGATAAAGAAGTGGTGTTACAACCCATCCCTTTCAAAATTTTACGTGTCTTGATGGAATCACACCCCAGAGCGATTAGTCGCAGTGAATTATGTGAAAAAATTTGGGGAGATGAGCCCACCGATTCTGATGCTTTGCGTTCTCATATTTATCAACTTCGTAAAGCGATAGACAAACCTTTCTCAGCACCTGTAATTAAGACATTGCATGGGGTTGGCTTCGCATTGGATGCTACTGTGTCTGAAAGTAAAGGGTAATAAAAGATGAAAATAACGCAGTTGCGCAATCGTATTGTTACCTATTTTGTGGGAAGTACTTTACTAACCAGTATTTTATTTGGATTAAGTAGTTTTTTCATTGCATATAATGTTGAAGATGAGTTTTTCTACGATTTGCTTAAAGATGAAGTGAAAGTCGTGCAAGCTCAAATATCACAGGGGCAGTCACCTAAACCCAGATTGAATTTTGTTCGTTATATACACAAGCAAGAGCAGTTACCTGCATCCGTATTAACACTATTACGTGAAGAGCCAAATCGACGAGAGTTTTCGGGAGAAAATGGTCAGCACTTTCATCTTTTATCGTTGCATGGCCAGCAAGGCTATTTGCTTGCAGAAGTCAGCGAGCACTTGGTAGTTCGTAAATTCACCGAAGGCATGGTGTATTTTTTACTTATTATTTTTGCGTTTGCATGCTTAATCGCCATCGTGATGGGGTTTGCGTCATATAAAATTTCTAAACGATTATTAAAGCCCCTTGATGACATTATGGAGATTTTAACGAATGCGCCGGTTGATAAGCTACCTCAAGGATTTGCGAGTAACTTTAATAATGACGAGATAGGCGCATTTGCGAAAACATTAGAATCAGCGTTGGCACGTATTCGAGCCTTTATTAATCGCGAACAATTGTTTACTCGAGATGTATCTCATGAACTCAGAACCCCTGTGACCATTAGCCAAGGTGCGCTCACGTTACTCAAACAAACAGAGCTAAACAAACAACAGACTTCTTTGGTGCAACGCATTGACTTGGCACAGCAGCAAATTGAGCAGAGTTTAAGCATTTTGTTAGCATTAGCGCGTGAAGATACGCTGGTACGTGGACAAAGCCGCCTTTTGTTAGCAATTGAACAAAGTGTTATTCAGCAGTACGAGCATTTAGCTGATAAGGACATTAAGTTAGCTATCAATGTTGATGCTCAGGTAGAAGTCCCCATAGCGCAAGCAAGCTTACTGATTTTGTTAAATAACCTACTCGGTAATGCCTTTAAATATACCACAAAAGGAAAAATCTCTATCTCTTATAGGGATAACACTTTATGTATTGAAGATACAGGTCAGGGGATCGGCAATGATCAGCAAATGCAGGTGTTTGAGGCGGGTGTTAAAGGCGAAAACAGCCAAGGGTTGGGTTTAGGTCTCAACATTGTAAAGCGCCTATGCGAAAAATTAGAATTACATTATCAACTAAGTAGCAGTGGCTCAGGCACTCGAGTTGAGATCACATTTTAACTTAATGGTCTTTATTGCCTGATAATAGAATTTGTACTCTATTTTGAACGGCTTAACTTGCGATTGCGCATTATCGAAATTGCGTCGTCATGATGTTGCACTGCGTAGCGAGATTTAGCGCTGAATGATATCCGTCTTAAAAACACTCTCTATGTTAAAGTAACCAATATAAACAATGCGTTACATTTTTGGCTTAGTTCAACCTTTCGCTGCACTATATTTGTTAAGCATAAACAGGCATGCTAGTGAGATGCTTGTTTAAGAGAAAACAATAATATGAGTGAACCTGAGTCTTTGTACACAACTAATGAGCGCGACACTAATCTTGTTGATGTTTCAAATAGTGAGGGGATCAAAAGTTTGCGTCCTATCGCTGCGTTTGTGAAGCCTTATAAAGTGATGGTGATATTGGCGCTTATTGCGCTGATAGTGACCGCAGCGGTCACTTTATCACTTGGACAAGGCGTTAAACTTGTGATTGATAGTGGTTTTGTTGCAAGCTCTAAGCCGCAATTGAATACCGCCGCAATGACTATGCTTGCGCTCATAATGTTATTGGCTATTGGTACTTTCTTCCGTTTTTACTTAATGAGCTGGTTGGGGGAACGTGTTGTTGCCGATTTGCGCAGAGCTGTATTAGAAAAAATTGTGTTTTTACACCCTAATTATTTTGAAGAAAACCGCAGTGGCGAGATCACATCAAGATTGACCACTGACACCAGTTTGTTGCAATCCATCATAGGCTCTTCTTTTTCTATGGCACTACGTAGTTCTTTAACACTACTTGGTGGCTTAATCATGTTATTTGTTACTAACTTAAAACTGTCGCTCATTGTGATTGCATTTGTCCCTTTGGTGCTTTTTCCGATGTTTGCATTTGGTAAAAAAGTCAGAAAGCTTGCCAGTAGCAGCCAAGATGCGATTGCTGATATTGGCACCTATGCCGGAGAAATTATTCAAAACATCAAGGTGGTACAGAGCTATACGCAGGAGCAAGCTGAATGTAAGGCGTTTAATAAGGAAGTTGAGTCTGCTTTTGTGGTTGCTAAAGCAAGGATCAAGCATCGCGCATTGCTGATAGCTATCGCTATTTTTGTTATTTTCAGCGCAATTACAGTGATGTTGTGGGTTGGAGGGAGTGATGTTATTGCTGGGCAAATAACGGCGGGGGAGCTTGCTGCGTTTGTATTTTATGCCGTAATGGTTGCTATGTCGGTGGCAACCATTGCTGAAGTCTATTCTGAGTTACAAAGAGCCGCAGGGGCAGCACAAAGGCTATTACAATTATTAGACATAAAGAGCGACCTGCACAGTGCGGTGAGTTGTCAAAAGCTTGATATTGCTAAAGGCATCAGCATTGATATTAAGCAGCTTTCATTTAGTTACCCATCAAGACCTTCTCAATTGGCGCTGAATAAGGTGAACTTGACCATAAACCAAGGAGAAGTTGTTGCAGTTGTTGGGCCCTCTGGAGCCGGTAAAAGCACGTTGTTTGAAATGCTGCAACGATTTTATGACCCTCAAAGCGGTGCTATTTTAATTAACGATATTGATATTCGAGCACTTTCTTTGAAACAGTTAAGGGGGCTGATGGGGTTAGTACCTCAAAACCCTGTGTTGTTCAGTGCCGATGTTATGCATAACATTCGCTATGGTAACCCATGTGCAAGCGATGAAGAGGTAAAAAACGCAGCTAAAAAAGCGCATGCGCATGAGTTTATTGAAGCATTGCCTGATGGCTATCAGAGCTTTTTAGGAGAACAAGGTGTTAGGCTTTCTGGAGGCCAAAAACAGCGCATTGCGATTGCCCGTGCTATTTTGAAAGACCCGAGTATTTTACTCTTGGATGAGGCGACGAGTGCCCTAGACTCTGAAAGTGAATATCATGTGCAAGCGGCACTGATAGAGCTTATGAAAAGCCGTACAACTTTGATTATTGCTCACAGGTTATCGACTGTAAAACATGCTGATAACATCATTGTGATGGACAATGGCAAGGTGGTTAATCAAGGTGATCATCAGTCACTTATCAAGTCGGATCCGCTCTACCAGCGTTTATGTCAGTTGCAGTTTGAGCTTGATTGAACAGCAGATACATATATATGTTAGATATCCAATGAGGAAGCGCAGACTGACCAAGCTCCAAGTTTGGTCAGCTGCTTTCAACTCGTCGCGATACTTTGGCACTTCAATGCTTTGGCTGCTTGTCAAATAGACTACTGAAAAGGGTGGTTAGTTCATTTAATTCAATGGGTTTGGTTATATAGTCACTAAAACCAAGGTCTTTTGCTTTTTCTTTATCGGTAGCCATCGCATTGGCAGAAATACCCACGATGGCAATATTCTTAGTGCACTCATCTTGTTTGAGTTTCTCAAATACCTCATAGCCAGAAATATCCGGTAAGTTAATATCTAGAAGAATTAAGCTAGGAGTGAGTTTTTTTGCGGCTGCAACCCCACTTAAGCCATCAATGGCTTCATGGTAGTTAATGTTCTCAAAGCGTTTAATTAATCGTGTCATCAGCTTTCTGTTAGTCGCGTTATCTTCAATGTATAACACTGTGTGAACATCGTTTTCATTAGGAACTTCTTCTCGGGCAAGGGGAATGGTGAAGGTTACAGTGGTTCCTTCGCCCTCGATACTATTTATACTGATCTCGCCATTCATGGCTTCTATGAACTCCTTGGCTATAGTCAACCCTATACCAATACCTTGCTCTGCTGAGTATTCATCGACACCTCGTTCAAATGGTTCGAATATATTTTTTAATCGGTCACTCGATATGCCTTTCCCTGTGTCTTTGATTCGGGTATGAATACAGTCATGCATTTTATCGAGCTTTATGGTGATTTGCGCGTTTTCGTCGCTATAGCGGATCGCATTGTCGATGATGTTAGTGATTACTTGCTTTAATTTTGAGTAATCGCCTTTGACGTAATATTGGTGCTTTTCATCAAATGAAATTGAAATATGCTTTCGGTTGGCTGCTGGTAATAATTGACTGATAGAATCTTGTAGGCTTTCATTGAGCAGCACTTCTTCGATACTCAGAGATACGTCCCCAGTTTCAATCGAGGCAATTTGTAAAATTTCATTGACCATCAGCGTTAAGTCTTTACCAGCAGTTGATATTTCTTTAAGGCTATCAGCTTGGTTATCGGTAAGATCTTCTTCTTCGAGTAGTTGGGTAAAGCCTATTATCGCGTTAAGCGGTGTACGAAGTTCATGGCTCATGCGAGATAAAAACTTTGATTTTGCTCTGTTTGCAGATTGTGCTTGAATGGTTGCTGCTTCGAGCTCGCTGGTTCTTTGTTGAACTTGTTCTTCTAAGTCGAGACGGTATTGAGTTAATGCGGTTTCATATTTTTTCTGTTCTGTAATGTCGCGTACGATACCAGTGAACATTTTTTTGTCACCAACAAGCATTTCGCTTACAGCCAGCGACATTGAAAACACCGAGCCATCTTTTCGTCGTCCAAGCACTTCGCGACCAGAGCCGATCACCTTTTTGATGCCTGTTGTCATATAATTCACTAGATATTGATCATGCTCTTGCTGATAGGGTGAAGGCATAAGCATTTTAATATTATGACCAATAACTTCACCCTCCTTGTAGCCAAATATTTTCTCAGCTGCGGGGTTAAAGCTATCAACAATTCCTTTTTCGTTGATTGTGATAATTCCATCTATAACGGTTTCAATAATTGCTTTGATCCTTGCAACTTGATCGTTCAGTAGTGATTTCTGTTCAACTATATCCGATATATCACGCACGATACCGGTAAACATACGCTGACCATTTACATTCATTTCGCTTACAGCCAAAGACATTGAAAAAACACTACCGTCTTTGCGCTTGCCAAGTACCTCTCGGCCTGATCCAATCACCTTTTTTTCGCCACTAGTTATGTAATTTACTAGATATTGGTCATGCTCTTGTTGATAAGGCGCAGGCATGAGCATTTTGATATTTTTGCCTATTACCTCGCTTTCTTTATAGCCAAAAATCTTCTCGGCAGCGGGATTAAAGCTATCGATTATGCCTTTTTCATTAATCGCAATGATGCCATCAATCACTGTTTCAATTATGGCCTTTATTCGTGATACTTGGTCGTTTAGCAGTGATTTTTGCTCTGCAATGTCTGAGATATCTCTAACTATGCCAGTAAACATGCGTTGGCCATCAACACTCATTTCACTAATCGACAACTCCATGGGAAACAATGCACCATCTGCTTTTTGTCCTAGCACTTCGCGCCCAGAGCCAATGACTTTTGCATCTCCAGTTGTAAGGTAATTATTTATATAGCTATCGTGCTCGCCTTGATAGGGATCGGGCATTAGCATTTTGACGTTTTGGCCAATCACTTGTTCAGCTTTGTAACCAAAAATTCTCTCTGCAGCTGGGTTAAATGTTTCAACGATACCTGAGCTATCAATCGTGATAATGCCATCTATTACAGTATTAATAACGGCTGACAGCCTTGAGAACTGTGACTGTAGCTGTGCAGAGAGATCATCCATCTGGGAAGATTCTTGAGTGGTCGTGTTAGTTTTATTGGTCGATTTTTTATTGTTAATAATTGACTCTGTTATATGAAAAATATCATCGCGAACACTGATAAGTGAAAAGCCAGGGGGTTTGTCAAAGTGTTTCGACACTGCTTTTTTTAAGTTGCGCATTCTAAATTTTAAGTAGGCAATAATTAGCAGAATAAGAGAGATGGTTATGAGTAGCCAATTACCTACATAGATAAGATGGCTACCAGAAGCCTGTGGTAGAGGAATACGTCTTACTTGTAGATAGTAATAGCACTGCGCCTGCAGATTACAAAAGTTTAGTGTGCCAACTAGGTGTTGTTTTGTTTGGTGTATGTGTGGTGTCAAATGCGTTAGTTCTGTTAGATAGTCAAGCTGAATAGGCTCATTGACAATAGGCTCTTTAGGGGGTTGCTCATATGCGTTTATTAACAATTCTTGAGGCAGTAAGTACTCTGTCACCTTACTTTGAGTTTGCTCGGTACGAGCCGTCTGCCATATAATAAAAGTATGCTTGGGGTCGCTATGTTGCGCAGCAACGAGTTGCTTAAAATGGTTTAATTCTTTTTGTATCAGTGATATTTGCGCTTCTTTAGTGCTAGGTTCTGAGGTCTGCGCTAGAGGAGAGTTTTGAACAACAATAAAAAGTGTGCATAGAAGAGTACTTGATATTACTGCAATTACGTAAGGGTAAGGAATAGATTCAAACCATTTCATATATATTCTCTGACTTTGCAAGGTATGTTAGCATGTTACTGTACCGCCCTTTTAGGAAGTTGAATTGTGAAGGTACTGCCTAAGCCATACTTACTCTCTACCAAAAGTTCACCATTCATTAATTTCATCAGTTTCTGGGTTAATGTAAGTCCAATACCAGTGCCTTCAGTTTCTGAGCGCTCAGCTCCAAGGCGGTTAAACGGTTCAAATAACTTTTCTATATCGCTTTGCCTGATACCTTGCCCTGTATCGCATACCGAAATAGTGCAATGAGTGGAAGTTTGTTCAGTGCTTATAGTAATGCTTCCATAATCACGGTTATACTTAACAGCGTTTGATAACACATTGATCAGAACTTGTTTTAGCCTCAATGGATCGCATATTGCACTGACACTTTCTATACCTGCAACGTTTAATGTAAGCCCTTTTTTAGCACAGTCAGACTCTATCAGCTTTATGCATTCATTCAGTGTTTTTGAAATGTCATGTTGTCGGTTATCCACTTTAAACTTACCGGCTTCTACTTTCGATAAATCTAATATTTCATTGATTAGGTTAAGTAAGTGTCGGCTGGCTTTAAGTATTTCGGTGACGTCCTCAGCATCATCTGTACAGAGGTTTTCGGAAGATTCAAGCAATTGCCCAAACCCCAGTATAGCGTTCAAAGGGGTTCTAAGTTCATGGCTCATATTGGATAAAAACTCAGATTTTGCTTGGTTAGCACGGTCAGCTTCATCTTTGGCTTGAATGAGTTTTTCTTCATTTTTTAATCGGACCATTTCTAATGAGACGCGATCGGCAAATACAGCGAGTAGCGATTTTATATATTCGCAATTGTATAGCTTATTACTGCTCATTAAGCCGATATAGCCTAGTATATCGCCTCCGATAGTGGCTAAAGGGACGGCAATGTAGGCTTCTATTTTTTGCTGAACTAGCCATTCATCTTCAGGAAACGACAAATAGGCTTTTTCTTTGTAAAAGCAAACACCTCCATTTTTTATTTTTTCACATGGTGTCGCTCTTAGTTCATATTCATAGTTGTCGATAACTTCTCCTTGATGTGCAAGAGAAATTGTTTTGAGCATGCCAGGCTTTTCACTGGGAACAGCAATAAAGCTCGTGGTTGCGCCAGTGGCTATAGTTAAACCCATGGTGGTTTCTTCAAAGAACTCAGTCCCTATGGTAGTTGAAGTACTGATCACCATAGCCTGTAGAGCCTGTTGGAGCATTTTATTAGTTGTAATGTCGGTTCTAATTGAGACATATTGATAGGGCCGCCCGTCTTTGCCTATCATAGGAGTTATAGTCGAATTAACCCAATAAAGGCCGCCACTTTTTTGTTTATTACAAATATCGCCTCGCCAGACTTGACCACTTTTTATTGTTCGCCAAATATCTTTATAAAATGAGTCATCATGTAAGTCTGATTTGATCAAACGATGGTTTTGACCCATGAGCTCTTCTCTTGTATAGCCACTGATCCTGCAAAAATAGTCATTTACATAGATAATATCGCCTCTGTGATCGGTAATACTGACGATGGCATGAGAGTTGATGGCTAAATGTTCTTTATCGCGCTCGTAGACTTCTTTTTGTAAGTTTTCTTTTAATGCTTTTTTTAAACGATGCCTTCTTGCTCTTACCAAAATAGAGCCACAAAAGTGTTCTTGCTCTACAGGCTTTAGTAGAAAGTCATCAGCACCGGTTTTTAAAGCATAGAGTTGGGCTGTGTAATCCGTGTCTGACGAAATAAATACGATTGGAACGTCTACAAATTGTGGTTGCTCTCTTAAAATAGTTGATAACTCTGGGCCAATAATATTTGGCATATGGTAATCAAGAATGATGACATCAGGTTCTAAACTATGTAACTGCTCCAATACTTTTAATGGGTTATCAAATGCATAGACCTCAAACTCATGTTCGGTTAGTAGATCAGTGTACAAGTGCAGAAATGATTTACTGTCATCTACAATAAGTACTTTGTACGGCGCCCCTTTTTTTGCATCTGACAATGAGTTGACGATTGACGTGATATAAACTTCATGGTTTGGAATGCGAATGTAACGGTCAACACCGGCCCTTAAGGCTTTAAGTCTAAACTGCATATCGATGGGCTTTGACATTAACAGCAACAGCGTATCGTGCGGGAGCATTCTTTTTATTTCGGAGATACTGTTAATAATTGCCTGTTCTTCTAGTGGCGAATTCCACTTAAAGATAACCATAATTGGCATTTCAGTATCTTGATTTGCATGTAAGTATCCAGAGAGCCTTTGGATATCCTTAAGGATATGGCAATCAAAGCCAGACGTCTCTAATATCCCCACCAATTTTGTGCCTTCATTATGCAGGCTATCAACAATCAAGATCTTTTCATTTAGTACTCGATTAGTTTGCTCCATGACTTCTACACGCATGCTATTTGAGAACATATGGTTTTGAGACAATATGTGGCATATATCCTCAATGCTTGTTTTTAGCTTTGCTGTATTGTGTTCATTGGGTTGTTGTGTATAGTCAGATAGATGGTTTACCAGTTCGTAACTTAAGTATGATTCGGGGTATATGCCACTACCTCTTTGGTCATCACATCGCTCATCGATGAGCTTATAAACTCGGTTTATAAGCTCAAGTGCAACGTTTTCTTGCTCAGCTAATTGCTCTTTTAGCAACGTTAACTTGTGGAGTAAATTTTGTTCAATATACATTTAATTTTACCCCTGTTGATAAAAAGAATCGAAAGCAAGTGAGTTGAAGCATTTATTGAACATACTATTGGTCTTGAAATTGATTTTTAATATTGATTATTTCTTCAATATTATTCACAAAAATTTCGACCAGCCTTGGCTCGAAGTGGCGGCCACTTTGCTCTTGAATATAGCCTATTGCTTTATCTGCCTGCCAGGCGTCTTTATATGGCCTTACGGAAGTTAATGCATCAAAAACATCAGCGATAGCAGCAATTCTTCCTTCAATCGGAATTTGTTCGTTTTTTAACCCGCTGGGGTACCCAGAACCGTCCCACTTTTCGTGATGACATAGAGCTATATTTTTAGCCATTATCATTAAGTCGGATGTATCACCAGAGAGTAATTCTCCCCCTATTTGCGCATGTTTTTTCATGACTTCCCATTGTTCTGGATCTAAGGGGCCTGGTTTTAACAATACAGAATCAGGAATACCAATTTTGCCAATATCATGCATTGGGCTGGCGTGTAACAAAAGTTCACATTGGTAGTCAGACCAACCAAGCTTTCTCGCCAATAACATGCACATGTGGCTCATTCGCAAAATATGATTACCTGTTTCTTCATCTTTATATTCAGCTGCCATACCCAGTCTTTGCACCACACTTAAGCGGGTGTCATGAAGCTCTTTGGTCCTTAAATCGACCATTTTTTCAAGTACTTGCGCTTGGTCGTTGAGCATTTTATGGGCAAGGTGTGCGTCTAACAAATTTTGCACGCGCATTAAAAGCTCATTTTTTTCAAATGGTTTTGTCACATAGTCTCTTGCGCCTTTTTGCAGAGCTTTGAGTGTGCTTTCTAAACACTGCTGGGCTGAAATCACAACTATCGGTGGCACTAGTGTTTGCTCAAGAGCAAACAGTGCGTCCATCACTTCAAAGCCGTCTAAATGAGGCATGTTGATATCAAGTAATATCAAGTCGGGTTGTAAGTCTAAGTAGGTCGAAACAGCGTCTCTTGAGTCACTCAAAAGGTGGATGTGCTTGTACCCTTTGGCGCTAAGCAGCCTATCTAAAAGTTTTAGGTTTGTTGGGTTGTCATCTATTGCAAGGATAACTGAGTTGTTGCGTATCTCTTTCACTATGATATCGACCTGTGTCTTGGTTAAATGGTAACCGCATTGTCCTTAGCCTGGTACAAGGACAGTTCTAATTTACTTTTACTGCTCATTACTCGACGGCTTTCAGTCGCTCTGTGATGCTTTTTAACTTGTCCTCGAGTACAAAAGACAGCCCCAGTGTTTCTGCTACGACTTCTTTCGTTTCATCTACGAGTCCCATTAATTCAGACTCTTGTTCTTCATCAAGCCCCAAGGTGATTATTTTTAATTGAACGGCCTGTGATAAATCGTTAACCAGCTTGCTGATTTGTTCATCTTGACTTAGGCATAGACTTTTAATGGTACTAAAGTCATCAGTAAGTTGATTTTTTAAGCTGTTAATTGCTTTTTGTCGGATGCTTCTTTTTTCAATTTGTTCTTCAATAAAGTCTATTCGGCTGTCAACAATAGTAAGTAAGATAGCGAAGTTATCCCTGAGTCGACCGATTACTTCATCATCATTGAAGTGAATACCTTTGACTAGCATGGAGCAAGCATGAGAATTGAAAAGTAAATTTGAGCCAAACGGCACGATGCGCTTGGCGCTGCGACCAAGTTCTAATATTTCTCGTTCTAAATCGGAAATTGTTTCTTTGGGGTATTGATAGTATTCATTTGCAACTCTGAATTCGACACAACATTTTACTCCTGCATTGGCGTAATACTGTTTAATGTTGCCAAAAAGAATCTCTAAATCAGTAACCTCCAAGTTGTCAGTAAAAAAGGTAACTAGCTCACCTAGTTCACTAGCTTGCTGCATTGAAGTGAACGCGGTATTCGAGGCCATTTCATACATATCTTTAAGGCCATCACGCTCTGACTGACGCAGTTCAACGCGGCGTAATTTTTCTCGTAGTTCTTGAAAATCAACAGGTTTGGCAATGTAATCGTCACCGCCACTGCCATAAGCGTTGAGTTTATCCTCGCTAGAGGTAAGAGCAGAGATAAATATAATTTCACAATTATTGTATGCGCTGTTCGCTCGAATTTCTTTAACCAGATCATAGCCGGTATAATCAGTTCCAAGCATGATGTCCATAAGAACAACTTGTGGCTGGTGCGTTTCCATTAGTGCAAGTATCGGTTCGCTGCCATCAGACGAAGTAATTTCGTACTGTTTGCTAAGTGCTTTCTCAAGAACAGCCCTGTTTTGAGGGTTATCGTCAACAGACAATATTTTCACACGCTTTCCTAGATTAGATTTTTACGCCTGTATCTAAAAGTAGCTAAGGAAACGGAGCCAAGCAAATAACCCAAACAGCTTTTGTTTTACAAAGGGCTCTCCAGGTTTTTGAATTACACAACTTGTTAATGATACCTGTACATAGTTTTTTGTAACTGAAAGGGCTGAGCAATACATCAGGTTATTTAACCTCAGCTGTTGTGTGCGCTTTTGGCGCAAACAGCAATCTTCTCTCACTGGTAGTGGCCTAGGTTTGGCCATTGTTAAAGAGGTTGTTGAGCAGCACCAAGCTCATTTAGAAGTGATAGGAAGAAATGAGTATGGTGGTGCTACGTTCAAAGTGCATTTTGCAGCTCAGTGAACTTAGTAAAAGCAGTGATGCATATTATTTAACCTCTAAGCGGTGTCTAAAATCATAGCGCAGTCCAACAGCAAGCGCATTGATATCTGGTTGATTGTCGAAGTCTTTGTTCAAGTACTCTATATGCACTCGCAGTGGTGGGCTAGGTTGCCATTCTAGCGTGAGTGCATATCCAGTATATGCTTGATTCCGAATGTCGGAATATGGAAAATCATTGTCAAAAGCAATCGCTCTTGTTTTTAGTTTGTATTGCTTGGCAAGTTGATACGACAAAGATAGGTCGAGTGTAAAGCCGTTTCTATCAGTCGTCTCAAGGTAACGCTGATAATGTTTAGCTTGATAAAATAACGCACCATACAGGCGAGGATTAAATTTATAAACAAAAGTGCCCACCCATACATTGTCTTGACCAAGCCACTGGGCTTTACTGTAATGTTCTTTACTTAAAAAACTAATGCCTGTGTGTAAGTCATTGTTATCGTAGCTCACACCAATATTGACTAGATCACTTTGGTTATCATTGCCTGCACCATTAAATTTAGCGCCTGCTATCAAAGTAAATGGTTCTTGCTGGTAGCGATAAGTGAGCAAGTTATCTATAAAAAAGTCGGTATCTGGTGGGTAGGTCAAAGGGTTGCTCGAGTAGTTAAACATCTCTATATAGTCGGCGATAAACTGATAAGCTATAGAACGCTGCTTTCCAATTGCTACACGGCCAAAAGGAGAGGTAATGGCTGTATAGGCGCGTCTCGCACTGACGATACTATTATTATTTGCCGTATCAAATCGCCACTCCCCATGTAATTGCGCACTCCACTTTTTAGCAAACGGGTGTATCGCTTTAAAACCGACATAAGATAAAGAATCTCGCACATACCAGTGACTGCCCGCGTGTTTGTTCTGCACGCCAAAAGTAGGCCTGATGGTGGCGTAACTGAACAAGATTGTATGGTCTTGTGTGGGTTGCTGCGAACGCTGCTTTTCAAGTATTGCCGTTTGCACTGTGGTAGGCGATTTATGTTGCATATTTAGATGTTGCTTCAGTTGTGTGATCTTGTTTTGAAGCGCTTGAATTTCAGCCCATGAAACGCTCTGTTCATTAGCGATGGCTTTAAAGTTGCTCAATGTCAATAACAGAAGCACTTTAACGTGTATACATGAGCCCAATTGCACACCCCTTTTATCTTATAATCGCCTTTGCGTGCATACTGTCAAAAACGCCGCGCTCTGGCATTACGCCACAACGGTTGTAACTTAATATTGCCATTGCTGTTTGTAGTCGTACCGAAAGCCTACTGAGATAGATTGCATGTCATCTTGATGTTCAAACGACTTATTTAAATACTCTAGGTGGACCCGCAGCGGACGAGTTGGTAGCCACTCTAAAGTGATATTATATCCATCAAAGCTATGGTTATTGGGATCTGTGCTGGCGTAACCGTCATCAAACTCGAAAATGCCAGTTTTTAATTTGTAATGTTTGGCCAGTTGGTAAGCGAATGATAAGTCGAAGGTATGCCCATTGCGGGATAACGTATTTTGGTTACGTTCGTAGTCTTTGCCCTGATAAGAAAGTGCACCATATAACCGTTTGGTAAACTGGTATGCCAAGGATCCTGCCCAAATACGGTTCTGTCCAAGCTGCTCGGTGCTGTCATAGATGTCGTTTTGTTGATATGTCAACGCCGCATGCAGCCCATCGGCATCATAGCTTAGGCCGGCATTGAACAAGTCGGTTTGTTTATCGCCTTTTGAGCCATCAAACTGACCCACAGCGACAAAGGTAAGCGGGCCTGAGTCAAAGCGGTAGCTTAGTAGATTATCTACGAAGAAAATGCTCTCTGGGTCATATGCAAACGGGCTACTAGAGTGATTAAAAATATCAACATACTCTGCGATAAATAAATACTGAGCTGGCCTTTGTTTACCAATGCCAAATCGACCATAGGGGGTGGAGATGGCTGTGTATGCTCGTCGAGATTTACCAAAATTTCCTTCATTGGCAAGGTCAATTCCCCACTCGCCATGCAGTTGTGCCGACCAACCTGGTTTAAACTCATGACTTACCTTAAAGCCAGCGTGTGACAAGGCATCACGAACATCCCAATTGCTTTGTGCTTGGTTATCAATGAGCCCAAATGTCGGTCGAA
>NZ_AP021846.1:3322500-3525000 GCF_009176705.1 Pseudoalteromonas sp. A25 | reverse complement strand
AACGGCGGCCGTAACTATAACGGTCCTAAGGTAGCGAAATTCCTTGTCGGGTAAGTTCCGACCTGCACGAATGGTGTAACCATGGCCACGCTGTCTCCACCCGAGACTCAGTGAAATTGAAATCGCAGTGAAGATGCTGTGTACCCGCGGCTAGACGGAAAGACCCCGTGAACCTTTACTACAGCTTGGCACTGAACATTGACCCTACATGTGTAGGATAGGTGGGAGGCTTTGAAGCACAGACGCTAGTTTGTGTGGAGCCGACCTTGAAATACCACCCTTGTAGTGTTGATGTTCTAACTTAGGTCCCTTATCGGGATTGAGGACAGTGCCTGGTGGGTAGTTTGACTGGGGCGGTCTCCTCCCAAAGAGTAACGGAGGAGCACGAAGGTTGGCTAAGTACGGTCGGACATCGTACGGTTAGTGTAATGGTAGAAGCCAGCTTAACTGCGAGACAGACACGTCGAGCAGGTACGAAAGTAGGTCATAGTGATCCGGTGGTTCTGAATGGAAGGGCCATCGCTCAACGGATAAAAGGTACTCCGGGGATAACAGGCTGATACCGCCCAAGAGTTCATATCGACGGCGGTGTTTGGCACCTCGATGTCGGCTCATCACATCCTGGGGCTGAAGTCGGTCCCAAGGGTATGGCTGTTCGCCATTTAAAGTGGTACGCGAGCTGGGTTTAGAACGTCGTGAGACAGTTCGGTCCCTATCTGCCGTGGGCGTTTGAGAATTGAGAGGGGCTGCTCCTAGTACGAGAGGACCGGAGTGGACGAACCGCTGGTGTTCGGGTTGTGATGCCAATTGCATTGCCCGGTAGCTACGTTCGGAATCGATAACCGCTGAAAGCATCTAAGCGGGAAGCGAGCCTCGAGATGAGTTCTCACTTTAACTTTAAGTTAACTGAAGGGCCGTTGAAGACTACAACGTTGATAGGCTGGGTGTGGAAGCATGGTGACATGTTAAGCTAACCAGTACTAATTACCCGTGAGGCTTAACCATACAACGCCAAAGTGGTTTTGCACGTTAGAAGTTAGTATTACTAGAGTAGTGTTTTACGAATTATCAGAATTTCCGAATTTAAGAATTAAACAAGGTGAGCGACGAAGCGGTATCGCGAAATTGATTCACCTTGCGCAAATGGAATGCTCGTGCGATGCACGATGTCATTAAACATTTGCACTAAGAATTTGCTTGGTGAACATAGCGTTTTGGAACCACCTGACCCCATGCCGAACTCAGAAGTGAAACGAAACAGCGTCGATGATAGTGTGGCAGCTGCCATGTGAAAGTAGAACATCGCCAAGCACCTAATTAGAGAAAGCCCGATTCGAAAGAGTCGGGCTTTTTTGCGTTTGGGGTTTATAGGTTTTGATAAGCGCAGCGCCATCCAACATTTGAGGTGAGCTCATTGGCATTCGACAAACTGGCCCATTTTACCTTGCGCAAAAGGAATGTCATCGCTTCGCGCTGTGTTATTAAACTTTTGCACTGTAGCCGAAGGGTCGGCCTCGGTCGATGATAGTGTGGCAGCTACCATGTGAAAGTAGCCACTACGGAGTAGCCACTACGGATGTAGAACATCCTACTTCGTAGCGAACCAAGCACATAACAAAAAGAAAGCCCGATTCGAAAGAGTCGGGCTTTTTTGCGTTTGGAGTTTGTAGGTTGTGATAAGCGCGGCACTACCCGATGTTTTTATACCAATTGGTATTATGATACTTTGCATCGCCCTTGTATTTTATAAAGAGTATCTTCGCGTTATATACTTTCTGCTAACTTTAAAGAAATATGTAGGATGTACAAATTATAATAATTAAGTATTATTAAATAAGCTGGTACAATCTTGTAGATATCAGTTGACAGCGCTGTCTTTAATTTGGGTAAATTGAATATGAAAAATAAAGGCTTTTCATTATTGGAATTGTTAATTGCTGCGGCGATTGTTTCTATAATTGGTGTTCTAGCTTACCCCTCATATTTAGAGGCTGTACGTGATGGCGTTCGCTCCGAAGCACAGCAAGAGCTATTAAAAACAGCAGTCATTCTTGAGCGTTTGTATTCCAGAAATGGTGGGTATCCAGATAGTGATAAATTTGAAGCAATACCAACGTTGGAAAACTATACTTTTAAGTATGAGCATAAGAATAAGCCCAATGGTGGTGCGAATTTTACCAGTAGAGAGTTTTTACTAACTGCGTCTCCTAAGAGCGGCAGTATACAAGTTTCGGATCGCTGTGGTGCGCTGACGATTAATCATATCGGTACTCAGGGAGCTGATGCTAATGACTGCTGGTAGCGAAGTGAGTCAGAACGGTTTTTCTTTGATTGAGCTTGTTGTAGCGTTAGGAATCATTTCTATTTTAGCGTTAATAGCAATGCCTTCATTTGTAACGCAAATTAAACAAGATCGGTTGACCAATAATGTAAATCTTTTGAGTGCTTTTTATAAATACTCGCGCAGTGAGGCCGTAAAGCAATCAAAAAGCGTACAACTGATTAAAGAAAATTCTTCTTGGTTATTAAAATCTCGAGAGAATGGGGTGTTGGTGACGGTTAACCAGTTCTCTGCAACGGATCCATCTATAAAAATAGGGTTTGAAGATCGCACTATCAGCTCAACAGGTGAACTAGACCAAGCTGTAAATATGCTAGTGACTGATGACGATACGAGTACGGCTGATTACAGGTTTTGTGTTCTAAAAAGCGGGCAAAGTTGGGTTGATAAGGCGGAAAGTAATTGCGAATAGATAAAGGGTTTTCCCTCGTTGAGGTTATGGTTTCTCTACTCATTGCAAGCATTGCTTTGTTAGGCTTGGCTGCAACACAGTTGAGAGCTTTGCAGTATGCAACGAACAGCTTTGACTATACCGTTTCATTAGTGCAAGGACAAAATGCGATGGAAAGGGTTTGGTCACGTTTATGTGTCATCCAGTACGATAATCCAGCATTATTTCAAGATGAAACGTTCAGAGACTGGTTATTACCTTCGCTGGAGTTACGTAACAAATTCTCTGTGGAAGTGCCCGAGGCTTATGAAAATGAGATGGTTATCACAGTAAGTTGGATTGATGAGCGTATGAATGAAGATATCGATGGGGCAAACCAAGTCACACTGAACGCCACTTTTATGACTTTGTTATCAACTTGTACGAGGACCTGATATGCAAAGAGGGTTTTCATTAATTGAGTTGATGGTTGCATTAACAGTAGGTTCATTCTTACTGGCCGGAATAGCTATGTCGTATTCAGCGATAAAAAATACGGTACTTACAACTCGGCAGTTAGCGAATGCACAAGAAGTGATACGTTACACAAATCAAATTTTATCGCGAAGTATTAAGCAAACTTATGAATCACCAGTCATCACAGGAAACGGTGTATCCCTAGAAGTGAAACAAAATGCAAATAGTCCATCTTGTCAAGGCAGTGTACCTACCATTGAATACAAAGAGGTCTATACTTTAAGTAATAACTATCTTACTTGCGATATTTTGAATAATGTGACTGGAGAGAGTTTAGGCGCTTTAAACCTGTTGCGGGGAGTAGAGGCTTTACAATTTAGTAGTAGTCGTAGCGGACGTCTCATTGATGTCACTGTTACGCCTGTCAATGTACCAACACAGTTTGCAAATGGCATCGTCATTAGCCTAGCTGCTACTAGGGTAATTATGAGGTAAATGATGAAAAAGCAAAAAGGTTTCACACTTGTTAAGGTCTTGCTGTTGAGCACAATGGCAGGTGTAGTCGTGTTTGGCGCGATGAAAGAAACGTTAGTTCAAGAGCGACTAACAGGTAACTTTCAAAAAAGTATGAATGCACGTTTTCTATCTGAAAAGGGTATTTATATTGTTGCGCAACGCTTAAGAGACGAATTAGTTCTGTCCCCACTTTTAACTCGTGATGAGCTAATCGCTACACAGGGAGTTTACACCGGTGGTGGCGAGTTAGGTGATGACTTGAAATATGATGTTACTGTAGCAGCACACCCCAGCGACGAGAGTCTCATTGTAATTACTAGTTCGGGGGAGCGATATAGTGGTGACTCCAATGACAAAATAATTGCTTATTATAAGTTTACCAAAGGGTCAACGACGCCAGTAAACGACAGTTTATTAGCTGGTTGTACAGGTGTTTACTTGCAAGGTAGCGGATTAATAGACAGTTATGACTCTTCAGTTGGTACTTATGAGCAGACCAAATCTGGTAATGCAGTAATTACAACTTCTAGTGTTAACGGTGATGTTACGTTAAAAGGGCATTCGATTATTAAAGGAGATGTAAATGCAGCCGGCTCAGTGTATTTGCTCGGTTCTTCACATGTATATGGTAACGTAACCGCAAATGGTAGCGTTGAGATATCACCAGGCAATGGTATGCGAGTGGATGGTAATGTTTTAACAGTAGGTAACATTGAGCATTTAGGTGGTGAAATTTCTGGTTATGTCCGTGCTAATGGTAATGCCCTAATGAAGTGGGGGGCCACGATTACTAACCAAAATAATGATAGTTTTGACATTCAATATGGTGGCACGGGTACCTTTCCTGACGGTAGCGAGTTTTATCAAAATGGAATCCATTATTCGGCAAGCCGATTTAACGTGAACCCTCAAATAGCGCCATTTGAGGCACCAGGGTTAGGCTCCGCAGAGTGTGATCCGCTTGCCATTGTTGACAATATGTCTGAGGTTATAGGCAATAGCAATAGTTACCCTTACTACTCTGTAGCGGCTAATGACTTATATACCTTCTCACCGCAGTTATTGGTCTATGAAAAGTTACAAGGGAATAGCGGAAAAACCAAAGGTGCACCAACCTTAATACCTGCATCACAAAGTGAGGTTTATGTTTTTGATAACCTTACCCAGCAATACGCCGACCTAACGGAAGATGTTACCTCAAACGAGTATGTATTTACGATGAAAGGTTTTGATGTGGGCAGCAATGGTAATGTGGTTATTCAAGGTGGTGATGTTATCTTTTTGGTAGATGGCGACTTTACTCTTGCAGGTGGATCATCAATGACCATTAAGGCGGGAAGTTCATTGAGTATATTTGTCACGGGTAACGTATCACTTAGTGGCAGCGGTAATGGTTTTGCTGAACAGCATGGTGTAGCCACTAGTGGCCATGGCGCATTTAACATTTATTCATCTAAAGCTGGGGAGTCGGTGTCTTTAAGCGGTAACAGTGATATGTATGCGGTCGTTTATGCTCCCCTTGCGACTATAAGCATACAAGGCAACGGTAGTATATATGGCAGTATTATAGGCTCATTTATTAGCGGAATAGGCAATGCAGATTACCACTTTGACGAAGCTTTGAAGAGTATTGACTATGGAGTTGGCCAAGGTAGTGGTAGCGGTGGGGGCTTGAATAAACCTACGCTGACATTTGATAGGTGGTATTACCGACTACCTGAAGTTGTTAAAGAAGAACAAGAGTAACCAAGAGCCCTTCACGTTGAAGGGCTTTTTTATTTAAAAAAATTCCTTTCGTTTAAACCTTTTCAAACCTTCCTGACGTCTAACTTAGTAACTTGAAAGCACATGGTATTTATATCAAGCTAGCTTTACCAAGATAAAGGGAAGATAACATGTTAATAGATGCCAATCAGGCATTGTCACACAAAGATAAAAAGCCAATTGATGAGTTGATTTTAAAAGTTCAGCAGGGCGATCAAAAAGCCTTTGAACAGCTTTATAGAGCGCACGAAAAACGAGTTTATGGCCTTTGTCTTAGATTGTTAGCATCGCCTGAGTATGCTGAAGATGTAACCCAAGAGGTGTTTGTGCAGTTATGGAACAAAATATCTCAATTCCAAGGGCAATCACAGTTTTCAACATGGCTACACAGTGTTACCAGCAATATAGCCATAAGTTACTTGCGTAAGCATAAAAACTGGTTACACAAAGTGGTTAGTATTGAAGGCAGTGGGATGGATGAGCAAACAAGTAACATGTGTGAAGGGTTAAATGGCCTAGATAAGTTAGTTGTTCGTTTACCAGAGCGTGCCAGACTCGTGTTTGTTTTGCATGCTGTAGAGGGATACCGGCATGAAGAGATTGCCTCTATGTTAAACATGGCCGTGGGGTCTAGTAAGTCACAATATCATCGTGCTCGTCAGTTATTGCAGGAGTGGTACAACAATGAATAAACCTGATTTTGAGCAGTTTTTAAAAGAGTCGCTCGAACAAACCAAGGATATAGAACCTAAGAGAGATCTATGGCCTGGTATTGAACGAGCTTTGGTATCACAGAGCCATTCGTATTCGCAATCAAGTTACTGGCCAAAAGTGACGGGGGTAGCGGCGTGTATGGTAGCTGGGTTGCTAGCTTGGCAAGTTGTGATAAAACAACCCCAACAAAACACCATGACAGATATGAGCGCTTTTTTTGAGCAGCAAAAGCAAAGTTTATTGGTGCAGTATGAATCTCAACCTGCGCTGACTGCAAATTGGCAGGAGCAGCTTCAAGAATTAGAAAGTGCAGAGCAAGCCGTTAAAGTTGCGCTGCAAAATGACCCGGAAAATGCAGCATTATTGAAAATGCTGGCTCAGGTATATCAACAACAATTGGATTTAATAAACAAGGTGCATGAACCTCGTTGGCAACAAATTTAGGAGCGTAATATGAAAGCAGTAATAGTAGGGCTAGCATTGCTACCAGTGGTGGGTTTTGCATCAGAGCAAATCGACGAACTGATTAAAGTCCCCACAAGTGGAAAAATAGTGATAGAAAATCAACGTGGTGATATCACGATTAAAACTTGGGATGAAGAGAGTTTTAAGGTTACGGGTACACTGGATGAAAAGGCAAAAGGTTATAAGCTCGAAACCAAAGGTTCGGTAACTGAGTTTATTGTTCATATGCCTAAGCAATATAAAGGTTGGAAAAATAGCAGCGATGGTTCAAGACTGACTATTCATATGCCTAAAAATAGTGAGTTGAACTTTGAGGGGGTGAGTGTTGATATTAATGCCAGTCAGCTGTATGGCGGCACCTATATTAAGACGGTTAAAGGCGATATTAGGGTTGATGATCTTAAAGGAAAAATATCTCTACAAACTATTAATGGTGATATCGATGGCTCTAGGTTAAGTGGCAATATTCATTATGAAACGGTTAACGGTGAAATCAACGACAGAGACTCAGATGGAAAGCTCAAGCTAGATGCTGTGAACGGAGATATTAAAAGTGATACCAATGCACAAGACGTGCGCTTAGAAAATGTGAATGGCGAAGTAGACTTACGTATCAATGAATTGGCTGATTTGCAGCTCAATACGGTTAACGGTGAAATCGATGTTCGAGTTAAAAAACTGATGACGAATGCAAATATAAGTATGGAAACCGTCAGTGGTGATGTTCGTTTGTATTTGCCTGTAGATATTTCAGCACGTTTTGATATTGATATGCATGCCGGCGGTAAAGTTAAGAATGAACTCAGTGATCATGAAATGAAAAAAGCTAAATGGGGACCTTCGAGAGAGCTTGAGTTTGTATTAAAAGAGGGTGATGCAGATATTGAAATAAATACCGTCAGCGGGCGTATTGAATTGAAAAAGAACTAACCTCCCTGTAGCGCCATCACAATTACAATGATGGCGCCTTTTCTAATTTCACTGTGCTGGGTATATAGCATTGCACTTATTGTGTGAACAGATAAAATAGTCCTCTGAATTCCAAATTATGCAGTGTTATGGCAAAACCAGATCTTCAAGTTGACACACTAAAAGTTCCCCCACACTCCATTGAAGCTGAGCAGTCGGTATTAGGTGGCTTGATGTTAGATAATCAAGCATTCGATCGAGTCGCTGAGCTTGTGGTAGCGCAAGATTTTTATACGCGCACACATAAGTTGATATTTGAAGCAATGGAAAAACTGGTGGAAACTGGTAATCCTATCGATCTTATCACCATTTCTGAAACGTTAGAAAAGAACAACCAGCTAGCTAATGTGGGTGGCTTTGCTTACTTAGCTGAAATTGCCAAAAATACGCCAAGTGCGGCAAACATTGATGCCTATGCCAACATTGTGCGTGAGCGGGCGGTTGTCCGTGAAATGATCTCTGTTGCAAATGAAATTGCCGAAGCGGGTTTTAACCCTGAAGGTAGAGATAGCCATGATTTACTCGATCTTGCTGAGAGTAAAGTTTTCAAAATCGCGGAGCAACGTACCAAAAGTACCGAAGGTCCACAAAACCTGCACAGCATTTTAGAAAGAACAGTCGATAAGATTGAGGAGTTGTACCAGTCTCCACAAGATGGTGTTACCGGAGTGAGCTCAGGGTATTCAGACTTAGATAAAATGACTGCAGGTTTGCAGCCCTCAGATTTGATTATCGTCGCCGCGCGTCCTTCAATGGGTAAGACCACATTTGCGATGAACTTGGCAGAGCATGCTGCGATGACACAAGATAAGCCTGTGCTGATTTACTCCCTAGAGATGCCCTCCGAGCAGATCATGATGAGGATGCTAGCTTCTCTTGGTCGGATCAACCAGACCAAAGTAAGAACAGGGCAACTCGATGATGATGATTGGGCAAGATTGTCTTCTACCATGGGCTTACTGATGGAAAAAGGCAAGATGTACATTGATGATGCCTCGGGTTTGACTCCAACAGACGTGCGTTCACGTGCACGCCGTATTGCTCGTGATCATGGCGGGATCAGCATGATCATGGTGGATTATTTGCAGCTTATGCGTGTACCTAGCTTGTCAGACAATCGGACGTTAGAAATTGCGGAGATCTCACGTTCACTTAAAGCGCTCGCCAAAGAGCTTCAGTGTCCAGTCATTGCACTATCTCAGTTAAACCGTACCCTTGAACAGCGCGCAGATAAACGCCCTGTTAACTCAGACTTACGTGAGTCAGGGTCAATTGAGCAGGACGCCGACTTAATTATGTTTATCTATCGTGATGAGGTATACAACGAAGACAGTCCCGATAAAGGCGTTGCAGAAATTATCATTGGTAAACAGCGTAATGGTCCGATTGGTAAGGTTAGGTTAACGTTCCAAGGGCAATACTCACGATTTGATAATTACGCAGGTCCTGCGGTAGACGATGATTACTAGGAGAGTCGCGCATGAAATTAGCGGCGGCGGAAATAGACCTATCTGCTTTAACACATAACTTACGTTGTATAAAGTCAATTGCACCCAACACAAAGGTTATGGCTGTATTAAAGGCCAACGCATATGGTCATGGCTTAGTTACCATTGCACAACATTTGCAAGGTGCTGATGCATTCGCGGTTGCAAGAATAGATGAAGCTTTAGCACTTCGTGCGGGTGGACTAACTAATCCCATTGTACTTTTAGAGGGATTTTTTAATGCTGGCGATATTCCTATTTTGTTAGCCAACAACTTTCAAGCCGTGATCCATAACGAAGCTCAGCTTATTGCATTAGAACAAGCTCAGTTAGATGCACCTATCGCGGTATGGCTCAAAGTCGATACAGGTATGCATCGTTTAGGCATTGAGCCACAAGAGCTAGAGCTCTTCTACAATAGATTAAAAAGCTCTGCGAATGTGAAATCACATATTCATCTCATGACGCATTTTTCGTGTGCAGATGATCAACAAAACCCTAAAACTTCACAGCAGATTGATACTTTTTCTCATCTGGTTGACAGTAAGCAAGAGCAAATTTGCTTAGCCAATTCTGCTGGGATTATCGGTTGGCCAAAAAGTCACGGTGATTGGATCAGGCCTGGGTTGATGTTGTATGGTGTTTCTCCTATGGTGGATCAGGTGGGGCGTGAGCATGGTTTGCAACCAGTCATGAAACTGACGACCAAAGTGATTGCTATACGACGCTTACCAGCCAATGAACCAGTAGGTTATGGGGGACGTTGGCAAAGTAGCAAAGATATCATGCTTGCTGTGGTGGCAATGGGGTATGGTGATGGTTATCCGCGTCATGCAACGAGTGGAACGCCTGTGATCATAAAAGGTCAGCGTTTTAGTATTGTCGGTAGTGTGTCAATGGATATGATCACTGTAGATATCGGTGATAACCAAGCTAATGTACAGATCGGGGATGAAGTTGAAATGTGGGGGCCAAACTTACCGGTTGAAGAAGTGGCTAAGCACGCAGGTACAATCCCTTATGAACTGTTGTGCAATGTAACACCTCGAGTCAGTTATGAGTATTTGAACGCGAAATAGCTAGGTAACTGATGTTAAATCATTAAATAAGCGTGGATACGATAAATGTGGTCTCAAAAAGTAATTACTCTTAGTGCGCGTAGCAGAGGCTTTCATCTGATAACCGATGAGGTGGAAAAGCAGCTGCCTGAGATGAAAAATCTTCATGTCGGGCTACTACATGTGTTTATCCAGCACACTTCAGCTTCTTTGGCGATAAATGAAAATGCCGACCCATCAGTTAGGCAGGATTTAGAAAGTCACTTTAATGTGTTGGCTCCAGAAGGGGCGCCTTACTATGTTCATACCTATGAGGGACCTGATGATATGCCAGCTCACATAAAGTCGACGTTAATAGGTGCTAGCCAAAGTATCCCCATTCATAATGGCAGGCTCGCTTTAGGAACATGGCAAGGGCTTTATTTATGTGAGCACCGAGATCATGCTTCGGCGCGCACTATTGTTGCTACCTTACAAGGAGAGTGACTCCTATAAGGTATCAAAGCTTACTTCGATATTGGCGTTACCATCTGGTGATGTGAAGGGCATAATGATTTTAGCGCCTTCGCATAGGTGTGTAATCGTGTGATTCTTGCCTGATACAACGATTGGTGTGGCCATTTCAAACTCATAGCCTTTTTCTCCTAACAAGTTCTTAGCTCCACCTGTTACCATATTGGTTATTTCACCCACCATATCGGTCACTTCTTCATTAATACTATCGGGACGCTCTCCTAGCATTCTTTCCATAATTGCGATGGCTAAGCTTTCGTCGAACGTAATTGAAAAAGAACCTTTAGTTTGTGGTCCCACCATGCCAATTAACCCAGAGACGTCACCTTGGGCAACCTCCCCTTTTTTGATTTTTGGTTTCCCAGGCGTTAACTCCGTTTGCGCCATAGTTGCCAATACATTGATTAAAGACGATAAAAAAGGGTTGATAAACTCTACCTTCATATGACTTCCTTAATTACATATTATTTTAGAGACAGTATTTTAGTGTAGTGCGGTTTTTGACCTTATGCACCTAGTCTCTACACTTTTCACATCTACCATGGGCTTCAATTGTTTGTGCGCTAACAATGAAACCTCGCTCTGCCGCTAAATTGTTTAATTCATGAGAAATTGCACTAGAGTGTAACTCTTCAACGTTGCCACACTTATCACAAATCAAAAGTTGTACAGGATGAATATGATCAAAATGTTGGCATAACATAAATGAATTAGTACTTTCGATTTTATGTATGAAACCAAGTTCAGCTAAAAAGTCTAATGCTCTATAAATTGTTGCTGGTTTGGCTGCAGCTTCAGTTACTTTTAGCTCTTCTAACAAGTCATATGCTCCAACGCCACCTTGTTTACTTGCTAGAAGACGAAATACTTTTTCGCGGATAGGCGTAAATCTTGCGCCGCGATTGTCACAAACTTGTTTTGCTTTGCTGATCAGTAACTCTACGTTCATTATTCTAAACCCTTGCTCTTGCTCTGAGATACTAACATATTCTTTTTAATAGTCTTAGGGTCATAGTCAGTTATTTTCAAAAGCTGAAGAGGAGTACAGGTATTACTCTAAATGTGGTAACCCAATCCAATTTTCAAAGTCTTTACTTGGCATTGGTTTACCCAGCAAAAAACCCTGGCCAATATCACATTGATATTGTTCTAATGTTTTAAGTTGGGCAAGTGTCTCAATACCTTCGGCAACCACTTTAAGGCCTAGGCTGTGTGACATAGTAATAATCGATTTAACTAACTCACTTGCTTCTTGGCTTTTTAATAAGTCGCAGACAAAACTTTGGTCTATCTTCAATATATCAAAGGGATATTGTCGCAGATAATTAAGTGACGAGTAACCTGTGCCAAAGTCATCCATAGAAATAACTAAACCCAGTTGATGTAGGCTTTTTAGGGCAGTCTTAACGCATTCGTCTCCCGATAGTAATACGCCTTCAGTGATCTCTAACTCCAACAGTGATGCGGGAATATTTGCTTGTTCAATATAATGCTTAATATCGTTAATTAGGTTGTGGTCTTTAAATTGTCTAGGAGATAGGTTCACTGCTATTTTAAAAGGCCTATTTAGTTTGTTAAACCACTCTTTGGCTTGCTCTATAGCAGTTTTTAAGACGAACCGACCAATTTCAACGATCTCTCCGTTACTTTCTGCCAATGGAATAAACTCGCTAGGGGGGACATTCCCCAGGGAACTATTGTGCCATCTAAGAAGGGCTTCAGCACCAATCAGTTCATTGGTCACAATATTGAACTGTGGTTGATAGTGGACTTCAAATTCGCCTAAGCGTAACGCATGTCGCAAATGCTCCTCTAGTTGCAGGCGACGTGTTAAATCTTGGCTCATTTGTTCCGTAAAAAAAGAAAAGGTATTTCGCCCTTGTTGCTTTGAGTGGTACATTGCAGAGTCTGCTTTTCGCAGTAGCTCACTGGGTGTGTCACCATCATGTGGGTAAAGCGCAACCCCTAAGCTCAATGAAATACTAAATTCACGTTTATCTATTTTGAGCGGCGTGTGGAATTTTCTTACAATATTGGCTGCGATAGGTTGTACATCCAGTGGGTCGCGTAAATTCCCTAATAAAATAACAAACTCATCCCCCCCTAAGCGGGCTACGGTATCTTCTAATCGTAGTGTGTTTTGTAGTCGCTTTGCTGACGCTATGAGTAACTTATCACCAATTTCATGCCCGAGAGAATCATTCACTTTTTTGAAGTCGTCTAAATCAATGAACATTACCGCTATCAGAGTTTTACTACGAATAGCTTCTTTTATCTGCTGTGTGAGCCGTTCCATAACGAGGAACCTGTTGGGCAAATTTGTTAACGTATCAAAAAAAGCATGATGAAATATCATCTCTTCTTGTCGTTTTCTTTGCGTTATATCTCTGACAACAATGACTATATTATCAGTGAGTGGCATTCTAGAGATACGAGCTTCAAAAAAGTTGCTCTGCTTATTGACGGTTAAAGGATATTCCACACAGACGAGCTGCTCGCTGGTTTTTGTATCAAATATAGCGCGTTTAATGTGTCTAGAGGCTGATTCTGGTAGTAGTTCGGTAATAGTACATCCAATGAGATCTTTTTGGTTGCTGAATAGCGCGTTATCGTTACCGCTATGAAACTCTATCACTTTGCCTTTTTCGTCTATTACAAAAAATAAGTCTGGTAGTGCTTTAAAAATGCTTTCTAGCAGGTTGTGTTTAGATAGTGCTAATTGCTCGGCTGCTTTTTGTGAAGCTATTTTTTCCTCTAAACTGTCAGCCATTTTGTTGAAACTGTCGGCTAATAATTTTAGCTCTCCTTGACCTCGAATATTTACTCTATAACTCAGTTGTAATTGCTGTAGGTGTTGTCCAATGTCGATTAGGTGGTTAATGGGTTTATGAATGAAAAAATATACAAAAAGAGCAACAAATAAGAGTAAGCTCAATAGGCTCAACGCAATTAAGGCACTCTTGCTAAGCGCTAGATCAACTAAATTTTGCACTTCCAGCGCAATACTATAGCGCACGTAGAGCAATCCGTTACTTTTGTTGTGCTGTGGCAATGGGTGGTAAGCATCAAAGAAATAACGCTGTTCATTAAAGCGCAACGTTGCATATTCAGCGCTTTGCATTTGTTCGAATATTTCTTTAGGTATTGGTAGGTCTAGGCCTAGGTCTAGACCTAGATAGCTCAAGCCAACTGAGCTGCTATGAGAAGATGCGATGATCAAACCTGTGTGGTCTATCGCTACAATGGTTTGATAATTGGCACTGGCCATTTTAGTATTAATAGCAAACTGGGTATTTTCGAAGTGGTTATTTGCTTGTTCTTGTTCTATCTCTGCCGCGAGTGCTGGAAGCTCTCTATTTAAAGACATGCGGCTACTTTCTATTAAAGTTTCTAAGTGCGCATTGTAGGTGTAAATTGCTATAAGGAGCGAAAACATTAAAAAAATGAGAGTGGCTAGCATGCTGAGCCAAAATTTAATGTTAATAGAGTATAGCGGTTTAATCATTTAGGTTTCATGAGCTCTGAAATGAATGTTAGCTGTTTTTAACAGCAAACACAGCCAACTTTTTGCAGTCACCTAACAAGTCTAGACTAAAATACCTAAAACAATGCACTTTGAGCGCGATTGTAACAAAAGAAACGAGATATGACCTTGGTGGTTTGTCTCATTGCAGTGATAATCGTTTTTTAAGTCGAACTAATTCAATGTGGTATCGGAATGCTTTAGGCCTTTTGAAGTACGCTTTTACCAATGGTTAAAAGGAAAATTATGCAAATAGATCTTCATTTTGGAATGACTTGGGTGGTCGCGCGAGCAGCAGGCTTTAGTAACCAACAAGCGAACATTATTGCACATGCTTCGCAGTACGTTGATGATGCCACTAATCAAGGGTGTATCAGGTTTGATAATGGTGCGACGTATTCACGTATGACGACAGCACATAAAATGTTGGATTATCGAAACCTGCATAGTCTTAAAAATCAGTTGGTTTGGATACCATTTCACTTTTTACCAGGTAATGCTGGATTACCAGCAGGGCGCAATCCATCGGGTAGCTTTATTCGAAAGCTCGAATGTAAGCCTAACTCTTACGTTGCAAAAGATATGGTTAATGAATGTATTGCAAACCGTCATAGGCCTTATGCTTTGCATCTGCTTGGGATCACGTCTCATGTTTTTATCGATACGTGGGGTCATCAAGGGTTTGCTGGTGTTGACCATCCAATAAACAAGGTCAGACATATCAAAGATCATAATGGTAAAATTGATACTCATTGGAGGGAAAGAGTCGCCAATTATTTCAAAAACATTGTTCAAGACGATATTCCAAGTCTTGGGCATGGGCAAGCGTTGTCTAACCCTGATTTACCACATCAGCACTGGAGTTACACGAATGGATTGGGCGAGCACGTAGAGCGTAACAACCCAATTGATTTTCTAGAAGCGGCCGATGAGCTTTGTAAAGTTTATCAACTGTATTTAGGTCATCCTACTTTGGGATTAGCGCAACCAATAAAAGAAAAAATAATGCATTGTTACAACAGTTTTAAAATGGACTGTGGTGAAACGCGCCTTGCATTATGGCTAGAGATGATTGGTAAAGGTGAGTTTGGTGTTGGCGCTTTTCAGCCATCTTATATTGCCAAAGGGGTCGGCTCTTGGAAACATAAAGCGTTAGGGACAGAATTGGTTAATGGGGATGAAGATAAATATAAATTTAGTCGTGAGTTTTTAAGCTCAGATTGGAAGCTGTTTCATGATGGCGCCAAACAGCATCGCTTAAACATTGTGGATATTATATTGCCACGTTACGGTATTTGTGTCGGTTAAGCTAAACTGGCATCGCATGCGTGTGGTGCCAACAGTAAATCTCTGTTACGAGAAACATAGCTAATACGAGAGTATAGGTTGTGGCATGCGGCATACAACTAACTTTGAGCATGATGTTTAATACAGGGAGCTTTTAATATTAGGGATGAAGAGAAAAATGGTGGCCCCTCCCAGACTTGAACTGGGGACCTAACGATTATGAGTCGTGTGCTCTAACCAACTGAGCTAAGGGGCCATACTTGAAGCAGAATACGAAAGTAACTTTCTATATCCTCATAAGCGGGTTGCAGTATAAAAACTTTTAAAAGCCTTGTCACTAGCAAATGCCATAAATTTAACTATCTATAAATCAAATGATTAAATTTAGACCAAAATTACATGTTTTAAAAATGGATACAACAAAAAGCCGACTAGGGTCGGCTTTTTTAAATTGCTTATAAACCTAACTTTTTCTCTAAGTAGTGAATGTTAGTACCACCACTTTGGAAGTTTTCGTCCGCTAAAATTCTTTTATGCAGCGGCGTGTTAGTTTTAATGCCATCGATTACCAGCTCGTTTAACGCGTTACGTGCACGCGCAATAGCCACATCACGGTTTTCACCGTAGGTGATCAGCTTACCAATCATTGAGTCGTAATGAGGTGGTACGGTGTAATCAGCATAAATATGGCTGTCCCAGCGAATACCCAAGCCACCGGCTGGGTGGAAGCGGGTGATTTTACCAGGAGACGGTATAAAGCTCTCAGGGTCTTCAGCATTGATACGACATTCAATTGCGTGACCACGGATCACGACATCATCTTGTGTAATCGACAAAGGCTGACCTGCGGCAATCTTTAACTGCTCTTTGATTAAGTCAACGCCGGTAACCATTTCTGTTACAGGGTGCTCAACCTGAATACGGGTGTTCATTTCAATGAAATAGAACTCGCCGTTTTCGTATAAGAATTCAAATGTGCCAGCGCCACGGTAGCCGATTTCGATACAAGCACGGGTACAGCGATCACCAATGAACTTACGCATCTCGGCTGTGATACCCGGCGCAGGTGCTTCTTCAACAACTTTTTGGTGACGACGTTGCATTGAACAGTCACGTTCACCTAAGTGAATAGCGTTACCTTGACCATCAGCTAATACTTGCACTTCGATATGACGTGGGTTCTCTAGGAATTTTTCCATGTAAACCATGCCATTGCCAAAGAATTGCTTCGCTTCTTGTTGGGTTAATGCGATTGAATTAACCAACTCAGCTTCGCTGCGAACAACGCGCATACCACGACCACCGCCGCCGCCTGCCGCTTTGATGATCACTGGATAACCAATGCGCTTTGCGATTTGAACATTGCGATCATTGTCTTCGGTTAGAGGGCCATCAGAGCCAGGTACGCAAGGTACACCCGCTTTACGCATGGCTTCAATTGCAGACACTTTATCACCCATTAGACGAATAGTGTCACCACGAGGGCCGATAAAAATGAAGCCACTTTGTTCAACTTGATCTGCAAAGTCAGCATTTTCTGATAAGAATCCGTAACCTGGGTGAATTGCTACAGCATCAGTTACTTCCGCCGCAGCAATGATGCGCGGAATATCCAAGTAACTTTCAGATGCGGCAGGTCTGCCGATACAGATGGTTTCGTCCGCAAGAAGTACGTGCTTAAGATCGCGGTCAGCAGTTGAGTGAACTGCTACCGTTTTGATCCCAAGCTCCTTGCAGGCACGCAATACGCGAAGTGCTATTTCACCTCGGTTCGCAATGACTACTTTATCTAACATAGCGTTTGCCTTCTTATTGCGTGATTATTCGATGATGAATAGTGGTTGGTCGAACTCAACTGGTTCACCATTTTCAACAAGAATTGCTTTAACCACACCCGCTTTGTCGGCTTCAATTTGGTTCATCATTTTCATAGCTTCAACGATACATAGCGTGTCGCCTATGTTTACTTTTGAACCAACTTCAACATATGCAGGTGCTTCTGGAGAAGCGGCTGAATAAAAAGTTCCAACCATTGGTGAAAGCACTTGGTGGCCTGTAGGCGCAGCAGGCGCTGATTCTGCCGTTGGTGCTGCAGGAGCCGCCGCAGGTGCAGGAGCCGCTGGAGCTGGTGCTGCATAATGCTGAGGCTGTGCTACAACTGGTGCATTGCTGTAACGATTAATACGTACTGATTCTTCACCTTCGGTGATCTCTAGCTCAGCAATACCTGATTCTTCTACTAATTCGATAAGTTTTTTAATCTTGCGAATATCCATAATGACCCGCCTGTTAGTTAATTTTAGTTAATTTTGTTGTGCAATGTGCTTATAGCTGCTTGTAGTGCAGCTTGATAGCCCATTGCGCCTAATCCGCATATAACTCCTTGCGCCACATCAGAAAAATAAGACTTATGGCGAAAGGGTTCCCGTGCATACACGTTGCTAATATGCACTTCATAAAAAGGTATATTCACACTTAGCAGCGCATCGCGCAGTGCTACGCTCGTGTGCGTAAACGCTGCGGGATTAATGATGATGGCGTCGATCTTTTGCCACGCATCGTGAATTGCGTTGATAAGTTCTGCTTCGCTATTACTTTGCAGATGTGAGAGGGTCGCACCGAGTTGTTGAGCTTGCTCATCCAGTGAGGTTATTAGCTCATCAAGCGTTAGAGTGCCATAGGTTTGAGGCTCACGACGGCCGAGCATATTAAGGTTTGGCCCATTTAAGACTAAAATCTTTAACTTTGCGGTCATAATCCGTGAAAATCCCCAAAATTGAAATAAACAAAGCGTTTATAAATAAGATAGTATTTAAATTAAGCGCTTTAAACCAAAATAGCAACTTTTTCTCACTTTATAGGTGCATTATAGATATTTCGAGGTAAATAGCAGCAAAATACTGGTCTAATCAGACGTGATACACTGGCTAGAGAGAGCCAGTGTACACAAAATAGGGATTATTTTACGAGTTCACGTACCTTTTTAAGGTGTGAAGAGAAGGGGGCAGGCCCCATAAAGCCTGTAATTCGCAGATCTGGCAGCTCATTTCCTTGTTTATCAAAAAACAACATAGTGGGCAGACCAAAAACATTGAACTCTTTCATGATTTCGATACTTTTCTCATCATTTTGCGTTAAATCTAGCTTTAATAGCGCATAGTGTTGAAACTGCTCTTGTACCTCTGGCTCGAAAAATGTGTATTTTTCAAACTCTTTACAGGCTACACACCACTCAGCATACAGATCTACAATGGCAATTTGACCATTATCATTGGCTTCATCAATTGCAGCTCTGAGCGCACTTAAATCTTCAACTAACTGAAACTTTTTCACCCCTTGTTCTTGCTGAGTAATATTAATCGTTTTAGCTGGCCAAATTAGCTGTTTGCTAACGAGCAATGACGCAACCAATAATAGCGATGCGATGCCCCACAACAGTGACTTGAATATGCTCGTGCTTTGCTGACTTTGCCAATGGTGAAGGTACAGGGCAGTGGCTAACATCAGGCCACTGGCCATCCATAAGATAATGTCAAAATCGAGGATCCGTTCTAGTAAAATCAGCGGTACAACAAGCATAATAAAGCCAAAGAGGATCTTTACTTGCTCCATCCAAGCACCCGCTTTGGGGAGCAGTTTTCCGCCGGATGTGCCAAGCAATAGTAACGGCAGCCCCATCCCTAGGCTTAATGCGTATAAGGTAATACCACCAACAAAGTAGTCACCACTTTGGGCTACATATAATAAAGCCGCTGAAAGAGGGGCTGTAGTACAAGGCGATGCGATTAAACCAGAGAGCACCCCCATAGCAAATACACCTAAGTAGTTGCCGCCTTTTTGTTGATTGCTGATTGCTGTGAGTTTATTCATCACGCCACTCGGTAGCTTTATTTCATACCACCCGAACATGGCCATCGCCAGTAAAACAAACAATAAACTAAAGCTGATCAGTACCGCTGGGTGTTGTATGTAGCCTTGAACTTGGCCTCCTAATGCTGCCACGACTAAACCGAGTAGGGCATAGGTGACAGCCATGCCTTGCACATATACAAACGATAAGGTAAAGGCTTTTTTAGTCGATAGACCCTTCTGGCCGGCAATTAAGCTAGATAAAATAGGGAACATTGGAAATACACAGGGTGTAAATGCCAAACCCACACCGACCATAAAGAAGATGAGTAAATTGGTGAGTAAACTTTGACTCGCTAAGCGTTCAGTAAAAGAGGGCTCTGAAGAGTCTTTGTTGTCTGTGATAGATGTTTTAGAAGCCGTATCAGTTAAAGCGTTACTTGCTGTATTTGCCTCATTTGCGCCATTAACCATCGCAAGCGTTGATAGTGGCACGGTGATCACTTCAGGGGGGTAACATAGCCCTGCCTCTGCACAGCCCTGATAGCGGATCTTTACAACGGACCCATCACTGATATCACTCAGCTTAGAAACAACCGAAAATGAATCAAAATACACTTCGGTTTTGCCAAAAAACTCGTCTTCAATCTCTTTGCCTTTCGCGTACTCAGGCACTTTGATGTCTGCCCCTTTGGCGATGAACTCAAGTTTTTTCTTATAAAGATAATAACCAGGGGCAATATCCCAGCCAGTGAATAAAATATTGCCTTGTTGGTCAAAATCAAATTTAAAAGCTTCGTTAACCGGTAAAAACGTATCCTGTTTTGGCGCGATAAGGCTGTTAAGAATATCGTTGTTTGCTTGAGCGGGTAATAACCATAGTAGCGAAAGAATAAACAACAGGGTGCGCATTAACTCAGTACCTCATCCATCCAATTGAAAAAAGCCAAGTTGCCGCCAGTGATATCAAGTACCTGTATTTCGGGTACTTCGTAGCTATGCAACTCTTTAATCGTGTTAATCACTTTGTTTAATTTCTCTGATTTGGTTTTTATAAACATTTTGGTTTCTGTTTGCTGTACCACTTCGTCTTGCCACATATAAACAGACTCAACGGTTGGTAAAATATTCACGCAAGCAGCAAGTTTTAGCTCAACGAGCTGTTTTGCAAGTTGGTTTGCATCTTGTTGGTTTGCGCAAGTGGTCATAATTAACTTGTACTGGGGAGCCATGCTCTATACCTTCACAAAGAATAAACTTTCACCATAGTAGCCCAAACTAATAGCCATCCCAAGTGTCTATAGATAAAAGCAAAATAAGTCTGAGTAGCTTTAGTGGTGTTCAGTGCTTGAAATGAGACCGAATGACCCATATTTAAGTTTCATTGATTTAGGAGAAAGTATGTTTCGTATTTTATTTGTATTGTTTATTGTGGTGCCCATCATTGAAATTGCACTGCTTATTCAAGTGAGTGACATTATTGGTGGTGTAGCAACGATAGCGTTGGTAATTTTAACCGCAATTTTCGGTGCAAAGTTGGTGAAGCAACAAGGGCTAAGTGCTTATAGTAATGTACAAGGTCAAATGGCGCAGGGACAAATGCCTGCTACGGAGTTGTTTGCTGGCCTATGTGTGATAATCGCGGGTGTGTTACTGATGACGCCTGGGATCATGACAGACATCTTGGGCTTTATGCTTTTAACCCCAGCGATCCGCGCGCAGTTAGCAAAAGCACTGATGAAACAAGTCACAGTAAAAATGCAATCGAGTATGTCTCAATCTCACACGACATTTACACATCACAGTGGTGCTGCTCATCCATTTGAACATGCAGATGATACGCACAGCCAAAATAAAGAACATCCATCAAATACCATCGAAGGCGAGTATCAAAGAAAAGATTAAAAAATTTTCATTTTTTTACTTGGGTTTTAAAAACACCACCCCCATAAATGATGGCAACTGAAGTTTTAAAGAATTTTTCTGTAGTTGTTCAGAAACTGTTAGGAGAACAAAACAAATGAACATTCGTCCTTTACATGATCGCGTAATCATCAAGCGTCTTGAAGAAGAAACAAAATCTGCTGGCGGTATCGTTTTAACGGGCTCTGCCGCAGAAAAGTCAACTCGTGGTGAAGTTATCGCTGTAGGTAATGGCCGCGTACTCGACAATGGTGAAGTAAGAGCGCTAGAAGTAAAAGCAGGCGATACCGTGCTATTTGGCTCTTATGTTGAAAAAACTGAAAAGATCGAAGGTCAAGAGTACCTGATCATGCGTGAAGACAACATTTTAGGCATTGTAGGCTAATCCTACTTTTCATTTTTCGAATTAACCAAATTTAAATAGGAATTTTAACAATGGCAGCAAAAGAAGTTTTATTTGCAAATGATGCTCGCACTAAGATGCTAGCGGGTGTAAACATTTTAGCAAACGCAGTACGTGTAACGCTTGGCCCTAAAGGTCGTAACGTAGTTTTAGACAAATCATTTGGCGCACCAGTGATCACCAAAGATGGTGTATCTGTAGCAAAAGAAATTGAGCTTGAAGACAAGTTCGAGAACATGGGCGCACAAATGGTTAAAGAAGTTGCATCTAAAGCGAACGATGCAGCGGGTGACGGTACAACGACAGCAACAGTACTTGCACAATCTATCGTAAATGAAGGCTTAAAAGCGGTTGCAGCGGGTATGAACCCGATGGACCTTAAGCGTGGTATCGACAAAGCAGTAATCGCAGCAGTTGCTGAACTTAAAGCGCTTTCAGTACCATGTGCTGACACCAAAGCAATCGCACAAGTAGGTACTATCTCTGCTAACTCTGATTTAGAAATCGGTGAGATCATTGCTAATGCAATGGAAAAAGTAGGCCGTGAGTCAGGCGTAATTACGGTTGAAGAAGGTCAGTCGTTAGAAAACGAACTAGACGTTGTTGAGGGTATGCAGTTTGACCGCGGTTACCTATCACCTTATTTCATCAACAACGCTGAAAAAGGTGCGGTTGAGCTAGATAACCCACATATCCTATTAGTAGATAAGAAAATCTCTAACATCCGTGAACTTCTGCCTACATTAGAAGCGGTTGCTAAAACCAGCAAGCCACTACTAATCATTGCAGAAGACCTTGAAGGTGAAGCACTTGCGACACTTGTTGTAAACAACATGCGTGGCATTGTAAAAGTAGCTGCGGTTAAAGCACCTGGTTTTGGCGACCGTCGTAAAGCAATGCTACAAGACATCGCTATCCTAACTGGTGGTACAGTTATCTCTGAAGAGATTGGCCTAGAGCTTGAGAAATCAACAATTGAAGACTTAGGTACAGCTAAGCGCGTTGTGATCACTAAAGACGACACAACGATCATCGATGGTGCTGGCGAGCAAGAAGGCATTGATGGCCGTGTTGCACAAATTAAAGCACAAATCGAAGAAGCAACTTCAGACTACGACAAAGAGAAACTACAAGAGCGCATGGCAAAACTTGCTGGTGGTGTTGCAGTAATCAAAGTTGGCGCAGCAACTGAAGTTGAAATGAAAGAGAAAAAAGACCGCGTAGAAGATGCATTACACGCAACTCGCGCTGCGGTTGAAGAAGGCGTAGTACCAGGTGGTGGTGTTGCACTAGTACGTGTAGCGAACAAACTTGTTGACCTATTAGGTGACAACGAAGACCAAAACCACGGTATTAAAGTAGCACTTCGTGCAATGGAAGCGCCTCTTCGTCAAATCGTATCAAATGCGGGTGACGAAGCATCAGTAGTTGTAAACAACGTTAAAGCAGGCGAAGGTAACTATGGTTACAACGCGGCAAACGGTGAATACAACGACATGATTGAAATGGGGATCCTTGACCCAACTAAAGTAACGCGTTCTGCACTACAGTACGCAGCATCAGTAGCAGGTCTTATGATCACTACTGAAGCAATGGTTGCTGAACTACCTAAAGATGAGCCAGCTGCACCAGATATGGGCGGTATGGGCGGCATGGGTGGAATGGGTGGCATGATGTAAACATCCCCTCCAGCGTCTAGCTACAAAAAACCCGGCAATTGCCGGGTTTTTTGTTGCTTTATTGTGTGAACTGGAATGTTTCAATTCACATATACTTACAAAACGTAGTTGTTGTGCATATTGCTTTTCGTTATCTTGCTAAAAATAAAATAATAAAGGGATATAGAGATGAAACATATATTAATGGGGTTTTTGGCTATGTTTGCGCTGATGGTACAGGCAACAGAAACTGAAAGCCTCTCAAAAGCGCAGCTTGAAGAACGAGTCAAAGCTATCAATATCCTGCAAAATGCTATTTTAATGAAAGATTCCAAAGTATCAGAGGTTGATGCACTATTTGCCAATTTTACTGATGACTTTCAGTATGTGCATAAGGTCTACGGTGGCACGTATTCACGGCAGCATTTGTATAACAACTACGTCAAATTTCTAAAAGAAGGTAATTACAACCGAACTACACCACGATATAAGATCATGAGTATGATCGTGGGGCATGATGCAGTATCGGTAGAACGCCAACAAGAGCGTGAGGGGACGCTGGAAAATCACCTTAGCGTTTTTGAATTTAACGGCTCGAAAGTATCTAAAATCATAGAATATTGGAAATAGCATACGGGTATGGATCAGCTAATTTACCCCAAAGCATTGAAACCCGGCAGCACAATTGCGGTGACCGCGTTCTCTAGTGGTGTGCGCAAAGAGTTTCATCCCCGTTTGGATCTTGTGTTAAGTCATTTGCGAAATTGCGGCTTTGAGGTGCTTGAAGGTGAGTGTTTGCGTGACAATGTTAAGCATGTCAGTGCGAGCGCACAGCAAAGAGCAGCAGAGCTGATGGCATTTTTATGTGACGACAGCATCAACGCCATTGCCGCCCCTTGGGGCGGAGAATTTGCGATGGAAATTTTGCCGCTGTTAGATTTTGCACGCTTAAAAGCGGCTAAACCGAAATGGGTGTTTGGCTTTTCAGACATAAGTACCGTGCAGCTAGTGCTGATGAATAAACTTGGCTGGTCAAGTGCCCACTGCGCAAATCTGATGCAGCTTCATGCTGATGAAACGGATATATTAACGCGGCAAACATTGCTGCACTTATCGCGCGCGCAAAAAGGCTACATCTGTGAGCAGCAAGCCTCGAGTGGCTACCAGCTTCAGGGGGAGTCATTTGCAAGCCATCCAAATAGTTTATTAAATGTCACCGAGCAAACTGAGTGGAAAACTTACCCAGCAAATACAAACGTTACTATTCAAGGGCGATTGATTGGTGGGTGTTTAGATACTTTGCAATACTTATTGGGCAGCGAGTATTTGGATTTAGATCATTTGAAGCAATGTTTTTCGCCAGAGGGCATTATTTTATATATCGAAAATGCCGAGCTTTCTCCAACCGCATTTAAACGCGCTTTGCTGAGTTTGAAATTTAAGGGCGTATTTGAGCAGATCAACGGTTTATTGATAGGTCGCAATGCCGTGACGCACAATTGTGGCAAAGAGATCTCATCACAGCAGGCTTTGGATGATGTGCTTGGTCATATCAATATTCCTGTTATATATGATGTCGATATTGGTCACTTACCTCCAAATCTAGTCTTATTTAATGGCGCTGATGCTAAAGTATCCGTTAGTAATGGCTTGGGCCAAATCAAGCAGCGCCTCGTATAATGATGTCGAGCGATACGGTTAATGGTGGTTTATCGCTTACATACATACATACATACATACATACATACATACATACATACCTTCCTGTCCTAACGGTTATAACCCGGCACACAAAATTACTCTGCCTGTGCATTTGATTCAGTAGCTGCCATAGCAATGATTGAGTCTTACCTAGCTTCAGCTATTGTTTGCTTTTCATCATGTTAGCCGATAAACCTGTCATCTATTGAGTGCAAATTAACCATCTATGCCTGCATGTATTTGTATTTTCTAGACTATGATTACTTTGAGTTTGAAATTACACCGTTAGCTAGCCAATCAAGACAGGAGTTTATAATGGCCTTTTTTCGTTTTTACTTACCCACTCTGTTTACTTGTGTATTACTCATCGGTTGTTCGCCGAATGAAGCAACCAACGAAAAACCGCCTCAACTAAGACCTGTTAGAACCTTAACCGTAAGTACCTTTCAAACAGGCCCTGTGCAGGAGTTTCCGGGAGTGGTTGATGCGGCTAACTCGGCACAGCTATCGTTTAAAGTTGCAGGAGAAGTAAGCCAATTACTGGTTAAACAAGGACAAGATGTCAAAAAAGGAGATGTGATAGCGGTGTTAGATGATACCGACTATAAACTCGCTTTAGATGAGGCAAAAGCGTCGTTTGAAAAAGCCAATGCTGATTTTGGTAGAGCAGAAAAACTGCTCAAAACGGGCACTATATCAAAGGCGGATTATGACCAACTGAAACTGCAATATTCTAGCGCTAAAAATCAATTGGCGACCGCTAAAAATAACTTAGACTACACAACGCTGCACGCCTCTTTTGATGGCGTTGTGGCGCGCACACAAATAGAGCCTTTTGAAGAGGTGCAGGCGAAGCAACCGATTGCCACATTACAAGATATTAAAACGATTAATATCAAGGTCAATGTGCCTGAAAGTGTCATGATCAATGTCTCCAAAGACGCACCCAAGCAAGTATATGCTCAATTTTCTTCGATAGAAGGCAGGCGTTTTCCATTAAGTTTTGTTGAGGTAAGCACAAAAGCGAATGAAGTCACTAACACTTACGAAGTGACGTTAAGTATGGGCCCACCATCTGATTACAATATCTTGCCAGGTATGTCAGCAAAGGTTTTTGCTAGCCAGTTAAGTGCCGCGCATCAAGCGATTTATTTACCAGTAAAAACGGTATTGAAAGACGAGCTTGGACATTTTGTTTGGACGGTTGAGCAGGTAGAAAAACACAAAGGAAAAATTGTAAAAACAGCCGTGCAGATAGGTGAAATGACCGAGTATGGCTTTCAAATATTAAGTGGTGTTTCTGTTGGTGAGCAGGTTGTTTCAGCGGGTATGAGTAAAGTGAGCGATGGGCAACTAGTGAAGTTTTCTGGAGGCGACGCGTGAACATTACTCGATTGGCGCTAGAAAACAGTCGCACAGCATGGGTTGTCATCATTGCCATGCTCGTTTTTGGGATACTGGCGTTTAACAAAATGCCTAAAGACTATGATCCTGGTTTTATTATTCGTACGGCGCAAGTTGTAACGTATTTCCCGGGTGCAAGCCCTCAACGGGTAGAAGAATTGGTAACTGACCAAATAGAAAAGGTCGCACAGCAGATCCCTGAGTTAGATTTTGTCTCGAGTACCTCAAAAACGGGGGTATCGATTGTAAGCGTGAACATTAAGGAGCGCTATAAAGAGATGCGCCCTATTTGGGATAACTTACGGCGCAAAGTACAAAGTATTGAGGCGGATCTTCCTAAAGGTACACAAAGGCCGATAGTAAACGATGAGTTTGGTGATGTGTTTGGCATTGTTATTGGTCTAACTGCCGAGGGGTACAGCCACAGAGAAATGGAAGAAGTTGCAGAGCAAGCTCGCGACGCGCTATTACGTTTACCAGATGCTGCAAAAGTAGAAGTGTATGGTACACAAGCGCAGCGGGTATTTATTGAATTCGAAAATAGCCGTTTAGCAGCACTGGAATTGTCAGCGGGGATCTTACAACAGCAGCTAGCAGCGCGTAACATTGTAAATCCTGGCGGTTCACTGTATGTCGGTGATGAAACGCTGGTTGTGGAGCCCAGCGGTAATTTTGAGTCAGTAACTGAAATTGCCAATACCATCATTAACGTTCCTGGTAGTGAACAGGTCATGTTACTGTCTGATATTGCAAAGGTATATCGTGATCATATTGAACCAGCCAAATCTAAAGTTAGGGTAGGAACAGAAGAAGGGTTGACGATTGGCATTGCCATGCGCAAAGGAGGAAATAACCTCGAGTTAGGGAAGCAAGTAAAGCAAGCATTGGCGCGTTTAGAAAGTGTTTATCCCATTGGGGTTGAATTTAAGCTATTGTCGTTTTTACCAGAAGAAGTCGATAAGAAGGTTAACGATTTCATTGCAAATTTAGTACAAGCTGTTCTGGTTGTGACTGTGGTGATGTTATTTACGCTAGGGTTGCGTACCGGGTTTGTGGTAGCAAGTTTGATACCTATGAGTATGGTGTTTGGTATTTTAGTGATGTCGTTTTTTGATATCAGTATCGACCAAATTTCTTTGGCGGCGCTGATTATTGCGCTGGGTATGTTGGTTGATAATGGCATCGTGATGTCTGAAAACATCATGGTTCAGATGGAGCAAGGAAAGCCGGCATCCCAGGCTGCTATCGACTCTGCTCAAGAGCTCAAAGTGCCCTTGTTAGTCTCTTCGTTGACAACAGGTGCGGCATTTTTACCTATCTTTTTAGCCGAATCTGCCACGGGTGAATATACCGCCTCGTTATTTAAAGTGGTTACTATAACTTTGTTGTGTTCATGGCTGCTAGCACTGACGATGATCCCGATGTTGTGTGTTTACTTTGTGAAAGTTAAATCTGCTCAACAGCAGGCATTTAGTGGTGCGGTTTATCAAAGTTATCGGGCTGTATTGGGTACTTTAATGCAGCACCGCTGGTTGACAGTTGGTGCCTGTGTCGTGATGTTTGTTCTTGCGATTCAAGCTTTGCAGTTTATTCCTAAGTTATTTTTTCCACCATCAGATAGGAGCTACTTTAAAGTTGAACTTGAGCTTCCTGTAGGCACTCGTCTAGACGCAACTGAAACTCTAGTTAAAGATCTTGAGCAGTACATTGCGGAGCAGCTTTTAATTGGTGACAAAAGAGATAAAGGGGTCACTAAGTGGGTAACCTATATAGGTAACGGTGGTCCTCGTTTTTTACTTAGTCATAATCCAGAACCGAGTAGTTCAAATTATGCCCTGATGGTGGTGTCGGTGACTTCTTACATGTTAATCGATGACATGATGGATAAAATAGAAAGCTATGCACTGCAACAGTATCCGGATCTGTTGCTCAAACAACGTAAGATTGAAAATGGTGCCGCGATTAATAATCCAGTTGAGGTACGTATCTTAGGAGAAGACGAGCAAAAAGTGATGGAGATAGCGAAGCAGGTAAAAGAAAAAATGCGCGAAACCTCAGGTTTAAAAGCGATCAGTGATGACTGGGGGTTACCTATTAAAAAGCTTGAGATCAATATTGATCAAGCACGAGCGCGCAGAGCTGGTGTATCAAGTGAAGATATTGCTACCTCGCTGCAAACCGGGTTAAGTGGGTTGGAGTTGACTCAGTATCGAGAGAAAGAAGATACAATCCCGGTGATCTTGCGCTCTGTAGCATCAGATAGACAAGATATTGCGAAGCTTAAAGCGATGGCTGTTTACTCACAATCATCGGGAAACTCGGTACCTCTACAGCAGGTTGCCGATGTTGATGTGGTGTGGGAAAGTGCGCAAATATTTCGTCGAGATCGTGTTAAAGCCGTTGTAATTGGCGCGCAAATAGAGGGGATCACTGCAAGTGAAGGGTTTGCAGAGCTGACACCTTGGCTTGAAACGCAGCAGCAGGAGTGGCCATTTGGGTATACGTTTGAGTTAGGCGGGGAAGCCGAATCTTCAGGTAAAGCCAATCAATCTATAGCTCAAAAGCTCCCCATTGCTGTACTAATTATTGTGCTACTGCTGGTGGCACAATTTAATTCAATTCGTAAAACATTACTGGTGCTGGTCACAATTCCTTTGGGATTTATTGGTGTGGTTGTCGGTCTATTTATAGGGCAGTCATTTTTTGGTTTTATGACGCTACTGGGCGTGATCTCATTGGCTGGTATTGTAATAAACAATGCCATTGTTTTACTTGAGCGGATCAAAACGGAATTAGATAACGCCCCCGATGAACCAGTCGAGGCCATTATCATGGCTGCACAAGCACGTATGCGGCCTATTCTATTGACAACCGCAACAACGGTACTTGGTTTATTGCCTTTGTATTTTGGTGGTGGTGAAATGTGGGAGCCTATGGCATTAAGCATTATGGGCGGGCTACTGTTTTCAACCATATTAACGTTAGGCGTGGTGCCTGTGTTGTATGCACTGTTGTTTGGTATTTCACATAACAAGGCTCAGAGCTAATTTGCATGTTTGCGAAAAGATGTAAAAGTGCGTAAACCTTACAGACAAAACAAGGATTGTTGGTTAGATTAAAAAATGACAAAGAACATGAGGAGACTTGGTATGCAAAAGGCGATTACATTGGCAATGTGTTTATTATTTACCTCGAGTGTATGGGCAGGTGAGGGACAAGTACATTTTAAAGATTTTAACGATTACCGTGATGTATATCCTTCCAATGAAGTTAAAGGTGCCTTTCATAAGCGCTTAGCCAAACAATTTGAAAAGCATATTGTTAAGCTTGCGGAAGAACTGCCTGCAGGCTACAAACTAGACGTGACTTTTAACGATATCGACCTTGCGGGTGAAGCCCGTTTTAATATGGATAATGTGCGAGTTGTAAAAGATATTTACTTCCCACGCTTAGAGATTAGTTACAGTTTGGTTGATGATAAAGGGCTGCAAGTGTTAGGCGCTACCGAGGAGCTTAAAGACATGAGTTTCCTAGACAGAATAAAATCAGGCCGACAGGGGGCGCTATATTACGAAAAGCGTTTGCTCGATCAGTGGTTTGCATCGCATATAGTAAACGCGGTTAAAAGATAAAGCTTTTATAGCGCACCGAGCATCGTGTTTGGGTGCGCTGTTTTAATCACTTAAATGTGGCCAAAAGCTGCAGTAAGCTTTGCAGTTTTAATACGGTGGTTTTGAGCTTTTCTTCATCTATTTGCTCTTGCTCACTCAACGCTTTTACATCAGCGGCAACATCTAATACATAGGGCTTAAAACGTTTCGCTTCAAAATTGAACCCCGCTTCTTCGGTAAATAAGGCTTTAAACTTACCATGGCCTTGTTGCTGCAGTTCATCTAATTTTGTATCAGCATCAAGTGACTGACGATAAACAACTTTTAGGTTTTCATTTAATTTTTCAATGATCGTTTGCATATTTTTCCTAAAGTTATTGTTGAAACGGCCGATAGTCTACGTGGATTCATCTAAAAAGTCAGGTAACGCTTATGAATATTTCCGGAAATAACCTGCCTGTGATGTCTGGTGCGGGGCAAAGTGGCGAAGTATACAGCGCTAACTTAGCTAAAAAGCAGCAGCAAGCAGAAGGGAAGGCGGCACTTGCTTTGATTGAAGCCGCTGGGAGTAGCGCAGCTGCGCAAAGTCCCGCACAATCAACCACAGCAAGTTTAGGTAATAATATTAACGTCTACGTATAACGCTTGCGTTGTACTAGCTGTTAATTAAGCTGTAAATCAATCGGTGTCTTACTTGCTTTGCCACCGATTTCTCTTACCAATTTAGGCACCAAAAAGCCAGGTAATGCTTCTAGCAGTTCAGCCATAATACGCTTCGCGTTAGTCTCCGACACATCAAAATGACTCGCCCCTTCTACTTTATCGAGCAAGTGCAAGTAATATGGCAGAATATCCGCGGTAAATAGGGCTTCGCTCAACGTAATTTGTGCTTCGCTAGTATCATTAATCCCTTTTAGAAGAACAGCTTGGTTAAGTAAAGTGACATGTGCTTGCTTGAGCTTGTTCATTGCGTTAATAAAGTCATCATCAATTTCGTTAGCGTGGTTAACGTGGTTAACTAAAATAACTTTCAAACGGCTTTGAGCCAAGCGGGCGCAGAGGCTACTGGTGATACGTGATGGCATAACGACAGGTAAACGGCTATGAATTCTTAAGCGTTTTAACTGAGTTAAAGGTTCAAGCTGATCTAAAAGCCATGCAATCGCATCGTCTTTGGCCATTAGCGGATCGCCACCACTTAAGATAACCTCATTAATTTCAGGGTGTTGTTTAACGTATTCGACGACATCTAGCAATGTGCGTTTGTTAAGTTGGTTTTCTTGATAAGGGAAGTGGCGGCGAAAACAATATCGGCAGTTTACTGCACAGCCGGTTTTTAACATCACTAAAATGCGCGAACGATACTTGTGTAACACGCCAGGCTGGGCACTTTGCTGTTCTTGCAGTGGGTCTTTATTGAAGCCTGCTTTGCTTAAAAATTCTTGATGCACAGGCATAACTTGCAATAACAAAGGATCGTTTTTATCACCATAGCGCATTTTTTTAATGAAGGCGTGTGGTACGCGCAGTGGAAATAAACGTCTCGCTTCGACATCTTTTGTGTCAAAATACGCCTCTAAACCCAACATATTGAGTAAGGTTTGAGGGCAAGTTACTACATTTGCCAATTCTTTTTGCCAGTTACTATGCAAATTTACTTCATTTGTTTGTATCATTAGCAGGTTTATTACTCGAAAAAAGATGATTAGAGGATACGATGGCGAATTATAGCACCAACGAGTTCAAGGGCGGCTTAAAAATTATGTTAGATGGCGAACCTTGTGCCATCTTAGAAAACGAAATGGTAAAACCAGGTAAAGGCCAAGCGTTTAACCGTGTAAAGATCCGTAAATTGATCTCAGGTAAAGTGTTAGAAAAAACATTTAAATCTGGTGACTCTGTAGAAGGCGCTGACGTTATGGATACCGATTTAGCGTATCTATACACCGATGGTGAGTTCTGGCACTTTATGAACAACGAAACGTTTGAACAAATTGCTGCTGATGAAAAAGCAGTGGGTGACAACGTGAAATGGTTAGTTGAAAACGATGTATGTACAATCACATTGTGGAACGGCAATCCTATCGCAGTAACACCACCTAACTTTGTAGAGCTAGAGATCACTGAAACTGATCCTGGCCTTAAAGGTGATACGGCGGGTACAGGTGGTAAACCAGCGACGCTAAGCACTGGTGCGGTTGTGCGTGTACCACTGTTTGTACAAATCGGCGAAGTGATCAAAGTTGACACGCGCAACGGTGAGTACGTAAGCCGCGTTAAGTAACGTATGACTTGTGCCTGATTGAAACGGCATAGAGTTTAAAAAGTCCAGCTAAATGCTGGGCTTTTTGTTTTAGTAACAATCCGAGAGTAACAGCATGTCACAGCAGTTATGGGCTCCGAGCGCAGCCATTGCCACTTTAAAGCAACGGGCAGAGATCTTAGCGCAGATCAGAGCTTTTTTTGCGAGTAAGAACGTCTTAGAAGTGGAAACACCTAGCTTATGTAGCGCCAGTGTAACAGATGTTCACTTAGCAAGCTTTAAGACCCGCTTTGTTGGGCCTGGCAATCAGGATGGACTGGATTTATACCTACAGACTTCGCCAGAATTTGCGATGAAAAGGTTATTGGCAGCAGGCAGTGGGCCTATTTATCAACTAGCAAAGGCATTTCGCAATGAAGAGTCGGGGCGCCACCATAACCCCGAATTTACTATGTTGGAATGGTATCGCCCTGGGTTTGATGAGCATGCCCTAATGGATGAAATCGAACAGCTGATACAATTGATTTTGCAATCAGCACCTTGTACGCGCCTTACTTATCAGCAGGTTTTTATTGATGTGCTAGGTCTTGACCCACTCAGTGCAAGCCTTGATGAGTTGAAATCTTGTGCGAGCAAACATGGTTACAGTGATATTGCCAGCCAAGAGAGTAACCCTGATACGTTGCTACAATTACTGTTTTGTATGGAAATTGAACCCAAAATAGGCATTGATGCGCCATGCTTTGTGTATCACTTTCCTGCCTCACAAGCGGCACTGGCAAAGCTAGATGACATTGACTCACGTGTTGCAGGGCGTTTTGAACTGTATTATCAGGGTATGGAGCTTGCCAATGGCTTCAATGAGCTGACAGATGCTCAAGAGCAAGCAACACGTTTTGCTCAAGACAACCAGTTGCGTGTGCAAATGGGCTTATCAGAAGTGGCGATTGACCAGCGTTTTATTGAGGCGTTACAACATGGTTTACCGCAATGTTCGGGCGTGGCGCTAGGTGTTGATAGGTTGATTATGTTGGCACTAAACAAAAGCCGTATTAGTGATGTACTGACATTTGGTGTGGAGCGAGCTTAGCGCTCGCTCCCAATGCAAAACTTATACAAACCTTTGTAGCTCTTGTTGGGTCGTTTCTGTGAGTTGCTGAGCACGCTGACAATCGTTCAATGCGCTATCAATTTGCGTTTTAGCTTGTTGTGCAAGGGCAACAATTTGTTGCACTGTTTCATGGGTATGTGCTTGCGTTGATTCTAGTTGGTGCACGGCACTGGCAATTTGTTCCAGTTGGGCTTGATTGCGCTCAAAGTCATGGCTCATATCTGTAAAGCCCTGAGAGGTTTTACTAATTGCTTGCTCAGCAGATTCAGAGTGACTAATTAGCTGCTCTGACTCTCGATGTGTTTCACCCACTAAACTGTTCATTTGATTTATAAAATCACTTATCTGGCGGGTTGCATCGTTCACTTTTACAGAGAGACTGCGCACTTCATCTGCCACCACAGCAAAGCCTCGCCCAGCTTCGCCTGCTCGCGCAGCTTCTATGGCGGCGTTAAGCGCAAGTAAGTTCGTCTGATCGGAAAACTCCTCGACCATTTTTAGAATGCTACGAATATTTTCGCTGTTCTCTTTTAAACCCGATACGGTGTTTGAAAAGTTACCAAGTAGTACAGTGATCTGTTTTACTTCATCAACTAGTGCAGTCAACGACTGTGATGACCCTCGAACAAAATGCAAGCTTTCGGTATTTGCTTGGTAGACTTGATCAGTATTGGCAACAATGCTTTGTAAGCTATGGGTGACTTGATCGCTGGCTGCAATGATAGAGTCACTCATATCAATTTGCTGAGCGCCAAAGTCGGCTGTTTGTTGCATCGAATGCGTGACTTGATAATTACTGGTCGCAGCAGTTTGCGCGCCTTCGTAGGTTTTTTCTAATAGTTCTCGTAGGTGCTGGGTGAAGGCATTGTATTGCTCACTTAACTCTCTGAATTCATCATAAGTGAACTTTGGCAATTTGGCATTCAAGTTACCATCTTGGCGGTTGGCTTGTTGGAGGCTGTCGCGCATCGCCCGCACAGGTCTGACAATTAAATAGCGCATATAAAAAAGGGTAAAGACAAAACCACCAACAGCACCAAAAGTCATTAACCAAAATAACCCGAGGCTGTCATCTTTGGCATCCAGTTCGCTATACAGCCAGACAAGAGTGATCACCTGAAAGGCAAAGACAAAACTGAGGTTGCCGAAAATTTTTCTCGATAGGGTATAAAAAAAGCTTTGTTCAATTTGATTATATAGGCGCATGTACAGACTCATTGTTGGCTTTTGGTTATCCATGTTTGTCCTCTTTTGAGACGCTGCATCCCTGATCATCTGGCTATCATCGAATTGCAACAGTTAAAACATAAATACTTCTTTAATCAATAATATATGCTAAGAACGAGATAAAATCATTTTTGCGTAACAAGGAAAATTACTAAAAATGCCATCCACGCCTAATGCTCGCATATCTTCGATATCTTGTTGCTTATCGACAGTATAGGCGAATACCTTTAGTCCTCGTTGTTTTGCATCATCAACAAACTGATGATTTATAAAGTTTTTATCGATATGAATGCTGTAAGCATGCAACCGCTGTGCAAATTCTGCATACTGCAGTGGGATTGAGCCTGTTAGGGCGCCAATTTTTACCCATGGCATGTTTTGTTTTAACCACACAAGTTGATGATGATCAAATGATGAAACCAGTAATTGCTCTCGGGAAAATGTACCTTGCTGCACATTTTGCTCAATACAGGAAACAAACTGATCAAGACTAAAAGTATGTTTTAGCTCTAAATTGATCATGGTGTTGTGGCCTATGGCGTCAAACACTTGTTGCAAGTTAGGAATAAACTCACCGTTACCCGCATCTAGTGCTTGTATTTCTTTAAGCGGTGTTTTGTTAACTTTGCCCGAGCCATTAGTGGTTCTATCCAGCCACGTGTCGTGCACAATTGCATAATCATCAGCACAGCTTTGTACGTCTAGCTCAATACCGTCTACGTCAGCTTGTAATGCTGCTTGAATGGCACTGAGCGTATTTTCAGGGTAATTACCGCTGGCTCCCCGATGAGCGAATACTAGCATTGGGCTTTTTCCTTGTGATAGACCAAGTTTCAAAACAAGCAGCGCTGATCACCAGCAAACCGCCAACGAGAGTCATAATTGTTGGTTTTTCTGCCAACAGCATAAAGGCCAAAAGCGTCCCATACAAGGGCTGTAAGCAAGAAATTAATCCAGCGGTGGTCGCCGATAAGTGCTTTAAGCTGCTAGCAAACAAAGCGTGAGGAATTGCCGTAAATACAGCACCTGCGAGTAAAATATAATAAACATCTTGGCTTGGCAGCTGTGTTGGCGGGACCTCTACAAAAACAGCTAACATTACACAGGCCGTCAATGTTTGGTAAAACATGGTATGAGGCCCACTGTAAGTGACAAAAAAGCGTTTTTGCAATAAATTACGTAGCGCAAATAAAGCGCCTGAACTGACGCCTGTAATAATACCCAAAGTGACCTGGTTTCCAAGGTTAGCCTCAGGAATAAGTAGATAGATACCCAGCATTACCACGGCCGCACTTATAATATCTTTGTTTTTGATTTTTTGTTTAGTAAATAAAGGCTCTAGAAAGACAGTAATAACTGGGTAGGTAAAAAAGGCAATGATCCCTGTGGCTATTCCTGCCATTTGCATACCTGCAAAGTAAGTCACCCAATGCAAGCCCACCACAACACCAAGTAGTATCGCGATGAAGTAATCTTTGGGGCGCGCTAAACGCAGAGGTTTGCCCATCAACTTTAATAGTAAAGCCAAGACGATAAAGGCGACAGCAGTGCGATAAACGGTTATGTCCAATGCTGATAGATCAATGAGTTTAGAAAACAGTGCAGTCCCCCCAAAAAGTAGTACAGCAATGTGGAGGTACAAAAGAGAGGTTTGTTCAGCTCGCATGAGTTACTTTATTGTCGTTTTTAAGAATGCCAGTGTAGCATGTTGACATTTGTCACTGAAATAGCCGCCATAAAAACATTAAGCTATTTGAATAAGTTCAACGAAATCAGTCATTATGCAAACTTTCATGTATCACAATACCCACTTTTTGCAGCACAAAGAACGAAAGATTGGGATGTGGGCACTGATATTTGCTGTTTTTTACTTTTTTCCCATGATACCCAAATGAGAGGGGGTGAATGCGCTCTATGCTACTCGCATAGCTAGGCAAAAGGGGGGGCTGTAAAAAAAAACTGTCAAATTAGGCATATTAGTGCCGCGTTAGCGTAAATAAAACTTTCACTCTGTTGAGCTGTCTCATTTTCGGCTTTTGGGTTAAAATAACAACATAACTCAATTAACAAGTTAGTGAATGTCAAAACAGGATCCTTATCTCAGTCGAGAGAAAGACAAATACGAAAACCCAGTACCCAGTCGCGAGTTTATTTTAGAGCATATCAAAGCTGCCGATAAAGCGACGACTTTTAGTCAACTCTGCAATAGCCTCAATGTGTTAGATGATGAACGTCAAGTGGCGTTTAAACGTCGTTTGCGCGCCATGGAGCGTGATGGACAACTGCACTTCAATAAATTTAAACGCTACGTCATTCCAACGGATGATGGTTTGGTTAAAGGTCGGGTTATAGGTCATCGAGATGGTTTTGGCTTTTTGGCCGTTGAGGGTGAGCCTAAAGATTGGTTTATTGCCAAGCATCAAATGAACGGTGTATTACATGGTGACATCGTACTGGCGAAAGCGGCGAGTCGAGGCTCTGGCGGTAAGGTAGAAGCGCGTATAGTGCGTGTGTTAGAGAACGAGCGGGCACCGTTGGTTGGCCGTTACTTTGTCGAGTACGGTACGGCGGTTGTGGTGCCAGAAGATCCGCGTATCACGCAAGATATTATCATTTTGCCGGGCAGTGAAAATGGCGCGCGCCACAATCAAATGGTGCAAATACAAATAACCCAAAGCCCCACAAGGCATATGAACGCAGTGGGTAAAGTAACAGAAGTACTCGGAGAGCATATGGCGCCCGGTATGGAAATTGAAGTTGCTTTGCGAAATCACGATATTCCCCATGTTTGGCCACAAGCAGTACTTGATCAAGTTGCTCGCCACGGTGAAGAAGTTGAAGAAGCGGATAAGCTCGGGCGTATAGATTTGCGTGACTTACCATTGATAACGATAGACGGTGAAGATGCCCGAGACTTTGATGATGCAGTTTACTGTGAGCGTAAAAAGTCAGGTGGCTGGCGTTTATGGGTTGCTATCGCTGATGTGTCGCACTATGTGCCAAAAGGCAGTCCGCTGGATAAAGAGGCCATAGAGCGTGGTAACTCGGTGTACTTCCCCGAGCAAGTGATCCCCATGTTACCTAAGGTGCTATCAAATGGCTTGTGTTCGCTCAACCCGCAAGTAGACCGCTTGTGTATGGTGGCTGAAATGACCGTCTCTGATGCGGGCCGTTTATCAGGCTATCGATTTTATGAGGCGATCATGAATTCGCATGCGCGAATGACCTACACTAAAGTGCATGGGATTTTGCAAGGTGATGAACACTTACGCGAACAATACGCGCAGTTAGTGCCACATTTAACTGATTTGCAGCAAATGTACATGGCGCTAAAATCAGCTAGGCAAACTCGTGGTGCGATTGAGTTTGAAACGATTGAAACACGTTTTGTATTTAATGCCCATCGTAAGATTGAGTCGATTGTGCCCTTGGTACGTAACGATGCGCACAAGCTAATTGAAGAGTGCATGATCTTAGCTAATGTCTCTGCAGCGAAGTTGCTTGAAAAGCATGAAGCCAGTGCGTTGTATCGAGTGCACGACGAACCAGATCAAGAAAAGCTGAGTCATTTCAGGCAGTTTTTAAATGACTTGGGTATTGAGAGTTTATTACCAAACGACCCGTCACCGTTAGAGTTGACCGAGGCGCTCAACTCATTGGGCGAACGCCCAGAACAAGAGTTAATTCAAACCATGCTACTGCGCTCAATGAAGCAAGCAGTATATCAGCCTGATAACATCGGTCACTATGGTTTAGCGCTTGATGCGTATGCACACTTTACATCACCGATTCGTCGTTACCCTGATTTAGTAGTACACAGAGCCATCAAAGGTATTTTAGATACTCAAGGTCAAAAAACATCAGGTGCATATGTGTATGACACTGATGAGGTGGACCAGCTTGGTGAGCAGTGTTCAACCACTGAGCGTCGTGCTGATGATGCGACCCGTGAAGTTGCGGATTGGCTAAAATGCGAATTCATGCAAGATCATGTGGGTGATGAATTTAGCGGTGTGGTGTCTTCTGTGACAAACTTTGGTTTGTTTGTACGCTTAGATGACTTGCAAATTGATGGCATGATCCATATTTCTAGCTTAGGTCAAGAGTACTTTCACTACGATGGTGCCAAACATTGCTTGGTAGGAGAGCACAGTCGGCAAGTCTATCGTTTAGGCGATAAACTGAAGGTTGTCGTGGCGTCTGTAAGCTTAGATGAGCGACGTATCAATCTAGCTATGGCGGGTGAGCAACTTCCAGATAGATACGCACGGCGTCGCAATCAGTCAGTGAAATCACAAGCAAGGCCTGCGCCACAAAGTGTGAGAGCGCAGCTCAAAGCAGGTAAAATACCTGGTAAAAAAGAGGCTGAGCAAGGCGAGAAGAAAGAAGAACGTAAGCCAAAAAAGGGTAAAAAGACGACCCCTAAAGGCAAAGTGAAAAAAGCTAAAAAAGCGGGTGTTGCGCCGAAAAAAGGCCAGTCAAAAACCAAGGGTAAAAAAGTGAAGGCAAAACGCCCTGGTAAAAATGCCCGTAAAACACAGAATAATAGCTCTGGAGCATAAAAAGTGAGTAACGAATTAATTTTTGGCTTTCATTCTATCGAAGCCATTTTGGGCAAAGAACCTGAGCGCTTTTTAGAAATTTATGCGCTTAAAGGTCGTGAAGATAAACGCTTGAATCCGTTGATCAATGAAGCTCGAAAGTTCGGTATTTCGGTGCAGTTTATGCAAAGAAAGGCACTGGATAACAAAGCTAAAGGCGAGCAACACCAAGGTATTATTGCCAATGTAAAAGCTGCCAGAACTTACAACGAAAAAGATTTAGATGAGATCATCGCGCGTGAAACAACCCCGTTCTTTTTAGTGCTCGATGGCGTGACCGATCCACATAACCTCGGCGCTTGTTTACGAAGTGCAGATGCGGCGGGGGCACACGCGGTCATTGTGCCAAAAGACAAATCAGCAAAGCTTAATGGTACAGCTCGAAAGGTTGCGTGTGGGGCTGCCGAAACGGTTCCGCTTATTCAAGTAACTAACCTTGCTCGCACATTACGTGATATCAAAGAAGCGGGTGTGTGGGTTGCAGGCACAGCTGGTGAAACCGACACAGGAGTTTTTGATGCCAACCTAACAGGACCAATCGCGATAGTGATGGGGGCTGAAGGCGATGGCATGCGTCGTTTAACGCGTGAGCATTGTGATGTGCTAGTGAAAATTCCGATGGTAGGCACGGTATCAAGTTTGAATGTTTCAGTGGCAACGGGTATTTGTTTATTTGAAGTATTACGCCAGCGTAACGCTTTGCAATAATAACGGGTCACCACAGATACATATGCAAAAGCGCAGAAATTGTCTGCGCTTTTTGCGTTTTAATGGTCCGTGCCAAGAATTGCTTCTAGTTCTTGTAAAGATTGCACGGTGTAGGTTGGCTTAACGCCTTCAGGGCAAGTTTTATCAGGGTGCTGTAGCCAACAGCTATCAATACCAAATTTATTCGCCCCTAAAATATCACTGCTTGGTGTATCGCCTACCATGAGTACTTTGCTTTTATCAGGGTTGCCAAGCAAAGATAGGGTATGAGCAAAAATAAACGGGTCGGGTTTGGCTGTGCCCACTAATTCAGAAATCACCACGCAGTCAAAACAGTCACTTAAGCCGGTGTGGGCAAGCCTTTTTTCTTGTAAGGCAGCAAAGCCATTGGTGATAATGCCCAAGTGTGCTTTACCTTTTAGATGTTTTAGCAAGCTTCTAGCACCAGGCAGGGGTTCACATATGCTCGCCATTGACTCTAAAAAGCCTGCGTTAAGTTCGATGGCTGGCACGGTAAGTCGTTCAGCCCACTTTGAAAAACGCGTAATTTGTAGAGTCTGGGCGTCAATTCTACCGGCTTGATAGTCAAGCCATAGCGGGGCGTTTACCTGCTGGTATTCATTGTGATCTTGCTCGGTAAAGTCCACGCCATATTGAGCAAATAATTTTTTCAGCCCTAAAAAGGCGTTAAAGCTAAACAGAGTTTCATCGGCATCAAACAGGATATGGCTATACTTCATCACAGGCCTTTTGGTGCTTATATAAGTTGGGGTGTAAAAATGGCGCCATAGCAAGTGTTAGCGCTTGGGTGTATGTGCTTTCACGTGTTGCGACATGGTTGGTGAGCAGCCCAATCGCTCCGCCTTTTTGTTTGATATTTTCGGTGTTGAAGACTTTATCCATTACCGGACCTAGCTCCTCACCTGCAACCAGCGCATCATAAATCGGCTGTGGTAAGGGTAAATTACTGCTGCGGTTGACACTGGTGTGTTGATCATTGGCGATAACCACATAGGCAAATGTGGCAGGACCATAACTAAACTGGTGTGCGCCACCCTCCATTGCACAGTAAAAGTCTGCATGATGGTGCGCTTGTAGGTGCGAGACGCGATTTTGCGCGCCAATACGAGTTTCATCTTCTCCCAAAGGTTGTTCAGGCACTCCACTTGGGGCATGTACTCCTTGGCAATCAATCTGATGGTTAGGGAAATAGCGTGCGATCACGCTTTTAGCAGCATTTATTTTGACAGGGTTTTGCGAACCCACTAGCACTTTAATGATGTTTGATAAGGCCATGAATCGCCTCCAACTGCGGCAAAAAGAGGGGCACTAGTTTAGTTTGCTGCGCCTATACCCGCAAGCTAAATAATCCCAATATCTGGGTCCGAATTAGTGCGTGTTTTCAAAGAGCAAAGGCATATTTAAACCCAAATTTAAATGGGTAAGTCAACCGGAGCCATGTTTTCAAGCGCGCGCTTTTTTACCAATAAATCTTTAATCAGTGGCGTTAACACCAACTCCATAGCTAACCCCATCTTACCTCCTGGCACAACCAAGGTATTCATTCGAGACATGAAACTGCCATCGATCATATGTAAGTAGTAGGGAAAATCGACGTCGTCAATACCACGAAAGCGGATCACAACAAAGCTTTCATCAAGTGAAGGAATGTCTTTAGCGCTAAATGGGTTTGAAGTGTCAACAGTGGGGACGCGTTGAAAATTAATATGGGTGCGAGAGAACTGTGGGGTAATGTGGTTTATGTAGTCATCCATGCTACGAACGATTGAGGTCATCACTGCTTCTCGAGAATGGCCCCGTTCATTAGTATCTCGTATTAGTTTTTGGATCCACTCAAGGTTAATAATTGGCACCATGCCAATAAGCAGGTCAACATGCTTAGCCACATCGTGCTCAGGCGTGACTACGCCTCCATGCAGGCCCTCGTAAAATAACACATCGGTATTGGGTTCTAAATCTTGATAAGGTGTAAAAGTCCCTGGCAATTGATTATAAGGCACGGCATCGTCAAAGGTATGTAGATAGCGCCTAATTTTGCCATCGCCCTGTTCGCCATAACGACTAAAAAGCTTCTCTAGTGCTGCAAAATCATTGGCTTCTTGGCCAAAGTAACTAATATGCTTACCTTCTTGTAAGGCATCTCGTTTGAGCTTGTCCATTTCTGGGCGTGTATAGCGATGAAAGCTATCGCCTTCAATAAAAGCAGCGTTGGCACTTAAACTACGAAAGATATGCTTGATAGCATTCGTGGTGGTAGTGGTGCCAGCCCCTGAGCTACCTGTAATAGCAATAATTGGGTGCTTTTGGGACATAGTTGGCCTCGATAATCTCAAAAATTTAACAAAGTTGTTGAAATCGATTGTTACCCGAAGCGAGGTGAATAGCAAGTTTTGTGGTTTAATACACTAGCGAGTATGATAAGACAAAAATAATAAGGATTGTCTATGAAAGCACTTATCACGCTGCTCACTTGTTTATGCTCTGCAATGACTTATACGGTACAGGCAGCCATGCCTAAAAGCCAAATTTTGCTCGCCAATGAAGTAGATGACTCGGTTAAGGTTGTGTCACTAACGTCACAGGATAGCTATCACAACCAACCATTGGTCACTGCTAAAGGGGTCTATTTTACTCAAGAAGTGAATGAGCGTGAGCAAGCTCAAACGGATTTGTTTTTCTATGATTTTGCCAGTGGTAAAAGTCGCAACTTAACCAATACGCCTGTTTCTGAGTTTTCACCTACTTTGTACCCCCATGATGAAGGTCTGTCGAGTGTTGTTGTTGAGCCTGATGGTAAGCAAAAGTTGTGGTTTTATCCTTTTGATACACAGCAAAATGCAACTCGTATTTTCGATCATATAGAGCCTGTGGGCTATCATGCTTGGGGTGTTAAAGATGACTTGGTGATGTTTATCTTGGGCGAACCTCATACCTTACAATACACCGACACGGCGGGGCATTTGCCATCAAAAATAGCAAAAAATATTGGGCGAACTTTAGCATTTAATGAAAAAAAACAAATATATTCATTTACCTACAATAAAAACGGTCAGCATTGGTTTGCGAGTTTTTCAGCTGAAACACAACAAGTACATGATCATTTTGTGATGCCTGCGGGGGTGCAAGATTACACGTGGCTAGATGATACACATGTAGCTTATGCGATTGGTAACCGTGTTTATATGCGTGATTTTGAACGCCCTAAAGCGGTATCTCAGTGGCATAACTTAAGTCAGTATTGTGATACCCGCATCTCAAGGTTGAGCTATTATGATGGGCGATTAGCATTTGTTTGTGAGAAATCGTAGTTTCCCCCTGCAAAGTACTATTAAACTACTTTAAAATAGCAGGATAATTTTCTAGATAAGGAACGAACCATGAGTATATTGGTGACCGGCGGAGCCGGATATATTGGTTCACATACAGTATTAGAGTTATTGCAGCGAGGTGAAGAGGTTGTTGTGGTCGATAACCTGAGCAATGCTTCGCAGGAATCACTCACACGAGTTGCAAAAATCACGGGTAAAGCGGTGCATTTTCATGAGGGGGATATTCTAGATAAAGACTTCCTCGCTGAGGTGTTTGCACAGTATGACATCAATCAAGTTATTCACTTTGCTGGCCTAAAGGCGGTAGGTGAGTCTGTACGCAAACCGATTGAATATTATCAGGTCAATGTACAGGGTACACTGACGCTGCTTGATGCAATGCGCGATGCTAATGTATTTAAATTGGTGTTTAGTTCATCGGCAACTGTGTACGGCGACCCTCAAAGTTTGCCTATAAAAGAAAGCTTTCCGGTAGGGGGCACAACCAATCCATATGGTTCGTCAAAGCTGATGGTGGAAATGCTTTTACAGGATGTTGCTAAGTCAGATGAACGTTGGGCGTTTGCTATTTTGCGCTACTTTAACCCTGTCGGTGCGCATGAATCGGGTTTAATTGGTGAAGACCCAAATGGTATTCCCAATAACTTACTCCCATATATTGCGCAAGTTGCAGTAGGAAAATTAGCGCAACTGGGTGTTTTTGGCGATGACTACGATACCGTGGATGGTACGGGAGTGCGTGACTATATCCATGTTGTTGATTTGGCAATTGGTCATTTAAAAGCGTTAGATAAGCTAGATGATGAAGCCGGTACACATATTTATAATTTAGGCACTGGTATTGGCTATTCGGTATTACAAATGGTCAGTGCATTTGAAAAGGCTTCAGGTAAGTCTGTCCCTTATCAAATAAAACCGCGCCGCGAAGGCGATATTGCAGCTTGCTATGCGGCTCCCGAAAAAGCACAGCGAGATCTAGGCTGGCAAGCCGCTCGTGGGATCAATGACATGATGCAAGATACGTGGCGCTGGCAAAGCAATAACCCTAATGGTTACAAAGAGTAAAGCTCAGAGGCAGATAAGCGCTATTGGCTTATCTGCCTGCTGTATTAAGCCATAGCCAGTTCACTTTTGGTCCCAAGCCAGCGCATAACCAAAGGCTCCACAACCTCAGGGTGAGACTGCATGAGCTTACATGCCAAAGGCCGAACTTGGTTTAACAGCGCTTTATCGCGATTTAAATCGGCCACTTTAAACTCTGCTAAGCCTGTTTGCTTAGTGCCTAACACTTCACCAGGCCCTCGAATTTCTAAATCTTTTTCAGCAATGACAAAGCCATCATTACTATCGCGTAAAACACCTAAACGTTTTTGTGCCGTGATAGATAGTGGGGCGTGGTAGAGTAACAGACAGTGTGAAGCAATGGCACCACGACCTACGCGGCCACGCAGTTGGTGCAGTTGTGCCAGGCCTAACCGTTCCGGATTTTCGATGATAATCAAACTGGCATTGGGGACATCTACACCCACTTCGATCACCGTCGTTGCGACCAGCACATCAATATCACCATTTTTGAAAGCCATCATAATATCTTGCTTTTCTTGTGCTTTCATTCTGCCATGTACTAGACCTACTTTGAGCTCGGGTAGCTGCTCGGTGAGTTCTGTGGCCGCGTCTTCTGCCGCTTGGCACTGCAACACTTCTGACTCATCAATTAAAGTACATACCCAGTAAACTTGACGTTTATCATCCAAACAAGCGGTTTTTACTCGATCGATTACTTGGCCTCGACGCGTGTCAGGGACGGCAACCGTAGTAATCGGTGTTCGCCCAGGTGGCAACTCGTCAATGACAGACGTTTCTAGATCTGCGTAAGCCGTCATCGCCAAAGTACGCGGGATTGGAGTGGCGGTCATTACCAACTGATGTGGGTAACAGTCGTTAAACTGACCCTTTTCTCTGAGCGCTAAGCGCTGGTGGACACCAAAGCGGTGTTGTTCATCAATGATAATAAGCGCCAAATTAAAAAACTCGACGTGCTGTTGAAACAGCGCATGGGTGCCAACCACCATCTGAGCCTTACCACTGGCGATACTTTCTAATGTACTTGCTCGCTCTTTGCCTTTGGTTTTCCCGCCAAGCCAAGCCACTTCAATACCTAAGTGCTTAAACCAGTTAGTAAAGTTTATACCATGTTGCTCAGAGAGGATCTCAGTGGGAGCCATAAGCGCAACTTGATACCCCTTAGCAATAGCGCCTAAAGCAGCCAAAGCCGCAACCAGTGTTTTACCTGAGCCTACATCTCCTTGTACGAGTCGCATCATCGGAAAAGGGTGTTGTAGGTCTTGTTTAATTTCTGCAACCACTCGGCTTTGGGCGTTGGTTGGTGAAAAGGGCAAGTTAGCCAAAAATTCAGGTTCTAAGGTGTTGTTAGGGGGTAAAGGCACCGCTTTCACCGCCTGACCCCGTTTGCGCAGTTGCAACAAGCTTAGGTTTTGTGCCAACAACTCTTCGAAAGCCAAGCGCTGCTGCGCAGGGTGCTGGCCTAGTTCAAGTAATGACAAATCAGTATCTTGTGGTGGTTTATGCAAGGTTAATACGGCTTCTTTGAGGCTTAACCCAGCAGGGCGGTATTGCTGTGGAAGGTACTCGTCTAATTGATACTTTTGTAACAGTGTAATAGCTTTGTCTGCAATAGCGCGGATACTCAGTTGCTTTAACCCCTCTGTTGTTGGGTATACCGCAGTGAGCGTTGCTAATGTGGGATCTTGCGGCTCGCTGTGACAATCTCGAATGCTATATTCAGGGTGCGCCATTTCAAGGCCTGCTTGACCACGACGTACCTCACCGAAGCAACGAATAACCTTGCCTGTGGCCATGGCATTTTTTTGTGCGGCATTAAAGTTAAAAAAGCGCAGAGTAAGCCTACCCGTGCCATCGCTTACATGACAAATAAGCATACGTCTTTTGCCAAAGGTAATTTGGCTATGTTCAATTTGCGCCTCTATGCTGACATGGCTATGTGGTGTTAACTCAGCAATCGCGTAGGTTCGTGCTCTATCTTCATAGCGCAGCGGCAAGTGAAAGAGCATGTCTTGAACGGTAAAAATCCCCAGTTTGGCCAAACGCTCAGCTACCTTTGGCCCTACGCCTTTAAGGTTGGTGATAGGGTAGTTTGAGAGGTTTGGCGTCGTCATGCTATTCCTTGCTATTTCGCTTTTTTATATTTAAGGGTATGCCAAAAGGCTTCGTCAGCCACTATTTCACCCTCATCATCTAAGGCCGGATAAGGTAAACCCTTTTCTACACAACGGTTCGCAATGATTGGGTGGCAACCTTCAAACAATAAAGTATGTTTGGTGTTCGCGTCTAGCATGTCGTTGCGTTCATACAACCCCGCAGCTTGTCTTTGTCGTTGTGCTTCGTATAAGATCAAAGCAGCAGCAACCGATACATTCAAAGACTGCACCATTCCTTCCATCGGGATCACGATGTGCTTGTCGGCATGAGCCAGCGCTTTATCAGAAATACCGAGACGTTCTTGACCAACAATAATGGCGGTTGGTTTGGTATAGTCAATGTCGCGATAATCCACAGCTTCATCGCTTAAGTTGGTTGCAAGCAGTTGAATACCTGGATTTTGTTTTCGAATTGTAGCAACGGCCGCATCAATATCATCGTGCATATGCGTTTCAATCCAATTTTTGCTGCCACCCGAGGTGTTATTAGTCAAACGTCGTTGCTCTTGCGGCCAGACTGCATGAACATGATGACAGCCAACCGCATCGGCAGTACGTACAATGGCTGACAAGTTATGATGCTTGTGTACTTCGTCTAAACATACGGTAAGGTCGGTTTGGCGTCTGTCTAATACTCGTTTTACACGATGAAAACGCGAATCTGTCATCTGTTACTGCTCATCTAATCAAAATTGCGGCGATTATACCCACTTATTGCACGATGCCCAAGTTAGGGAAGCACCTCCCGTGCAATGGGGTTTTGCAATGAAATAAGCGTTTCTGTGGATTGAATGGCTTCAATGGTTTGAATTTTGTTGATCAACACATCCTGCAAGTGGTCTATCGTACGAGCCATCACTTTGATAAATATGCTGTAATTCCCCGTGGTGTAATACGCTTCCACTACTTCCTCAAACTCTTGTAATTGTGCAATGGTGCTTGGGTAATCGCGTGCGTGTTTTAAGTTAACCCCGATAAAACAACAAACATCGTAGCCTAACTTTTTGGCGCTAATGGTGACTTTAGTGCCTTGAATGATCCCGGCTTGTTTCATTTTTTCGACGCGCACATGAATGGTGCCCGCACTGACAGCAAACCTTTTTGCTAATTCTGCGTAAGGTGTGCGGGCATTGTCCATTAATGCGTGCAAAATCGATTTATCGAGATTATCGATTTGATAATTTTCCATGCAAATTTACCACTTTAATTTTTGATTCATCAAAATATACCGCAATTTTTTTATGATAAATACAGCTGTTTGGTATTTTTGTTGATGGTTATTGTAATTTACCTGTTTTTTATTGACGATAGGTTCAAGCCACAAAGCGCTGGCAATGAAATTGAAGAATTTACTGGGAGTGAGGTCCTAATTATGCAAAGTACATATCGTCAAACACAGCAGCAAATAAGCCGAGTAAAACAAGTTTTTTCACAACAATTAGAAAGTGAACTGGGTTTAATTGAGGTTCAAGCACCGATACTGGCTAAAGTAGGTGATGGCATTCAAGACAACCTAAGTGGTACTGAAAAAGCCGTATCGGTAAAAGTTAAAACGTTACCTGATGCGCAATTTGAAGTGGTTCATTCGCTGGCTAAATGGAAGCGAAAAACTCTGGGTGATTACGGTTTTAGTGTGGGAGAGGGGCTGTATACGCACATGAAAGCGCTTCGTCCTGACGAGGAAAAGCTATCTCCTGTTCACTCTGTTTATGTTGATCAGTGGGATTGGGAAAAAATTATCTGTGCAAAGTCAGAGCGCTCTTTAGCGACATTAAAGCAAACCGTAGAGGCACTGTATCGGGGGATTAAAAGCACCGAGCAAGTGGTTGCCCAAGAGTTTGGTTTAACACCATTTTTACCTCAAGAGATTACCTTTGTACACAGTGAAGAATTGCGTCAAATGTACCCTGGTTTTAGTGCTAAGCAGCGTGAGAAAGCGATTGCACAAGAATATGGCGCTGTCTTTTTAATTGGTATTGGTGGCGAGTTGGGAGACGGTCAAATTCACGATGTGCGTGCGCCTGACTACGATGACTGGTCAAGTGCTACGTGTGAAAAATATCAAGGCTTAAACGGCGATATTCTGGTGTGGAACCCTGTACTAGAAGACGCTTTTGAAATTTCGTCAATGGGGATCCGTGTCTGTCCTGAGTCTTTGCAAAGGCAGCTTAAGATCACCGAAGATGAGGCTCGTTTAGCCCAAGACTGGCATCAACAACTTCTTGCCGGTGAAATGCCTCAAACCATAGGAGGGGGTATTGGCCAGTCTCGCTTAGTAATGCTGTTATTGCAAAAAGCACATATCGCACAAGTACAAGTGGGTGTGTGGAGTGAAGAACTCAAAGCGCAAGTTTCAGAGGTATTACGTTAATTGTGTTGTTTTATAATGAGTAGCGCAAAGCGGTAACACGACTTAGTGTGCCGCTTTTTTATCTACGCTGCAGGCACCATGGTATATAAATGTAAGACAGTATGATCAGCTAGTTTTAAATTCTATCTCAATTTTGTTTTCTACAAGACTGGCACTACATGGTGGGTAGCTGCGGGTGGTTTTATAGACGCGATCAAAAATATGAATTTCAACACCAGGGTTAAGTGCTTGATTAGCAACCAACTTGGTGCCTTCTAATAAGTTGTTTAGATTGAGCTCTAGATCAGACATTTTCTTCTCAAGCGCTTCGGCTTCTTCACAATAGTGTATTTGTGTTGCGCCAATCTTAGCCATAAGCTGCTTTTTTTTCTCAGCATCTTTTACTTGATCTGCTTTCTCAATTGCTTGCTGTAAAGTATTTAATTGCTCACTGGTTTTAGTTAACGTTTTTAAACATTCGTCGGTTTCTTTGGTAATATCAATACCAGTGTGAGCCAATCGTATGGTCATTTTTGCACCTGACTCACTGCCTATTTCACCAGCAATCACCATTTGTGCATCCAGTATTTCTCCGCCAATTAGCTTACCCTTTGGTGCATCATCAGCGCCAATTTGTACTAAGGTCGTGGCTTTAATAGTGCAGTGATTACTTTGCTTGGTAATAAAAATATTATTTGCTTCTAAATGACTGTATTGACCGTGTGACAAGTGGATATTGCCAGCGGCAATTAATCGACAGGTTAAGCCTTGATTATTATTTTGATGGTCAACATGGCCTATTGCCGCTTGTTTAACGTCAATATTACCGCCACTGATGAGTTCGCCTGACTCTACTGAACCCATGACCGTAATATCGCCCTTTGCTTTTACTTTCATACCAGGGGATACATTATGGGTTACAATGACGCTGCCATTAAAGTCAACGTGCCCGCTGCGTACATCAACATCGGCTATGGTAAATACATCATCGACACGCATCCCATTTTGAATATCTGACGGACACCCTGCGATGGCTGCAACAAGTTCAAGCGGGTTGCTTGCTGATATCTCTGTACCATCACCCGCGCTTAATTCAAATGTATCGCCGTCTTTGGCTGGGATACTATCTCCTGTGACGGTATACCCTTCTTTGCCTGGTGTTGCTGGCTGCTTTGAGGCTAATAAGGTGCCTGGCGCTACGCTTGCTAGTTTGCCAAAGTCACGCATATCTACCGAGCCGTCTTCTCGAAGCTTTGGCTGTTTTAGTCTTTCTCTTATCGTGGTGACGTGTGGGATAAGTTTGGCGGCTTGACCATCAACGGGTGGACGGCCCTTGGCAATAACACCATTTGCATTTGAGCCTGGGGGGAGCTCAAATTGTTTTTGTAAAACTTGTTCTAAATAAGCTTGCTTATAGCCCCGACTGACACCCGCTTTGATAATGACCTTTTTTGCCTGCTCTAGACTAATTTTAGCGCCCCCTTTGGCTGTGACGAGATGTGCGGTGGCGGTCATTTTATCTTCAGATACTTCAACAGAGAGTTGTGCGTCTACTTTTTTGGCAACCACGAGTTGCTTTTCTGGGTGGTCGCTTTTAAAAAAAGCATCGATTGATTCATGATCTACTTCGCAGTCGGCATAGGGAGATTGTTCCAGCGCTTCAACAATGAAGGCTGCATTTGGGGGATTAAGTTTAGCAACTTCTAATAAAACATTACCGTTGTGCGCCAATTTGAACACGTTTACCACCCTTTACCCGTTATACCAATTACCATAAACCCCTAACGCGTTTGGAAAGCCTCACTTTGCGTTAACTGTCTAATGAATATCACAAAGACCCACTAAATATCAAAACCTGCCTGTGTTATGGGTCAAAACGTAATGCGTCTAAACTACGCGACCTTATTAAGTATTTGGTATCAAGCCAATCATTAGCTATGACAAAAAACAAAAGTATTAGTTACAGAGTGCTTAATAAATATTATAGAGTCAAGTGCTTAAGATCAAAGAACAGAGATAAAAAAAGCTGCATAAATGCAGCTTATAATACTAATGGATGAATTTTATTAGTTAGTGGATGGCAGTTCCATGATGCCATCAATCTCAATTTGAGACCCTTTAGGTAGCTCTTTCACACCAATGGCTGCACGTGCAGGGTATGGCGTTTTAAAGTGTTGGCTCATAATTTCGTTTACGGTGGCAAAATTGCTTAAGTCGGTTAAGAAAATATTAACCTTCACCATATCCTGCAGTTGTCCACCTGCGGCTTCACATACAGCCGTTAGATTTTTAAATACTTGTTGAGCTTGCTGTGCAAAGTCATCAGACACCATTTCCATGGTTTCTGGCACTAGAGGAATTTGCCCTGATAAGTATACAGCAGTACCCACTTTAACTGCTTGGTTGTATGTACCAATCGCAGCAGGTGCTTGATCGGTAGAGATAATCGCTTTATTCATTGTTAATCCTATTTCTTACGATATACGCGTTGAACATCTGGCATTACGCGAATGCGACGCATAATATTAGCGACGTGAATACGGTCTTTTACGGTTATGCCTAAATCTATCACGTATAAGTTACTTTCTTTTTCATCAGTAGCTATTTCAACGATATTCGCTTGAGTACTGGCTACCACGTTGGTCAGTTTTGCTAATGCACCTTGGTGATTGATAATTTCCACTCTTAGCGCTGCAATATATTCTTTTTCTGGGTTGTCTTCCCATTTTACAACAAAGTATTTAGAACGTTCATTTTCCCAACCTTTGATGTTTTTACACTCTTGGCGGTGTACGTTCAGCCCTTTACCTTGGCTCACATAAGCGGTTATGGCATCACCAGGAACCGGTCGGCAGCATTTCGAGTAGTTTACCAACATGCCCTCTGTGCCTATGATGGCTGCTTTGGCCCGTTTTGCAACGTTTTCGATACCATCATCTGTTTGCAGTAAGCGCTTGGCTATCAGCACACTCATAATGTTACCTGTGCCAATTTCAACCAAAAGCTCTAACAGGGTAGCCAGCTTATGCTCTTCTAAAACTCGATTGATATTTTCTTGCGGAATATCATCAAGTTTACTTTCGCCAAGGGCAGAATCCAAAAGACGTCTACCGAGCTGTATCGCTTCTTCTTGATGCTGACTTTTTAGGTAATTACGCACGCCTAAACGCGCCTTACCTGTAACTATAAAGTTGAGCCAGGTTGCATTTGGATGCGCGCCTGAGCTGGTTATAACCTCAACGGTTTGACCCGTATCAAGTGCTTTACTTAAAGGATAAGGCTTGCGGTTTACACGTGCACCAACACAGGTGTTACCAACGTCGGTGTGCACCGCATAGGCAAAGTCAACAGCGGTAGCACCCATTGGCAATTCAACAATACGACCATCAGGTGTGAAAACGTAAATTTCTTCTGGGAATAGCTCAGTTTTCACGTTTTCAACAAATTCAAATGATGAGCCGGCACTTTGCTGTAATTCAAGTAGGCTTTGCATCCACTGTCGAGCTCGTTGCTGGGCTGTATGCCCCGCGTTGTCTCCTGCCTTTTTATACATCCAGTGGGCTGCAACCCCTTTGTCTGCCATGTGGTCCATATCATGGGTACGAATTTGTATTTCTACAGGGATACCATGAGGCCCTACTAAGGAGGTGTGCAATGATTGGTAGCCGTTGGTTTTAGGTACGGCTATATAGTCTTTAAATCGCGTTTCAATCGGTTTGTACAAGTTATGTACTACACCTAAAACTCGATAGCAGGTATCAAGGTTGTCAACGTTAATTCTAAAAGCATAGATGTCCATTACTTCATTGAACATTAACTCTTTGTTGAGCATTTTTTTGTATATGCTGTATAGGTGCTTTTCTCGACCGCTGACAGAAGCTAGGATCCCCGATTCTTGTAATCGAGATTCTATTTCGGTCTGAATATTGCTGATCACTTCTTTGCGATTACCGCGTGCCTTAGCAACTTCTGATTTGAGCGCACGGTGACGCATAGGGTAGAGCGCTTGAAAACCTAAATCTTCAAGCTCATTTTTAATGTCGTGAATACCCAAGCGGTTTGCGATAGGCGCAAAAATTTCTAGCGTTTCACGGGCTATGCGGCGTCGCTTGTCAGGGCGAAGGGCGCCAAGCGTGCGCATATTGTGTGTTCTATCGGCAAGTTTTATCAAAATAACGCGAATATCTTGCGTCATCGCCATGATCATTTTGCGATAGTTTTCAGCCTGAAACTGTTTTTTATCTTTAAAGCTCAGCTTGTCTAACTTACTGACGCCTTCAACGAGTTCAGCAACGGTATCACCAAATATTTCCGCTAAATCTTGCTGACTAAAGTCAGTATCCTCAATGACATCGTGCATGAGCGCTGCCATGAGCGTTTCATGATCTAAGCGCATTCCCGCGAGTATTTGTGTCACCTCAACAGGGTGGGTGATATATGGTTCCCCACTTGAGCGGGTTTGACCTTCGTGAGCTTCACGAGCTACAACATACGCTTTTTGTACAAGCTCTACGTCGGCGGGCGATAAATACTCAGAGATTTTCTTTTTTAGGCCTTCAAAAAGATACATTCACGCTCCATTGTTCCGGTGAAGTTATCGATATGTAACGAATATACGATGAAATGAAAGAGAAACCAACGACTAGGCCAGACTTTATTTTTAGGTACGGCATTTATTGGGCTATAAAACAACAATGCCAGCAAAAATGCTGGCATTGTCATAAAAACTAAATACGTTTTAGTTGTTGCCGCCTACAATAGCTGCAACGGCTGCAAGTTCTGCAGCTTCTTGGTTTTGCTGTTCTTCACGATCGATTACGTCTAATGAAGAGTTGTTCACAAGACCTTTTTCAATTTCACGCAAAGCGATAACCGTTGGCTTATCGTTTTCAGCATCAACCATAGGGTCTTTACCACCTACAGCGATTTGACGAGCGCGACGCGCTGCTACCAAGATTAAATCAAAACGGTTACCAATTGCATCTACTGCATCTTCTACAGTTACGCGAGCCATCGAAGCACTCCAAAGTTAAATTCATTTCCAAAAGGCTAGTTTACTGCAAGGGAAGCAGTTCGCCAAGTGGATGGTTAAAATTTATCAAAAATTAGCGTAAAAGATCGCTAATAAGTTGACCATGACGTGCTTGCTGAGCTTTTAGCTCCATGCGCGCGGCCATTACAATATGCTCTAATTGCTCTAAGGTCGTATCAAAGTCGTCATTAACGAGTACATAGTCAAATTCGTTGTAGTGCGAGCTTTCGGATTTGGCTTGAGCCATACGCGAAGCGATCACTTCTTTGGAATCTTGACCTCGGCCATTGAGTCTGTTTTCTAGCTCTTGCTGAGAAGGCGGTAAGATAAAGATGGTTTTAACCTCAGGCGCTAGCTTACGAACTTGCTGGGCACCTTGCCAGTCGATATCCAAAAATACGTCTAGGCCTTCATTCAATTGTGTTTCAACTGCACCTTTAGAGGTGCCATAATAATTATCAAATACTTTGGCCCACTCAAAAAAGTCATCATTCAAGATCAGCGCATTGAAGTCAGCTTCTGTTACAAAGTGATAATGCTCACCGTCATTTTCTCCTAGACGTGGTGCGCGTGTGGTATGTGAGACAGACATTTTTATGTCTTGGTGTTTAGTTAATAACGCTTTAATTAAGCTAGATTTACCGGCACCGGAAGGAGAGGAAAGAATAAAAAGATTACCACGCGTTGCTGTCGTCATAGGAAGTTGCTCTTTATATAAAGTGGCGAAGGGTTGCCACAGCTAAAATCAATCTAAACGCACATTTTAAACGCTACGTTTCATATAAGCTAGTCAATAAAAAGCCCAAGTAAATTACTTGGGCTGAAGTGGGTTATTCGGCGATATATGCTTCGCCTTGTTTTATCCAGTTAGCAGCTGGTTTTCCTTTAAGATGATGGTCAAAGTACTCCATCATGCGAATTGAAAAGTCGAGTTGATTTGGAAATTGCTTGAGATGATGCGGTTCTCCCTCGTACTGCAGGAATATTGCATCTTTATTGTGACGGCGTAGCGCAAGATAGTACTGTATTCCCTCTTGCCACGGCACCGCACCGTCTTTGTCCCCAAACATGATTAAAATAGGGGTATTTACCTGATCAGCAAAGAACACTGGTGAATTTTCGATGTAGAGCTCAGGCGCTTCGACTAAAGATTTACCAATTCTGCTTTGTCCCGTTTCATATTGGAATTGACGTGCAAGCCCCGACTTTAAACGTATGCCACTGTACGCTGAAGTCATGTTAGATACCGGTGCTCCAGATACAACCGCTTTAAACATGTCAGTTTGTGTGACCATAAATGCACTTTGATAACCAGCCCATGAGTGGCCTTGCAGACCAATTTTATCCGGGTGTGCTACGCCAATATCAATCAGTTTTTGCGCTGCATTGATCATCGTTTGCGTTGATGAAGGTCCCGGATGGCCGATTTCAAAGCGGATATCTGGTAAAAATAGGGCATAACCATTAGAGGTAAACATAGGGAAGTTAGGCCTATGATTAAGCTCCATTTTAGGGAAATCATACATGCGTTGGCTCATGTAGCGATAAAAGTAAATCACCACAGGCACTTTATCGCCTTTTTTGTAGCCAGCTGGCTTTATCAGTACACCTTGTAGGTCTTCACCATTATAACCTTTGTATTTCACCAACTCGGGCTGTTGCCCCCATGCAAACTGACTCACCTGAGGGTTTAAATCAGTAATTTGTTTTGGTGTTTCAAAACTTAGGTTACTTTGCCAGTAGTCAGGGAATTGCTGATAGGTTTGTTTGGTAAAAATAACTTTATCGGCATTTTTAGCTTTTTTAACGACATCAAATCGCGCTTGAGCAGCCAGTACCGTGGTTAGTGTATCGTTTGCCAGTGCTAAAGTGGCAATGTGAGTTTGCTTATTTTCAAGGTTATGTGCCTTTAATATAAGGGTTTCATTTTTTGTGAAGCCTACCTTTTTGTCGTCTAGTTGCACAACGCGGTATTTGGTGTTTGTTTCTCTACCTTGGGTGAGGCGTGTTGCTTTTTGGGTGTTGATATCAAAGGCCCATATGTCATATTTGGAGTAAACATAAACAACGCTGCCATCAAGCTGCCAGCCCGCAAATCCATAGCCTGATTGTGGTTGCGGATAATCATGTTTGTCATCAGCAAAAATGGCCTCGCGCACAGCGGCTGTTAACGGCGAGATTTTCTGTTTATGTAAATCTTTGAGCCACACTTGGCTATTTGCAAAATATACGGCGTGAGTGCCGGTGGGAGATAGGCTGGGCTTAAAAGGTGACTCTTTAACAATCAATTGCTTAGCACCGGTTGCAACTTGCACTGCATAGTAGTCTTGATAAAACCCCTTATACATAATTTGTTTTAAGTAGGGAAGGTCGTTACTTGCTAGTAAGAATGGCGCTTCGGTGTTCAGAGTTAAATTTGGGACTTGCTCATCTGTTAATTGCGATACTCGCTGGCCATTTACGTGATAGACCGCCTGATAATGACGTTGTTTGTCTGTTTTCTCCCACGTTTTTACCTCTCGAGGCTTTATTTCTGGGTCTGTGTTGTGCCAGATTTTTAACCCTTTTTGAGCGCGAATTGTATTGAAGTCAGTCAATGAGGCCTGATCGTGATATTTCGGTTCATCGACTTTGCTTTGCAGTTCAGGACGATTTTCAAAGTATAAGCGTTCACCGTCTTGCGACCACTCGATGTTAGCTGATTTACCATTAAACCAGCCATCTGGGTTGTCAATTATGTGTGTTGAATTATTATCTGCATCCCATAGCGTGAGCTGGTAATCGCGACGAAGTGGGTCGTTATTTACATAATTTCCCTGATAAAATGCCACCAAGTTTCCATCTGGATGCCAAGCTGAGCTGCTGATAGTGATCCCTGGCTCATCAAATAAAATATGTTGTTTGGCGTTGTTCAGCTCGATAAAGCTAATACGGTTTTTACTACCATCTTCTGAGCGTTGATTTAACAACACCCCTTTGCTTTTGGGGCTTAGCGCGTAGTTACCCACATGCTCAATGCGAAGTGTATTTTCATCGTTTAAGTTGACGATCACTAACGTATGAAGCGGGTCTTTTTTGTCTGCCTGGATACTCGGTTGTGTAGAGTTTTTTGGGTCGGTTGTTTTTTCTGCTTTGTTTTTTTCTCTATAAGCTAGCCAATTACCGTCATCAGACACTTGATAGTCAACAATATCTGTAAACTCTTGCTGTTGCTTAGTTTGGGTATTTACCAATACCAGGTTCTTTGGCAGTGTTTTCTTTTCTTTTTTAGATGCAGTTTCTTTGTCGAGTAAAGAAGGCTGCTGGGTAAAGGTAACCCAAGTTGCAGACTGGTTGATGAGAGGTTTAGCTCCTCGGGGGACACTTGCAATCAGTTGATTGGATGTTAAATCATAAACTAGGCCTTCGCTGTTGCCTCTGTATGGCTTGGCGGAAAAAGATAGAACTTGGCCGTTGTCAGATAGAACAGTATTTTGGGCATAACGAAAATCAAAAATATCTTGGAACTGTAGTGATTTTTCGGTTGGTGCAGCATGCGTGGTGCAAGCGAAAACGATGCTAGCACTGAGCACTGAGTGTATGAATTTCATATGTGTGGACTTGTGGTTAACCATACCTCGTTGTAACACAACTGAGTCAAATGGCTAAAGGAGGTTGCGGCAAATGTGGTATTGTAAGAGATAAAAAGGGAACTTTGTCCTGTTTATCTCTTATTCTGTTTGGTGGTTAATTTATGCAAGTCAGATCAAGCAAGCCAGATCTTTTGTAGCTCTAGCCACTGTTTTTCAAATTGGCTGCTAGGAAGCGCTTTAAAGTCACTACGCACAAACTGGTTCATTTTACCCTCTACGTAAGCTAAAAATAGGTTTGCCAATGCGCCTTCTTCGGTAGCAAACGCTTTGCCTTCTCTTAGCTTTCGCTCTCGTAGTACTTGTTTGAATTGCGTTTCGAGTTTTTCAAACAAGCTTTGTACACGTTCTCTTAGGCGTTCTTGCTCACCTTGCAGCGCATCACCGGTTAAAATTCGAGTAATACCTGGATTTTTTTCTGCAAACGCTAATAGCAACATCAAGATATTGTAGATGCGCCCTTGGGTTTCTTTTTCGTTTTCTAAAATGAGGTTGATACGTGACAAAAGGGTATCTTCGATAAATTCAATTAACCCCTCAAACATACGCGCTTTGCTAGGAAAGTGGCGATAAAGTGCGGCTTCAGATACACCCACTTCAGCGGCCAGTTTAGCTGTGGTGATGCGTTGACCTGGGCTAGTTTCAAGCATTTGTGCGAGAGATTGTAGTATTTGCTCTTTGCGATTACTGCGTTTAGTCGCTGGCATGAACTTTCCTTTCGTTATCGTTATTATGGTCAGTGCAAACCCCAAGCAGCTCACACCTATTGCTCGGGGCCTTATGTTAATGCTTTATTCAGCTTGGTGCCAGCACTTTAAAAAGTTGCTTAATAATCAAGCCTTTTGGTTATTTCCATTAACACGCTCATAGCAAGAGCTTGCTTATCAGCTTCAGGTAACTCGAGACTTTCATTCGGCCAAAATAGCGTGAGCGCGTTGTTGTCGGCGTTAAACCCAAGCCCTTGGCGCGAGACATCATTGGCACAGATCATATCTAAGTTTTTGTTTTTCAACTTACCTTGAGCATACTGTTCAACATTTTGTGTTTCGGCCGCAAAGCCTACCGTATAAGGTCGGTTTTTTCTCAGCGCAGCCACTTCAGCGATAATATCTGGGTTTTTGACCATGGTTATGCTCATTTCATCGCCTTGCTTTTTGATTTTTTGCTCAGCAACTTGTGCGACTCGGTAGTCAGCAACAGCTGCGCAGCCGATGAAAATATTCGATTCGCCCGCCAATTTAAGCGCCGCATCGCGCATTTGTATCGCGCTTTCGACGGGGAAAACTTTGGCACCACAGGGTGGGGAAATAGTCACTGGACCTGAAATTAAATTCACTTTGGCACCCAGTAATAAAGCAGCTTGTGCTAAAGCGTATCCCATCTTTCCTGAGCTGTGATTGCTAATAAAACGCACTGGGTCCAGCGGTTCACGCGTGGGACCTGCAGTGATTGTGACTGTGACATCAGCCAATACCGTTGCCGGTTCTGGCGCTAAGCACAGTTCTACCAATTCGTGCGGCTCTAACATACGCCCAGCGCCCACATCACCGCATGCTTGTTCGCCCTTGCCAGGTCCCCAGATCTTCACACCACGAGAAGCAAGCGTTTTTAAGTTGGCTTGAGTCGCACCATGGGCATACATTTGTTGGTTCATTGCAGGTGCTACAGCGACTTGTGCAGGGGTGGCTAACAATAAAGTGGTTAGTAAATCATCCGCGAGTCCTTGCGCCATTTTAGCAATAATGTTGCAACTGGCTGGTGCGACTAAAATGAGGTCGGCCCATTTGGCCAGCTCAATGTGGCCCATAGCAGCTTCAGCATTTGGATCTAGGAGTGAGTCAGCAACGGGTTCAGCCGATACCGCTTGCATCGTTAAAGGTGTGATGAAATGTTTAGCTGATTCCGTCATAACAACTTTTACAATGCAGCCATGCTCTTTTAAGCGTCTAACGAGTTCTGCACATTTGTAGGCTGCAATTCCGCCACTGATCCCTAGCACAATTTTTTTATGGTGTTGGCTCATACCCTAAATCCAGAATTATTTTTATAAGCGTTAAAGATAACACAGCAGTAATATTGATGGCACTAAAGGGGTTTTGATTATTTTTCTAAGCGCACTACACTTTATCGATTATGGAACTCCGACTCTAAGGACTAGAGATGCAATTACACACATTACCAGTACATACGCGCCCACGAGAAAAACTGCTCCATCTCGGACCTGATGCCTTATCTGATGCAGAGCTGTTGGCTATATTCTTACGCACAGGTGTTTGTGGCATGAATGCTGTTGAGCTAGCACAATCATTATTAGCGCAAAACCATACACTCAGTAACTTATTTAATGCCAGCTTAAGTGAATTTTGTGAACTCAAAGGTTTAGGAGAGGCCAAGTATGTGCAGTTACAAGCCGTTTTGGAGTTAAGTAAACGCTATTTAAAAGAGCGCTGCCAAAGAGATACTTTATTCAGTTGCCCCAATGCTGTGAGCGATTATTTGTCGATACAGTTACGGGGGCTGGATCATGAAGTGTTTATGGCGCTGTATGTAGATAATCAAAACCGACTCATAAAGGATGAAGTGCTATTTAGAGGAACAATTAATGCCGCGAGTGTTTATCCTCGAGAGGTAGTAAAAGCGGCTTTGAAGTACAATGCGGCTTCGCTTATTTTTGCCCATAATCATCCGTCAGGAATTGCAGAGCCAAGCCAAGCGGACAAATTAATTACTAAAAAACTGCAAAATGCGCTGGCATTGGTCGACATTAATGTGCTTGATCACTTAATTGTAGCCGGTGAGCAATGTATTTCTTTCGCACAGCGAGGCCTAATTTGACTCGCTTGTGCCAACAAAGTTGTAAAAAACATCACTTTGCAGTGATTTTTACAAATTAGTTTAATTTAAATGCAGTTTTTGCTTTCCTAAGGGGCATTCGATCATTATAATTGGCCGCTATCAAATTTACACATGAGCTGATTAGATAGGATCAGATCCTTGATCTCTGCCTGTAGATGCTGTATAAAGAGCGCCCTCTGATTTACCCCGGGGCTACGCAGTTAAGGTCCAAGGGAAAATTAAGCTCGAGCGAAGTTATTGGAGATACATAGACATGTCTAAAGTCTGTCAAGTTACAGGTAAGCGCCCAGTGGTAGGTAACCACCGTTCACACGCGCGCAACGCTACTAAGCGTCGCTTCCTACCTAACCTACAAACACACCGTTTCTGGGTTGAAAGCGAAAAACGTTTCGTTACATTACGTACTACTACTAAAGGTATGCGTATTATCGATAAAAAAGGCATCGACGCGGTATTAGTAGATATCCGTGCTCGCGGCGAAAAAGTTTAAGGAGCTTGAATCATGCGTGATAAGATCCGTTTAGTTTCAACTGCTGGTACTGGTTATTTCTACACTACCGACAAGAACAAGCGTAACATGCCTGAAAAAATGGAAATCAAAAAATACGATCCTAAAGTTCGTAAGCACGTGGTTTTCAAAGAAGCAAAAATCAAGTAATTTTGCTTTTACAGAATACTAAAAACCCAGCCTCGGCTGGGTTTTTTGTTTCAACTGATATAAGCATAGCGAAACCGAATACCAATCAGCTTAACTAATACCAATTTTATTAATACATTGATCATTCTAGCGAGCTAAATAACTCATTAACTGCGTTAAATATTTCTCATGTAGAATAACTACATAGCGAAATATTTGCCTTGTTACTAAGCCATTTATCTGTCGCAATATCTGATCACCAATTTAATGCAATTGGTATAATACTCATCACAACGTCGCTTAGGTGGCTATTATTTATTTGAGTATCAGAGCCTGTACATCCCCTTGCATGGGTTGTAGCTGTACGTATCGAATGTGCTTTTCATCATCGCTAACATAGTACTGATGAATAAAACCTTGTGGCTCGCTCATTACTAACTGCTCGATTTGGTTCTTTAGGTTGTATTGCCAAATGCCAGAGCCTCTTCTATAAAAATACACGTTATCGTTGATAAGCTGCCAATTTAGCCAGTTGATATTGCTGAAACCTTCAATTAGCTTTTGCTCATTTCCTTCATCTAGCATCCACAGCCCTGCTTGGTTGCGTTTGCTAAAGAGCAGTTTGTTGTTGTAAGCGTATCCGCTATATCCGCCATGTTGTGTTAACTGCTGATGCGAATCGCTCTCTTTTTTGTATTGCCACAGTTGCCACTGACCAGTTTTATTACTGCTGTAGATGATCTCTTGGGTACTCATACCATAATTGGGTGAATAGGTTTGGTGTTCGGAGGAAATCACTTTAGCTAACTTATTGTTACTAAAGTTATATTCATACACGGCGCCGAGTTTTTCAAAGACCATGCTACTTGCGTTATCTGCGAGGTGATAGCGGCTGAAACCAAACTCAAAGGGGAGCTGCAAACGCGTAAGTTGCTCATCTTGATAGCGCCATAGTGCATGCTCTTTGCCCATGTCTGAGATAAACAGCATACCGTTTTGATAGCTTCTTGGTAGGCGATTAAGCGCGGCATTACTAAAAATACGAGTGATATTTTGCGTGTTTAGCTGATAATCTTGAATTGATGAGCTGGCTTGATATTGACTAACGAGCACCATCTCTTGTGATTTACGGCTTGTCGCTGCTATTGATTCAATTGGATAACTTAGTTGTTTAAGGAGCTCTGTTTGGCCAGAGTCTGAATTTAAACGATACAGAGACTTTTTATCGGCAATATAGAGGTCGTTGGTAGTATTGCTCCATGTTATCGCATTCACCATGTGCTTAAGCGGGTAAACTGCACGTGTTTCTAAGGTGTGGCTATCAACGATGTGTATTTCACTGAGACTTGATTCAACATAGCGAGCATAGGCAATGAGATCATGCTTGGGGTGAGCTGCGAGTAAAAAGTCACCTTTCATTTGCGCAAGTTTTAATGGTAATGACAGTTGTTGCAGCGTCTGCGTTGCTAGCATGAGTTTATATATAACATATGGAGAGGCGTTATTTTTGCGTGCACGAATAAAAATTGCTTGCTCATTTGCTTGCCAGCTTAGCTTAACATCTTGCATATCTGTGCAATCAAAGAGGGATTGCTGAGTGTGGGTAGTAAGTTCATATCGCTTTATTTGGCATGTTTGATTGTCTTGTACAACCCATGCAACAGTTGAGCCTGAAGGGCTCAGCGTGACAAAAGTTAAATGTTCATTATCTATGGGAATGGCCTGCTGTACGTTATCGTTTAGCGATTTTAAAATAACTTGCTTTGGCTGCTTTTCACTAGGCGAAGAGAGAAACAACAGCTGGGCATGGTTGCTGGTGCTCAGATTATATTCAAGTCCGTCACGAGCCGTGATACGTTCTAGTTGTATGGTAAATTGTTCTGAATCATCTGCACTCTTTAGCGCAAATATAAATATAGTGATGCTTATCATACTCAATAGCAACCACGCGGCATATTTGTTACTAAAATAGCTGACATCGTTGTTGTGCACAGGATGATTATCTCCACCTGTGTCAATTTTTTGTGCTTCAAAACTAAGTTGATAACCAAACTTTGGTTTAGTAATAATAAATTCAACATTGGGGCGTAGTTGCTCAAAGTGTTGCCTCAGCTTTGAAATGGCTTTATTTACAGCCCCATCAGAGACAACGCTACCTTGCCACGCCAGTGCTATTAATTTGTCCCGCGAAAGCACTTCTTTAGAGTGCGCAATGAACACCATGAGTAATTCATACGATTTTGCTTCTAACTGAATCGTTTTATTTTGATGTCTAAGCGTTCGCTGTAGTGTGTCAAATTCAATGTCATTTATTAGGTAATTCATCTGTAAACTTATGATTAATATGTTTTTATTTTTTGGTAATGAAATGGTAACGATAAAATCTAAAAACCGTTAAGCATCAATGTATCAAGCGAACTAGGGTAATGGCAAAACTTGAGGAGGATAACATGATAAGACTATTACCTAGTGTCGTTTTAGCCATTTGTTTAACCGCGTGTGGGGGTAGCAAAGAAGTTAACGATAAAAATAACAGCACAACGGGTTCTGCGCAAAGTAATAATAGTGGCGGCTCAGGACAGGGGAGTGTGAGTCAACCTGATGATATGACAAAAATAGTATCGCGAGATGGTCGACACTATCGTATTGCATTTCCTGAGTCCGGGTTCAATGAGAAAAAAGCATATAAATTGCTGCTGGCTTTTCATGGTTCTGGTGGGAGTGCTGAAGGTATGCAAAGAGCGGCGCAGTTTGAAAAGCTTAGTGATGACTACATCGTGGTTTATCCAAAATCAAAAGAAGTTGAATGGGATGAGGGGTGTGAGTGTAATGTAGCTCATAGACTGAATGCCAAAGATGTTGAGTTTGTAGTGGATATCATTAATGAGATGCATGGACAGTATAATTTATTAGCAGGGGAGAACTATGCCGTAGGTTTTTCTCAAGGTGGCTTATTCAGTCAAAATTTGCTGTGTAAACACAGTGAACTATTTAAGGGAGTAGCGAGTGTTGCTTCGCCGATGTCTGTGCAGCTATCTTTAGTTTGCAATATTGCAGAGCCAACAAATTATATGATGGTTATGGGGACGCGAGATAACACGCTTCCTTATGATGGCCTAGTTCATAGTAATTTTGCATTGTTGTCAGCCCCTAAAGCTATAGATTTAATTGCTAAGCAAAATCAAATAGACGACGTTTATGTGGATGAAATGGTAGCAGAAAAAGTACAGGCTCGTACCTATAGCAATGAAATGTCAATTACGAATAAACTCATCACTATTCAAGGTGGTTTTCACACATGGTCTTTCAACAATTACAATACAAGTGAGCAGGTACTTACATTCTTTGAGCAGAGCAGTGATGTTCAGTTGCCTGCTCACTCTTCACTATACCGACTCAACTCAGGAGATTACCATGTAAGAACCATGGGGCACAGTAATGGAAAAAGCGATATTGTTCTGTTGTCGGGTGCAAATAAGTTTTTTCATAGTGATTCTGCATGGTCTGCTTTAATTCACCCTATGCTAGCTGAGCATGGCAAGGTGCATGTGATAGACAGGCTAAACAATGCTTGGAGTAGTGATATTGAAGAGCCGTCATTTTCGTTATTTGCACACGATCTTCCCCAGCTGTTAGATGCTTTGAAAGTTGAATCAGTTATTTTTATTGCATTTGCAAACAGTAATTTAGCAACGCTTATGTACCAAAATCTTGCAAATGAATCGATAGTAACGAAAGGGATGATCTGGGTTGACCCTGATATTTTGCTACCAGATGCTATCAGTCAATATCAATCTGGGTACGTGTCTTACATGCGTGAGTATAAACAAGAGTTTATTGAGCATGTATCAGCGGGACCATGGACCGAGCGCACGATTGAGCGAATTGCGCTGGAGCGTGAAGAGATTGAGGGGCTTATTTCGCAAAGTAATATGCTTAAAATGGACTGGGATTACTATGATGCGGTGACATCTCAGCGAGTTGCAATTAGCAAACAGGTTACGCGTATAAAGGAGATGATGAATTACTATGATGATTTAGAGGCTTCGCGCTACCTCGCTGACAATCTGACTATACCGCTAAGCATTATTGATAGTGACTTTGAGCGTTTGGACATCGCAAAAGCTGAAACCGAAGAGCAAAAACAAAGTTTGATAAGGTGGCAAACCGATGGTACGCAGTGGAGTAAGATGTTGGTTGAACAAACACAAGGCGACTATTTCGCATTGGAAGATGCCAGCCACCAAGTGTTGTTTGAGCACCCTGAGACAGTTATTGAAGCGCTGGTGAATATGCTAGCGAGAGAATAAAAGATATAGACAAGTTTGCGTTTTAAACGTGAATGTTTCCCCAGTGTTAAAGCCGCATAGCGGCTTTTTTAGTAAATAACCTCAGCTGCACATAAGAGAATTTGCCCAATAAAGCTATTTCGCTCACTCTCTTCGTTATTTTCATTTGTAATAGCTCGCTATTACTTCACGAAAATGCCTTGATAGTGAGCGAAATATCGTCATTGGATATTGAAGGGGTTGCAATGTCTCTCTTGTGAACTATCAAAATTCTTATCCGCAGCTGAGGTTAAATAGAGTGCGTGCAAGAACATTTTTGTGAGTATTCATACTTACTGTTAATATTTGGAAAGGCATTAATCGTATGCGTTAAAATGGAATATAGCCCAAGTAGTGTTTTACAATTTTTTGATAGTGCTGCTCTTCTTTAAAGCGCATCAGCTCGTGATTAAACGCATCTCGTAACGTTGCACTTTTAAAAGCAACGCTGGCGTTAACAGGCGGAATAAGTGCATGCTCCTTAAAACGCTCAACTGAACGTTCTTTATTGTTCAAACGATAAAAGTAGTAAAATATATACTTATCTAACACGGCGAAATCAAAGCGACCTTTACTCAATAAGTTTGGGATCACCGACATTCTTGCTGACTCTACGTAGTCTGCTTGTTTCGACATTGTTTGAAATTCTTCGCCAAAGTAGCCAGGTGCGCCTTGAAAGGTGATAACAGCATAATTACTGAGATCGGCGATGCTATTAGGTGTTAATTGTGCGCTTTTTAAAGAAAACACCATGGGTTTATAGGTCACAATAGCGTTGCTGATATAGAAATTTTTGCTGTCTTGAGTTTGAAATATAGGAGCCATTAAGTCGGCTTCGGCGGTTTTTACCATCACTTCAGCGCGACCCAAGGGAACAAAAAGTAGCTTTACATCGTACCCCATGCGCTTAAGAACGGCTTTAGTTACATCAAGGTCTATACCGCTGTGTACTTCGTTGTTAATAGTATGAGGTGGCCCTTCGCTACTGACTAAAACCAATGGTTGCGCCGCTAATAAAGGGGCGCCCAGTAGTAAGTAGGTAAGCAGAAGTTTTAATATGATGTGCAGTCGCAGCAAAGAGTCCATAAACTATGCGAATTGATGTTTGATATCGTAAGTTTAGCTGCTAAATCATGAATGTAATAATTCATACGCTATACCGTAACTCAATTCGTATATGCAGCCCTTAAGCGTTTAATATTCAGGTTTATAATGTGTCTAAAAGCGACCTGATATAACCATTTTTTAATACCCGTTAAGTTACTGTACTGGCGATAAAACAATTCGGGTTCGCTAAAATGACCCAGTGACTTAATAATGCTTTCTTTTTGGATATATGTATCTGTGCCGTTAAATTCATTTTTGGGACTTTGTAGGCAAGGGGTTGCTATACCATAGCCGATAAACGGACCTTGATGGTTTTTGAAGCGCTGTTGAATTGCACTTAAGTAGCGCTTATCAATAATATAGCCCTCTAGCTCAAGCCATTGACCTTCAATAAACACTTCTACCCAGCTGTGAACGATTTCTTTGGGAGCAAGCTTTAGAATCCAACTTGGCATAACCCCAGATTTGAGATTGTTGTTAATAGTAAAACCCTGTAATTGGCATGGGATACCCACTGCACGTAACAGTGCCATTAACAAGGTGCCTTTAGTATTACACTGTCCATACCCATCTTGTAATACCTCCGACGCCTTTAAGGTATCTTGGGCGCTGTAGCCAAAAAAAATGTCGTCTTTGACAAAGTCATAGATGGCTTTTAGGGCTGTGGGTTTATCCATTTCGTGCCAGCAGCGTGATGTGATAAGTGCCTGAATATCAGGGTGCTCAAAGTTAAGTAAAGGTGTGTGTGATAGGTACGCTTGCATAGTTATACTCCTCGATTTTTTGAGCAGTATGTCAGAGCGTGTCGCTAAAAAATTGAATAAACTGGCTATGAAGTTGGCTTTTTAACACCGGCTAGTGCGCTTCTCAGCGTGATACCAAATTGTTTTTTGAAAGTTCGGCTAAGGTGTGCACTATCGGAAAAGCCTGCAATATGCGCCGCCTGAGTTGCTGTTTCACCGCGACTGAGCGACTGAATGGCACATATGAGTCGTCGCCACAGTAAATAGGGTCGCCATGGTAGTTGCATGTTGTCTTTAAAAATATGCAAAAAGCGAGACTCGGATAAACCCAATGACTGTGCAATGTCTTTTGCTAGCCAGTGCTCAGGTTTGAGGCAGTCTTGCGCAAAGCACTGGTTGAGCTGTTTTAGCAAAGCAGCAATGCGTGGGTCTAAATGAGCATCGTGCAGTTCTGTACTGGTGGTATAAGTGAGTTTGACGCGTGCCAGTAAGTCGGTGAGGTTATCTGAATGATTGTCTTGCGCGTCGAGCGGCCACGTTACTATGTGATTGTCTGCTAACAGTTTATTTGCCTGCGCGCCAAGCTGGGTACTTGGCTCTATGAGGATCACCCAGCCTTGTTGCATGGTTAACTGATGCGGGATATTCGCTTCTAAGAGGCTTATCACATTATGTATGGGAGGGTGCTCTGCAACGCTCAAAGTGCTTTGCCGGTCGGGTAAAGTGACTTGTATTAACGCATGCTGGTGCATTGTTGTGTCTAGCACTTGAGTGTGAATGGCGAGTATACCGGGCTCTAAAAATAGCGTTTTCATGTTTTGACCATAACAAAAAACCGAAGCATGTGCTTCGGCTTTTTATTTAAACGTTTAATATATTAAGCAAACGCATCTTGCAGTGGCGGTACGACTTGTTTTTTACGGCTCAGTACGCCATCTAGCCAAACGCGGCTTTGCTCTGGCTTCACACCATACGCTGTTTCAATGATGCCTTCATCATCAGAGGCGATCAGCATTTGCGAGCCTTCTTTCATTATGTCAGTTAGTAGCAGTAGCACAGAGTGGCGACCACCTTCTTCTTTAAGCTTCGCGATATCTGCTTCTAGGTCGGCTTTGATCTGGTCAAATACTGATAAATCAATCACTTCTAATTGGCCAATACCAACCAGCTTACCGTTCATGTTGAAATCTTTAAAATCACGCATTACTAGATCACGTGCAGGTGTACCTTCTACAGCTGATTTTACTTTGAACATGTCCATGCCCAGCTCTTTAAAGTCTTCAACACCGGCAATTTCAGCAAGCGCTTCAACACACTTGATGTCTGCTGTGGTACACGTTGGTGATTTGAAGATAACCGTGTCGCTCAAGATAGCACACATCATTAAGCCCGCAATGTTTGCTGGAATTTCAACATTGTAGAAGTCATACATCATTTTAATGATGGTGTTACTACAGCCTACTGGACGGATCCAACACTCAAGTGGTGTTGACGTGGTTAGATCACCTAGTTTGTGGTGATCTACGACACCTACGACAGTGGCTTGGTCGATGTCATCAGGTGCTTGGGTTTTTTCTGTGTGGTCTACGATGTAAACCTCTTCACCTGCGTAACTCATTTTTAGTTCAGGTGCTTCAAAGCCAAAACGCTCAAGAATAAACTGAGTTTCTGGAGAAACTTCACCCAAGCGAGTCGGGATAGCCTCTTCACCGATTTGGTTTTTTAAATATGCCAGTGCAATTGCACCACAAATTGAATCTGAATCTGGGATCTTGTGACCCACTACGTACATTGCCATTAGACGGAACTCCTTAAAATTTTGTTCGCTATTTTAACAAAGAATGTTGCTAATAAAATACTAATTGCATGGATTTTAGACATAAGTGCTATATCTATGAAAATAAAAAATGTTTTGAGCAAAATTAGCTGTGTATTCTGCTTGGCAAGATTTTCCGTTACACTCTAAAAATGACATCGAGGAGTGTGTAATGGGTTTAACGCGCAAAGCTTGGAACAACGTGGTTATTTTTTCCATGTTGCTAATGATATTCTTTCTAAACGGAATACATCATAAATTAAACCCAGAAGAACACGTCGTTGGGCCACAACGTTTACTGCCAGAACAAAGTTTTGTATTAACTTTGGCATTTCCTGGCTACAAAATTGAACGAATTGGTACGTCTTGGCGTATTGATGGCCCATGGCAAGCCAGTGTTGAGCAGCTTCATGGTTTGGTCACTTTGTGGCAAAGCATCGAGCTTGAGGTGGCAAACGAGTCGTTAAGTGCAGATAAAGCCCTCAGTGTAGCCCGTTTTTGGCTAGCCTCTGAGGAGTTACCGTTAAGTTATCAATTGTATTATGACAACGATCAATATTACCTATTTGATAAACAACAGCAGCACTGGTTGCTATTAAGTACAGAGCAAGCAACGCAATTGTTCGCTCCCTTGCCCTTATTTAATTCGTCGAATTAATAATTTTTATTGAGTAAAGTATGCCAGAACTACCCGAAGTTGAAGTAAGCCGTTTAGGTATTTCGCCTCACATTGAGCAACAAACTGTTGATAAGGTTTTGATCCATAATGCAAGCTTACGCTGGCCTGTGCCTGATGAAGTAAAAAGCATTGAAGGACTTACTATTAATTCGGTACGTCGGCGTGCCAAATATTTGTTGTTGGATACCAAGAAAGGCAGTGTGATACTGCATCTGGGCATGTCAGGGCATTTACGTGTGGTTGAACAATGCGAGCCACTAAAAAAGCATGATCACGTTGAGTTTCATTTCAGTAATGGCAAAGCATTAAGGCTCAATGATGCGCGTCGTTTTGGCGCCTGTTTGTGGCAAGAGCCAGAGCAACATCATGTCTTATTCACCAAGCTAGGTCCAGAACCCTTAACTGAGGACTTTACTGCTCAGTTATTATTTGAACGCTCACGTGGAAAAAAAGTACCTGTTAAACAATTTATTATGGACAACCATGTGGTGGTCGGAGTTGGCAATATTTACGCGAATGAGTCGCTGTTTAAAGCGGGGATCCACCCTAAGCGAGAAGCTGGTAAAGTGTCGTTAAAGCGTTATCAAGCATTAACGCCCATTATTAAAGAAACACTCGCTGCAGCCATTACTCAAGGTGGCACAACGTTAAAAGATTTTGCACAAAGCGATGGAAAGCCAGGCTATTTTGCCCAGCAACTGTTGGTCTATGGGCGCAAAGGCAAGCCATGTGTCAGTTGTGAGTCTGAACTAAAAGAGATCCGCTTAGGGCAGCGTAGCACCGTGTACTGCCCACAGTGTCAAAAGTAATTACTATTGCGCTAATGCATCATCCGTGACTGAAGGTGACGGCGCATATTCATAAGTATCGAAGCACCAAGCAGCTAATATTTTTGACACTTGCTCAATGCGTAGTGCAAAGCTGGATTTGAGTGCTCGTTCGTCACGAGTGTGGTCGCCATCACCAAATGGACCAAAACCATCCAGCGTGGGGATACCCATTGAGGCAACCACGTTGGCATCAGATACGCCACCACGTTGCTCAGTGGATAAAGGGCTACCGAGTATTTTAGCAATATCATCAAGCAATATTTGCTGCTCTTTGGTAGGAGCCATCACGCCACGCTGCAACCCGCCATGTATGCTGATTTCTACACCGGTTATCTCGATTGCAAAACAAATATTTTCTATGCCTTGCAGTAGGCGATTTTGCTCCTCTAAAGATGAAAAACGAGCCTCTACAACCATACTCGCATGAGGTGAAATCGTGTTTGCACCAATACCACCTTGAATTTTACCCACATTGACTGTGCTGCCTCGTTTTAAATTGGTGAGACTAGTCATCTCCAAAAGCATATTAGCTAAGGCAAAGTTTGCATCAATGCCTTCACTATAGTGATTGCCCGCATGAGCGGCTTTACCTGTAATTTCAATTTCAAAGGTGGCAATGCCTTTTCGGCCTATAACTACTTCGTGATTTTTACCTGCGGCTTCAAACACTAAACAAGCATCGTAGTTTTTAGCAAGCTCAGAGGTGAGGTGTTTACTATCATCGCTGCCTGTCTCCTCGTCACTTACCAGTAAAAAGTCAATATTGTGCAATGGGCCAAACTGCGTCCGCAGCTGTCGAAGTGCGTTTAATGCAACAAAATTGCCGCCTTTCATATCACACACCCCCGGGCCATAAACCCACAGTTCATCTTGATTAAATGCTGTAAATGTATCTTTGGGGAATACAGTGTCTAGGTGGCCGAGTAGCAAAATCTTACGGCCTTCGATTTTGGGTGTATGGAACAGTAAATGATCGCCAATGTGCTCTCTTTGGTAACGCGTAAGAGAAAACCCTAATGGTGCCAATAGTTCGATCATCTGCTCACCATGTTGATCGATGCCTAATTTATTTTTGCTGTGAGAGTTGCACTCTATCAGCGCAGCCAATTCGTCGAAATTTAATGTTGCCATCACTGTTTTCCTTGGTTGAGTTGGCGCTCATCGTGGCGGCAAGCGATTGCAATTCAGTGAAGCTTTTATGAACAAATTTTGTCCGCGCAATTTGGTCAAAAATGTGTCACACAGATCCTTTTACAATAGGCATAGTACGTAATCATACCCCCCTATTTTAGGACCAAGGAGAATACAGTGACAGCACCTCATGTTGGCATTTGGATGTACGAAAACGGTGGCGGTAAAGCCATTGAGCAAAAACTAGTTCACGCATTAGCGGAGCGTGGCATTGAAACGACGACTGGGTTGAACTTGCGAGATGCCAGAGCACAAGATGGGCAAATATACTGCAATGGTACCGTTATGGAGCATTTGGATGCATTTTTGAGTTATAACGCAGGACAGCAAACCCAGTACCAGCTTTACCTATATCAAGCGCTAAGTGAGTCTATTCCTACACTTAACAACTTTCACGCATTCTCATTGGCAGAAGATAAGTTTCGTACTTCCCATTTGTTAAACAGTCATGGTATTGCGACGGCTGATTATCGCTTGTGCCATAAAAATGATATTGCAGGCTTAAAAGCGGCCATCCGAGACTTTGGTGGCAAGCTGGTATACAAGCCGACAGATGGCTGGGGCGGTGTCGGGGTGGTAAAAATTGAAGGAGAGCATGCACTAGATATGTTATTGCCTTTTTTAAGTCGTACCGACTTACGTTACTTCTATGTAGAGCGTTTTATTGATTATGACAATACGGATTATCGTATTGATGTAGTGGATGGAAAATGTGTTGGTTGTTACGGCAGAAAGGCCCCCAAAGATGACTGGAAAACGAATATTACCAGTGGCGGTTCGGTTTTTGTAAGAGAACCAAGTGATGAGGTGGTTGAGCTTGCTATTAAAGCCACTCAATTGCTGGGATTGGAAATCGCAGGTGTAGATTTGATTTATGACAGAGAACACGAACGTTTTGTGGTGTTGGAGGTGAATACCATTCCAGCATTTGCAACGCCAGAACAAGAGCAACTTGGTATCAATTTTAATCAGAGCAAATTGGATGCCATGGTGGATTTAATTGAAAAAACCGTAGAACAAAAACAAGCACTTCACTCATTTAAGGTAGCTTAAGGCAATGACTGCAAAAACCTCTTTACCAAAAATTGGACTTTTATACTTAGACTATGTACTGCGCTTTTTTGATAAGTCGAACTTTAAAGGCTGGCCAGATAAAATCGAGCAAGTCACGTATCACTGGGGGAACGACAAAGCGCGTTTTATTGCTGAAGTAAAGCGCAAGAAGATCGACGTACTGATAGGCAATATTCCAGCAACAGCTTACGAAACGTTCAGGGAAATCGCTAGGGCTTTACCTGATGTGCGTTTTTTACCTTCTCTTGATAGTCAATTTTCAAACAAGTCAAAAGAAAATGTCACTCACTTTTGCCGTAAATATAATTTGCCTGCTCCGCATACTGAGATTTTCTATATTCCTGAAAAAGCAAAGCATTACTTAGCTCATGCTCAGTACCCGAAAATTATTAAGCGCTCTTATGGTCCATCAAACTACGGTGGTTATTTTGTTCACAAAGTAGATAGTTATGAAGAGGCCACCAGTTTACTTTCTCAAAAGCGTTACTACCCTGTTTATGTTCAAGATTTTGTGCCAATGGAAGCGGATATTCGAGTCATGCTTGTGGGTCACAAACCCGTATGTGCATTTTGGCGTCGCCCTCCTGAAGGTGAGTGGTTAACCAATACCAGTCAGGGCGGGAGCATGGACTATCAAGATGTGCCTAAAGATGTTTTAGAGTTAGCCACGCGAGCTTCTAAAGCGGCAAATGCAGAATACTGGGCATGTGATATTGCATTGGGTAAGGATGGCAAATTACGGATATTGGAATGTGCTACGGCTTTTGCCGCATTCCCTTACATACGAGATTGGATTGGGCAATATCTCATGTGGTTATTAAGTGATGGACGTTTCGCTAAGCCCAATATACCGCTTTATAACTGGGAAGAACTTGGAAAAATAGACTCCCGTTTGCTACGTACCATGCGTCATATTGGCTTTTCAAAATACACGCCAAGTCAAGACTGTGGCGAGCAATTCTCTCAATTGGATGAGCATAACTACCCCATTTTAGACACCACTTATCAGCCGGGCGAAGAATGGCCAAGTGAGGTTTGGAATTTTCAAGATAACTTTAAATTGAAAGGCCTAGTGGTACCAGCTAAAGCAGTACGCGTTGCGCCAGGGAGTGATGAAGTCGGTACGGAGTTAAATAGCTATCAACATGTACAATTTGATGATGCACAGATCCGTGACATTTTGTCACAAGTCAAAGGGGTTGGTGCAAAGATGGTCGACGAAATAATGACTACTTTTGGAGCGCATGGTGTTGTTGAAGCGTTGAATACTAAACCAGAGCAACTGTGTGTGGTGAAAAATCTAAAAGATAAAAAGCTAGAGAAAATCGTTAGTCATTGGCAGCAAGTCGCAAAGCCTTGTCACTAAACTTGCTTTATCTATTACGAATTTACCCAATGTTCCTAGCATTGTCATATGTATTGACAATGCTAGGACGGTAATCAAAATAATCTAGCAGTATGGAAATACTATGAAAATCCAATATGCATCGTATCAAGATACCATTGATTTTTTGCAAAAAAGCATGAGTGAGCACCCCCATTTAATCCGCTTGCAGAGTATCGGTGAAACGTGGGAAGGGCGACCTATTATGCTGGTCACCGTGTCGTTAGATGTGACTTATGCCGACGACAAGCCTGCGCTATTGTATACCGGTTCGATCCATGCCAGAGAGTGGATAGGCAATGAACTGGCTATTTCATTTATACAATATGTTATTGATAATTACAGGTTTAACCCAAAGCTGCAAACAGCTTTGACACGCAATACTTTATACATGGTGCCTTGTTTAAACCCTGATGGTTTTGAGTATTCTCGTAATCACTTTTCGTTTTGGAGAAAGAACCGTCGCAATAACGCAGACGGCACGTTTGGAGTGGATTTAAATCGCAACTTTGATGCTAAGTTCATGCGTAACCAAAATACACAGTCGAATACCTACGGTGGGCCACACGCGTTTTCTGAGCCAGAGACTGCGGCGATTAGAGACTTTGTTGAAAGCCATGAAAATATTCGTATAGCATTAGATTACCACTCCCAAGGAAACGTGTTTTTCCCTGCTCATAAGTTCAACCATGAGGTGGAGATTGAAGGCACTGACTTGAATGTACTATGTGCCAATATGAACAATGAGATAAAAAAGGTAACGGGGCGTCAGTATGGTATTCATCGCGGTAAACCACCGGCACAGCTGATCCACGGAAGTGGTCGCGAATACTATTATCGTAGAGGGATCATCGCCACCGTTGTGGAAGTTGGTACGCGCAATATCCCTGATTATATGAAAAACATGGCGCAAAGTGTGGCTGAAAATATTCCCGCTGTTGCATATGCGCTAAGTGAAGCGATTAACTACTCACCCTTAGCGCCTGCACGCGTAGCAGAATTTACGATAAAGGATGTGGGTCGAGATACCGTTGAATTAGAGTGGCAGTATCAAGACCGTGATGATATTTACTTTGAAGTGTATCGAAGTGAGCATAACAAAAGCCCGTGTACAGAAGAAAACCTAGTTGCTATCACAAAGTCGCTCTCTTTTTTAGATACGCAGTTGAAGAGTGGACACTTTTATTTTTACAACATCCGAGCGGTAGATAAGGTGACTAAAATTAAGTCACCATTTAGTCCAGAACTGCGCTTAAAAACCACTTTGGCAGACAATGAATGTGGCCGAACTTTGTTTCCAGCCCGTGAGCAAGTGGGTTACTTATCACAGAACAACCAAAGCAAAAATAAAGAGCATTTTGGTTATAACTCGATGTTCATTGGTGTTGATAAGAAACGAGGCGTTAGTGTTGGGGTTGTGGCCTTTGATTTAAGTACTATCCCAGAAGGCTCACACATTGCCACTGCGCAGTTGTTTTTATACCCGATGAATCGGGTTGCGGCTAAAATCGAAAAGTATGGCGAATGGTCTATCTCTATTTTGGATGCAAGTTTGATAGATGATATTTATGACTTTGCGAAAGTTCACGAGGCGAAACCGCTGCATACGCTCGGCCAGACGATTGAATCAGATAAGATGACTCAAGGGATTTGGTTACGTTGGTCATTTAACGGGGTTGAGCGTGCTTTGTTAGAGTCTTTGCTAACACAGCAAACTTTGTTACTGCGTATTCAAGGGCCGCAAAGTTTACCCGTAGGTAATGATTCTCAAGTGATGCAATTTGATATTGGCTATGGCTCATTTGGTGGCGGGTTACATTATCGTCCAAATTTGGAGTTAATATATCAGTTGCCTGAGCGCTCAGATACAGTATTGGCCAGCAGTTGTAACACCATATACAAAGACAAAGTTGTTGCAGATAAATTGGCTTCTGGGTTTGATGCAGACGGTGAAATTGTTTATGGGCAATTGGCATTTGAGTTAAATGAATGTTTAGCACCAGATAGAACGGTATTTACTCAAGCTTGTTTAACTTTATACAATATCAATAGTTTAACTTCAGCCAAAGATGTTCGATTTACGGTTGAGTTGGTGGAGCTGAAAGATGTTGATTTTAAGCATGTTAAGCAAAGACAGAAAATTGAATATATCGGTTATGAGATCAGCAATGAGCAACTAAAAGAGCGCACTGCACATAACTTTATTTTTGATAGTTATAGTTTAAAAGAGCTGGCCCGATTACATAAAGCTCAGGCACCGTTATACTTTATTATTCGCGCGACAGCAGAATCACAAGCGCGTGATGCACTTGTGAGTTGGCGAGACAGTCATGATGCAGAGCCAGCAAAGTTGCATGTTGAGTATATTGAGAGGCGAGTTGAGGCATTACCTGCGCCCAGCCACTTGCAGACACAAGTTGAAAATGGGGTTGTTAAGTTAACTTGGTTGAACCCTGATAGCGATGATCTGGTCGGTAGTTTTGTTGTGCGAAATCGTTTTCACCCGCCGCGCTCTCCTTTTGATGGGGTAAAGCTGTACGGTGGGCCAGATCAGTATACGCTTGATAATTTTGGCAATGCAGATATTGATAAATACTACGCAGTATTTAGTTATGATCATGTACCTAATTATTCTGAACCGACGGTTATTCACTATCCTGGTAGAGTAAAGATATAAGATAAAACTAAGGCCGCAAGCGCGGCCTTAGTAATGTCTGGAGAATGACCCTATAAAATGTTCAGATTTATTTCTGAGTCAATGTCAGGGATGTTAAAAAAAACTCTTTGGTGTTACCAGGATGTATCTTTTTGTTCGTTATTGCAACAGATATTTGGCATTTTTTATTATTAGTGGGTACAGCTGTCAATTAGACGGGCTGTTAATTTTTGAGATCCTAGCATTTTCGTGAACTATGCTGTTGCATCAGTTGACGAGTAAGGTGTACGTAAAGCGATTAGAGCGCGTGGTAGGTGCAATAAAAATCGTATAGTCAGCAGCGCCCAACGTAACTGGTTGCGGTTGTGCACTGTATATGTGTAGCTGTTTATCGCCAAATTGTGCGTGCCAGCTGTTAGCTTGAAGGCCCGCTTTAAGAGGAATAAGTGTGCGACCAACGTTATTTGGAACAAATAACTGCGGTTTGTAAGTTTCTCCCCAAAGTGCTTTTAACTGACCATCTATATATAGCTTTGTATAGTTGCTCGGACCAAGTGGCGTTAATGTGGTTTGTTGTTTGATTTCGCATCTAGAGCACACAAGCTGTTGAGCATGTTGTTGGTCAATAAGCTCACCTTGGTAGGTAAGCCCCTGTTGTGTCATTGCCCATGGGTCTTGGCTAGTAGCTAGGTGATGACACCCAGCTACCAGTGTAACACCTAGCAACATGCTAGTTTTTTTCATAATTAGCCACTTGTTTTATTAATTCAAATAAATGTTTGGGCGGCATCTGTTCTTTTTGCACAAGTTGTTTATCAGAGTGCATAATTGAGTGAGTCACTTTAGCATCTCGTGTGTGATTGTGACCACTGTTTGCACCGCTCCAGTAAGTAGCAAAATTAAGGACTAAATTCGACCATTCATCGAAATCTGTTAGCATGCCTGCGCCGTCTTGATCGCCATTAACATCAAAGTCTTTCAAGATATCGCCATGGCTGCCGTTACAGTCAAAATCTACACTGCCAGAGTTTGCATTATGAAGGCCTTTGCTTTCATCTATTCGTGTCTCATCGATCACTTCATTGGTACCATGCGAGTAGCTAATAGAAAAGTTTTCAACTGCGCCGAATGGACCATTCAATAGCGATGCCCCCTCAGGGAAGCAATTGACGTTACCTCGATAGAACATTCTAAAGTATCGATCTCCTTCGTTTGTACCAATCGTGGGTAAGCCATCTAATTGGTACATATAGTTCATAACACTAACATGATTCGGCTTAAAGTTATTATTATCGTTGCCACCGTGGAGTAAGCCTAGGTTATGTCCCAGCTCATGCATGATGGTGCCAGCTTGTAGGTTGTAAGTAAGATTTTCCATTGCTGGAGTGTCGGTTGTTAAACGCCAGCCACCCATAGATATGATCAGGTCATTTCCATATAGCTCAGCTACACCTGAAGAACCAGGGCTACCATCTGGCTGCTGGCTGTTAGCCATCAACATATAATGAAAGATAGGGCGACGACGCAAATCAAAATGTTTTGCTTTGTAATCTAAAATACTAGGAGCATCGGCTTGGGCTGCAAACGAGGTACTAGCAGCAAATTCAACCTCATTCCCCCCCCCAAGGTCATGAAGATTTGGTGCTATCCCTTCATCTGCGTGGAAAAGTGCGCCACTATCAAAGTGCACTGCAATGCCTTGTTCGGCAAATGCTTCTTTTACTTTATCTAATGCTGCTTTGTGTGGTCGAACACCAGCATCATCGCTTTGCATATAGTCCACTTCAATAAAAATATCTGGTTGATTAACTCGCGCACCCCATTCATAAAGTGGTAGCCCTGCAAAAGTAGAGTTAGGTTGTTCGGCACAATCTGGAATACCATCTAAATCATCGTCAACACTGCAGTTGACATCGTTGGGACCAGCAGGTGTCATAAAGGTGGCCACTTGCCAATCAGCAGCAGAGTTTGTATCAGAGAGCAATTGAGATCTCACTATACTTTGCCCAAGTGCAGCTGATAGTGAAACAGCCGAGCTAGTATCAGTCCATTGCTCTGCAGAGTTTGGTACTTTAGTGGACTCTCCAAAACGAACAAAATCTATGCTGCCAATGTCGTTTGTGAGCTCAACAAAACCAGAGTTGTCCCAAGCTGGTGCGTACTCGCCGTCACCAATGAGCATAAGTTGAGCTGAACTCGTGGCGCTATTTTGCCAAATATGTGGGCCTATTTGACTTTGTACAACAATAAATTCACCAGGGCCGATTATTTGAGAACTCAGAGGAAAATTGCGCTCCCCTTGTGGTGAGTAATCATCAAGTTTTACGCTGTTTGCAACAATGCTGTAATTAGCTAAGTCCACCTCATGAGGTGTGCCATTGTAAATTTCTATCCAACGGTTGTCTTGCGGATATTGTGACGCTGAAACCTCACTGATCAGCAGGCCTTTCGAGCCAGTTTTAAAAAGGATCGTTTGCTCTTGTGCTAATGCGGTACCGTGGAAATTTGTCAGTTGTTCGGTGAGCTTGAGTTGATAAACCGTTTCCCTATTTAAGTTATCAGAGGGAGTTATTGTTAGTAAATATTGCTCATCTTGCTGTGTTCCAGTGACCTCATACGCTACGCAGCTGCTAAAGTCATTGGCACTGAGTTGAATAGGGCCGTCGCATTGTGATCCTGATTGCTTGGTAAGCCACGGTGCATCCATATTGTCGGAAAATGCCAGTTCAATTGAGCCGTCTACATTAAAGGTGGGGCTTTGGTTTTTCGGGTAGCTCTGAAGTAATAATGGCGCACTCGTATCAATAATGCTCAGTGTAATTGAGGCGGTGTCTGTAAGCTCGCCATCATTCACCTGAAATTCGAGGACTTGTTCGGCAATGGCATTTTTACTGGGGGTATATCGATAGGTTTGGTTATCTTCGCTAATTAATGTCAGTTCACCTTGTTGTGGGTTTTGCAACGAGTAAGTGAGTTGATCATTGTCTGGATCTTGAGCCGTTAGGCTAAACTCAATGCTGTCATTGTATTGCAAAGAGAGGACTTGTGCGTTTGCTTGTGGTGAACGGTTAACCTGTTTGATTGTGCTAATGATGACTTGCTCGCTACTTGCACCGTCATCATCGGTTGCGCGAATGGCAAACTTGATATCTGTATCTTCGGATACTTCGGGAGCAATAAAGCTTATCTGTGTATCACTCACTTTGAGATCAATAACTTCGGGCCCATCTATTTGTAATACACTGCTCGTTTTTATATGACCATCACGGTCGATGATTTGTAGCTGCCCCATTACTTGGCTGCGCTCATCAATATTCTTTGCTAGCTCAGCTTTAATATAAGGTTCAACGTTCTTATCTTCATTGTCAAAAAGGTCACAGCCACTGAGATGAGTTAATGCCACACTCAATAGAGATAACTTAAGCAGTTCTTTTTTCATAGTTGTTGTTTTTTGGTTGTTATTTTAGGAACACTATAGCTGAGTAATTTTTTTAATGTCTATAAATAACACATTGTTTTATTGGGATTATGTAAACAAATGTATAAATGGGGTAGGGAAATATTGATTGTAAGTGTGCTCTATTCAGGCACACTTACATAGGTATTATTTAGTTACAGCTCAAAAGGAGAAACGCCAACGGCTTGCATGGTATAACCTGTTTGAGCCAGTTCACCTTGCCAAGTCTCGACTTTGATAACCCCAGTTACAGTGATGGCATCATATAAGCTCTCTATCGGAACGCCCCCTTTAATCTTAACGTGCACAATTTGGTTTGGGGGGGGAGGCGGAACATGGATACAGGCACCAAAGTAAGGAACCAGCAAAAACTCGCTAATAAGCTGGTTATCTCCTTCAAGGGGCACGACAAAGCCCGGTAAACTCACAGATTGCCCATCTAGGTTTTTAACAACAGGGGCATCTAAGTTAGGCTGCACCCAGTTTTGATCATTTCCTTCATGACTGGCAGCATCTTGATTGTTGATCTGTACGTGACCCTTAGGGATAAGATCTTCCCAAAATATTTCTTTTGGCGCAGCAGCTTGTACAGACAAACTAAGCAAACCTATTAGTAATAGGGATATAAATCGCATATAAATACTCTCTTAAATTTTGATACTCATGCCATCGGCCAATGAATAAAAATAGGCACGAGCGGCAGGTATGAGACCCATCAAAGTGCCGGCTATCATAATAACGCCTAACAAGGTCAGTTCATAGGAAGATAAAGGGTTAATACTTAGGCTAATACCGAACTGGCTTTGTAACAAAGGTTCAATTGCAAATAGTGCAACATAAAAACCAAGGGTTCCTAACCCACAGCCAATCAAGGTGATTATAATTGCTTCAAAGCTCATTAAACTAAAAATATGCCAAGGCCTAGCTCCAACAGAGCGTAAAATAGCCAGTTCTCTGCGACGTTGATTTAGCGTGGCGAGCAATGTAGTGAGCATGCCTAAAAGGCTAATGACAACAACCACCATTGAAAAAAGCAGTAGAATTTTTTCAACAATATCGAGCATCTCCCAAAGCTCTTTTAATGTTACCGTTGGCATGATTGCTAATAATGGTTCCGCTTTGTATTGATTGATATTACGGCGAACTTGTAAGGTATATAACGGAGAGTCAAACCCCATCAGAAACGCGGTAATTTGTTTGGGACTGCCGACTAAATCGCCAGGGGCGCTTTCTAACGAACCGTGTTGATGACCGTGATCATCAGTATGGTCATGTGTCTCATGTTGATCGTGGCCATTTTTCTTACGTTGGATGGCGCGGGGCGCGCTTGTCTTGGCATGCATTGTTTCTACGGCAATTAAAGGTATATGCACGGTTTTGTCTACTGGCGTACCGGTTGGCTCTAAAATCCCCACAATGGTCATCGGGTTATCATCGTGATGGTGAAAACTCGTATTGCCCATACCATGCGAAATTACAATTTTCTGACCTAAGTGATAGTGCAATTTTTTGGCGACTTCACTACCGAGTACGACTTCTTGAGCGTTATGAAATGCTCGTCCAGTAGCAAATTGTAGAGGCTGCTTTTTCCCATATCGATAATGTTTAAAGTAATTATCATCGGTGCCTAACACGGCGTGGCCTTTATGGCTATCGCCTAAGCTGATTGGTATAGTCCATGCAACGCCTCGTCGATGTTTAATATCTTGATAACTTTGCCATAGAACGGCGTTATTACTATGACCAATGCGAAATACGCTTGCGAGCAGTAATTGAATGTCTCCAGTGCGGGCCCCTACAATTAGATCTGTCCCTGAGATTGTATTACTAAAACTGCTTTTTGCATCCATTCGAACACGTTCAATACTCAATAGAAGCATGACACTGATTGCAATGGTAAACAGTGTGAGCATAACACTGGTTCGACGATTGTAGCTGCTTTTGAGCGCCAGTTTTAATAAGGTCATTAGTTTGCTCCATTAATACTAGGGAGGCTAATTTTACGATCGAACAGCTTGGCTAAACTTTTGTCATGACTAACAAAAATCACCGTGGCCTGATATTTTCTAGCTTGAGAAAATAAGGTGCTGATAAACGCTTCACGGTTATCAGTATCTAGAGCTGATGTGGGTTCATCGGCAATAATAATCTCAGGTCGGCCAATAAAGGCTCGCGCGGCGGCTACCCGCTGTTGCTGACCAATACTCAGTGTTGAGACATTACAGTGTAACTGCGTTTGCTCAATGCCAAGAGCAATAAGTAACTGACGAGCTTGGGTGAGAATATCTCCCCCATCTTGTTTCGCTTTATTGGAACGCGCGATTGAAAATTCACACCCTAATATGACGTTTTCAAGCGGATTCAAGTAGGGTAATAAATTAAAGTTTTGAAAAATAGTGCCAATATGGTCAGCGCGAAATTTGTCTTTCTGCGCATGTGACAGGCGTGTAAAAGACTGCCCTAAAACAACGATATCGCCATGCTGTATCGAGTTGATACCTGCAAGCAAACCTAACAAAGTTGATTTACCACTGCCGCTGGGGCCATGTAAAAATATGTGCTCACCCTGATTAATGCGTAAATTCTTGATGGTCAAAGTGGGCGTTGCTTGTTTTTGCCACGAATAAATCAAGTTATTAATTTCAATCATTGTACATCGCCAGTGCTGCTTTATTGATATGGTATATCAGATTAACGTGAGGCTAAACCTTGTGTCGTTGAAACCTAAACTTTGTGCGGCAAGTCGCGTTGCCGATTGTGATTTTGTCGCTGAACGATTATTATAACGCCTCCTAACCCCCTCATTTTTTTGCACCCTTTAGCAAGGTGCATCCGGCCTTGGAGAAATAATGAGTAGCTACAAAGTTTTAGACGTTAATGACGATCTACCAATTCGTACCAAAGGTGCTGTGCACAGCGGTAAAGTTCGTTCAGTATATTGGCTCACTGATGAAGATAGTGCGCGTTTAATCGCTGAAAAACAGTATGACGTACCAGAGGGTACCGAGCTGGCAATTATGGTGATCTCTGATCGAATTTCAGCATTTGATTGTATTTGGCAAGGCGAAAATGGCCTTAACGGCGTGCCAGGTAAAGGTATTGCCTTAAATAGTGTGGCGGCGCATTGGTTCAAGCTGTTTGACGAAGCGGGCCTTGCTGGTAATCATATTGTTGATATTCCGCATCCTTACGTGTGGATTGTTCGCAAAGCTAGTACCGTTAGAGTCGAAGCCATAGCACGTCAGTATATCACTGGCAGTATGTGGCGTGACTACGCCAAGGGCATTCGCAACTTTTGTGGTCTTGAGTTACCTGAAGGGCTTCAGGCGAACCAAAAACTACCTGAACTTTTAATTACACCATCTACGAAGGGAATTATCACCGGTCTTGATGATGTACCTGCGGTTGATGATGTAAACATCAGTAGAAAAAACATCACTGATAATTTAAGTGCATTTAACTTTAAGTCAGAAGATGATGTTGCCAAGTATGAAAAGCTTTTGGCTCAAGGCTTCGATTTGATAAGCGCTGAACTTGCAAAATTAGACCAAATCTTTGTTGATACTAAGTTTGAATTTGGCTACATCGAAGATACTGATGGTCAAGAAAAGCTGATTTATATTGACGAAGTTGGTACACCAGACTCATCACGTATTTGGGATGGGCCTGCGTATCGCGATGGTAAGATTATTGAAAATTCTAAAGAAGGCTTTCGCCAATTGTTGATCAATAATGTGCCTGATTCGGACGTGCTGTTGAATAAAGATCGTATGGGGGAGCGAGAGGAGTTAGCCAAAAATTACCAGCTACCTGTCGATGTGATGATGTCTGTATCTGATACCTATGTCGGTATTGCCAGCAAAATAGTTGGCAAAGAGTTGGTTATTCCGCAAGACCCCCGCGCAGATGTTATCGCTATTTTAGATAGCCAGTATGGTTTAATTGAAAATAGCTAACTTGCCAAAGACTTAGCCAATAAACACCGTTTGGGTGTTTATTGGTGCTTATCTACTAAATGCCTTGCAATTGTCTGATTAGTCCATTTAACTTACAGTTAATATAGAATAACTAAAGGCAAGGTATGCCCCGTAACAATCTTAACAAGTACATCGTTTCTGCACTGGGTTTGTCGATATTAAGCTGCCTCAGTAGCGCGATACAGGCAAAGACATTGACGTTAGTCGATCAATTTGACGAGCCAGTAGAGAATGCGGTGGTTGAGTTACTAGGGGCTGCGGCAAGTAAACCGCACAAGTCGGTTATGAACACACCCGCAATTATGGATCAGGTTCAAAAACAATTTGAGCCCAAGCTACTGACAATTGTTCAAGGGCAACAGGTGTCTTTTCCTAATAGTGATGATATTCGACATCATGTTTATTCTTTTTCGCCAGCAAAACCGTTTGAACTTAAACTATATGCAGGAACACCAAAAGCGCCCATCGTTTTTGAGCAGCCTGGGGTCGTGGTGCTAGGGTGTAATATTCATGATTCAATGGTTGGCTACATCTATGTGGCAAACTCACCGGCTCACTTTGTTTCTGATAAGCGCGGAAAAGTGACTCTGCCAGACAGTACGAGGTCTTACTTTGTATGGCACCCTCAGCAAAAAGAAGAAATAACAGAGCGTGTTAAGCACAATTGGCCTGTGGATATGAGTGAAGCCAAGGTAGAAATTGAACTAACAGCGCCGTTACCTCGTAATACATTTGGTGAAATGTTTAAGGAACATCATGGGAACTAGCTTAAAACATCGCATTATCATGTTATGCGTTGGTCTAGTATTGCTTACTGCAGTGTCGAGTTTAGTAAGCTTTTGGTGGTCAACCAGCCATTTTAATGAGAGCCAAGTGCAGCAAGACATGCAAGTGGCACAAAATGTATATCAGCAATATTTAAAAGCAAAAGAGCGGCTGTTGGTGACTGCTGCAACAGTATTAACTGCTGACTTTGGTTTTAAACAAGCTGTTGCAACCCAAGATGCGGATACAATAAGCAGTGTGCTATATAACCATAGCCAGCGTATAGATGCTGATTTAATGCTGTTATTTAATACCCGCGGCAAGTTGATATCGGCAGATAAAAGCGACATTACACTGCCCACCGATACATCAAAGTTGTTAAAACAATTACTGGCACAAGGCAGTAGTTCTTCTTTTATGGTGATAAGTGAGAACTTGTATCAAGTAATTGTTTTACCCGTTAAGGCACCGCGTACCATCGCATACAGCGTGGTAGGGTTCAAAATTGATAGTGCGGTTGCTAAAGAGCTAAAAGAATTAACGGGCATGGAAATTAGCTTTATCGCAACGCACACCGGACTCAAAGCAACCACTTTGGATGACCATCCGCCTCACTTGACCCTACTTGAGTACATAGACAGTCAAATTGTGGAACGCTGGTTTAGTGAAGACCCTGTCTACCTAAGTGCAAAGCTAGAACTGCCAGGACTAGAAGCTAACCCAATTCGTGTTGTGCTAAGTGCCGATTTGAGTGAGCATTATCAAGAGTTTGATAAGCTCGTGCTCACCGTTATTTTGCTGTCATTTGGTACTATTATTTTGGGTTTTATTACCAGTGGAATCTTAGCGAGCAACTTAGCCACACCGCTTTTGCAATTAACGGTTATGGCAAAACAGTTTGCTCAAGGGAATTATCGTGCAACCATTTCAGAGTCACGGCCCAGCAAAGAAGTGTGTGAACTGGTTGATGCTTTTCAGGAAATGGGTGAAGACATTCAAACACGAGAGAAGCAGATCCGCTTTCAAGCTCGTCATGACACCTTAACCGATTTTTATAATCGCACCGCTGCTTTGGATCTTTTGCCACAATATATTGATAAAGAGCGTGCTTTCTACTTGATAGCGCTTGATATCAAAGGTCTTCGGCATATTAACGATAAGTTAGGCCCACGAGTTGGAGACAGTTGTATCCAAGCTGTTGCACAACGGATCAAAGAGTCTACTGAATCGTTTGTGGGTTTCAATGCTCGTTTAGGTGGCGATGAATTTTTAAGCGTGATAGAAGCATCACCCAACACTTCAAAGCAGCAGTGTGTTGAGCAACTACAGCAGGCACTCAATCGACATTACATGATTCAAAAACTAGAGATCACTTTACGCTTTAGTATCGGTGTAGTGCAGTATCCTGAACAAGCGCAAACCCCAGAAGATATGGTGCGCCGAGCTTTAATTGCGGTAGATACAGCAGCGCAAGATGGGCATGAAGTTTATTTTTATCAAAATGGTGAAGATGAAGCACACTTAGAGCGTCTGCAAATTATTGATGAGCTTAAGCATGCACTGCAAAATGATGATGGCCAGCTATTTATGGCTTATCAGCCAAAGCTTAATATAAACAGTGGCAAAATCGATAAAGTGGAAGCGTTGATAAGGTGGCAGCGAGAAAATGGCGAGTGGGTTTCTCCAGAGTTATTTGTTGATTTAGCTGAACAGTCAGGACTTATTGTGGAGTTAACGCAGTGGGTAGTATGTACGGTTGTTGCACAAGTTGGCAGTTGGCTTAAAGAAGGACTGACTATGAAAGCGGCCATTAATGTGTCAGCGCAAGATATCGCACATAGTCACTTTTTACCGCATCTAGAAGCGCAGCTTGTTAAGTATTCAGTGCCAGCCAATCTCATAACCATCGAGCTGACAGAGCGCGATATGATTGAGAATGAAGAAAAAGGGATCAACACGCTCAAAGCACTAAAATCACTGGGGGTGATGATCTCGTTAGACGATTATGGTGTTGGTCAAACTTCGTTAGGTAGACTGAAAATGCTACCTATTGATGAGTTAAAGCTGGATAAAGTGTTTATTTTAAAATTGAACGAGTCGCACCAAGATCAATGTATTGTGCAATCAACAATTTCTCTGGGGCATCAATTGGGTTTTTCGGTGGTTTCAGAGGGGGTTGAGAACTTAGAGTCTTTAAATCTACTTAAACAAATGCGTTGTGATTATGCACAAGGCTATCATTTAAGTCGGCCACTTCCAGCACAGGAGTTTTTGGATTGGCTTGGTAACTACCATGAAGTGGATTAGCTTTTTATCGCTGCTACTGTTTTGCAGTGCAGTATTTGCCGATGGTAAATTGCTGGCAACACCTGGGGTGTCGCAAGTAGAAGGCAGTGCGGGTGGGGGGCTTGTTCCTTGGGCTCAATTGGCCGGCTATGCGAGCGAGAATGAATGGTCTATTAGTAGCTTTTGTAGTCGCGGTAGTGTTAAAAACTATCGGTTAGATGTGTGTGCTCTTCAAGGTAATTTATTTGACCGCGTTGAGCTTAGTTACGCGCAGCAGACATTTGATGTTCCAGCCTTAAGTACCCGTATTAAGCAAACAGTAAGTGGCGTTAAAGTGAGGCTTTATGGCGATATTGTGTATAGTAAATGGCCACAACTGAGTGTGGGCGTACAGCATAAATCATTAAAAGATGGCAAAGTGGCCAAGCTTTTAGGTGCGCATAGTACCCGTGGTGATGATATCTATTTAGCTGCAAGTAAGTTGCATTTGGGTGCAATCAATGGCTACAACTGGTTTTGGAGTATAACAACGAGATACAGTGAGGCCAACCAAATTGGTTTACTAGGGTTTGGCGGGAAGCAAGCGGATAAGGCATGGTTACTGGAAGCCAGTAGTGCGGTATTTCTCTCCAGAGAGGTGGCGATTGGGGTTGAGTTTCGTGAAAAGCCAAATAATTTGAAGTTAGGTGAAACACACTGGAAAGATGTATTCATCGCGTGGTTCCCTAACAAATCGTTTAACATCACCGCAGCATGGTTAGATTTAGGCTCTATTGCTGGCGTTGATGCACAAATGGGTTGGTATTTATCTATCACAGGGTACTTTTAAATGGCGCTGGGCAAACTTTACAAAAACGTATTACTTATTATAACCATGCTGATTGCGTTACCAGCCTGTCAAAGCTCACCAAACTCTTTATATCAGCAGGTAGGCGAACAAGCTGGGTTAGAGAAGCTAGTGGATGCGTTTATCAATCAAATCGGTAAAGATGATGTGGTTTTTGCCTATTTTAAGCAAACCAATGTGAGCCATTTTCGTGCTGGATTTATTGCCCATATGTGTGATGTATTAGATGGCCCGTGCACGTACGAAGGTGACAGCATGGCGCAGATCCACACAGGCATGCAAATTAATGAACATGACTTCAATCATACGGTAGACTTGCTGATAGCCGCCATGAGCGAAACGGGTATTGCTCATCCAATACAAAATAAAATTCTAGCGCGTTTGGCTCCAATGCGTGCACAGATAATAAAGATCTAGTTTTGTTGATGCTTCGCTTTTTCGTGGAGCTCAAAAAGTTTTGCTTCTTTTAAAAAAGCGTACTGCGCATTTATCATCGATAAAATAAAGCCTCTTCTGCCCGAAAATATTTTTCTTCTGATAAAAAACTCTTTGATAAAAGTAACAGGAAAAACCAGTAGTAGTTTAACTAGAGAGCTGCGCTTGTTACTGGCAAATTTGTCTTGCGCTTTTAATGTGGAGTAGTCGTTGGTTTTCAGAACTAGCGTTGCGACTTCATTGTACCCATGATGAACAAAGCTCGCTGTTGATTTGAGCTCTGGTCCTTCAATTTTAGCACTTTCGTGTACTTGTTGATTTACGTTAAATTTTGCGTTATTGCGTTTATAAAATCGCACATTATTATCTTTGCGAGCAAGTAAACTGGGCTTTTTATAGATAAAAATATCATCCCGTTGAAAGCGCACTGCAGAATACTTATCGAGCTCAATTTGTTTAATAATTTCGTCGATACAAGCATCAGTCAATACTTCATCTGCATCTAAGTTAAGTACCCAGTCATAACTGCACTTTTCCAAAGCAAACTGCTTTTGCTTGGCAAACCCCAACCAATCTTGGTGGTAAACTTTTGCGCCAAAATGCTCTGCGATACTAACTGTTTCATCAGAACTGCCAGAGTCTACAACGATAATTTCAGCAAAGCTTTTTATGCTTTCTAGTACTTGCGCTATGTAGCGTTGCTCATTTAACGTGACAATGAATACACTTACGGGAATGGGGGTTGTCTTATTGCGAGTATTCACGTTCAGTGTCCTTGTCGATTTGTGTTTTAAGTAAGTTGATTGCAAGTTTTGCTAGTTTATCTGGTGAGATAGATGCGAGCTTTTTTGAATCATCAAGCATAAGAGGGTTAGCAAAAAGAGGGATGCATCGTTTTGTGAGTGGCTCGACAGATGACCAAGGGCTCGTGCCTATGCCAACCAAAGCGATACAATTTACGTTAACAGCACATGCAATATGCATGGGGCCAGAATCTATACTAATCATTAAATTTGACTGTGCGATAGTGTCGACTAGTTCTGTCATATTGGTTTTACCGCTGAGATCAGTCACTTCGATATTACTTGACTTTAACGCATGACATAATTGAGCATTGTCTGCTTTTTCGTGCTCAGCGCCTATAAGCAAGAACTCACACTCAGTTTGCCGAGCGATTTGTGAAAGTGCAGTGTGGGCACTTTGACTTGGGTAATATCTAGTCCCCTTATTTGCACTACCCATATATACACAAATGACTTTTCTATTTTGGCTATTATCAGGGCGTGTATATGAGTCAGTGCGCAAAGTTGGATGAGTAAAATACGCAAAAGGGTTGTTATGAGGCTCATTGATAAGTCTACAATAGCGATTGATATAGTGATGGTTAGGGTTTAGTCTCAGAGCGTAACTTAACAGCGGAGAACGACCATTTTGTGCATAACCAATAAGTGTCCTTATGCCAGCAAGTTTGCACAATAACGCATCGCCAAGCGAGCCCCTAAATAAAAAAGCGAGTGACAATTTACGCTTTCGTAATTCGTTAATCAGTTTTATTGAAACTCTGCTTTTGCCAAAACTATCAACGCATACAAAATCAAGGTTAGTAAATTCAGCTCGAGTGAGCAATTCGCATACGGCAGCGCTGGCTAACAGCACTAATTTATTATTGGGATACAGGGTATGTAAGAGCTTCATAGCAGGTATAGCATTGATAGCATCACCAATAAATTTAGGTAATACGACGAGAATTGGACCTTTTACCTGTTCAGTTTGCAGTGTTTTCAAAATTATATCGAAGCTTTATTGCACCATTATATTGGCCTAGTATAACTTGATAATATATAAAACTTCATCTGTTACGGTGAACAAAAAGGAGTAGAAGTGAAGAATTTAAAAAGCTGTGAATGGCTGGCTGAGCACCTCAATAAAGTGCATGTATTGGACGCTGGCATAGTCAAGCCCGGCGTAAAGACATCCTATGCTCCGAGTGCCATTATTCACGGCGCAAAACGTTTTGATATCAGTGGTGCTTTATCAGATCCCAATACAGATTTACCTAATAGCATGTGCGAAAGTACGCAATTTCAAGCCAATATGCGCCAGCTAGGTATTAATCAAACAGATACCGTCGTTGTTTATGACGACATGGGGTTGTTTAGTGCTGCAAGAGCGTGGTGGATGTTTAAAAGTATGGGCTTTGAGCAGGTATACGTGCTCGATGGCGGTTTACCGCGTTGGCAAGCACTTGATTTGCCGTGTGTGCAAGAGTACGCCATCAATCAAGACGTGGGAGATTTTGTTGCAAAACCGCGAGCGAATTACTTTATTGATAGTCAGCAGGTGCTCAGAGCGATAAATAATGACGCGATACTTTTACTTGATGCGCGTGGGACTAAACGTTTTACAGGCGAAGACTCAGAGCCGCGAGAAAACATGCGAAGTGGGCATATTCCCAATAGTAAAAATCTACCGTATCAGCAAATACTCAATGAGCAAGGTTTGGTAAAGTCAGTGGAAGCATTAAAGACGCTTTTTGCAAACTTAGGCGTGACCGATCAAGCCTTGCAGTTTAGCTGTGGCTCTGGCGTAACGGCCTGCATTTTAGCAATGGCAGCAGATGAGTGCGGCTTTGTAAACTTGGCGGTATATGATGGCTCTTGGAGCGAATGGGGACAACCTAGTGATTTGCCTGTTGCAACGGGTGTTTAGCTAAAAGGGCAGTGTTTACAGCCATTGCCACAACAGCTGCCGCGTTTTAGATGCGCCCAGCGACTCATGACTAAAAAGCCTTTTTCAATGCTGTAATCAAGCCCTTCAATGGCCGCTGAATGCTTGAACGGACGGGCTAATGCCAGTTGCTCCGCTATGGGCTTTTGGCTTAAGCTATCAATGTACGTGCGTAACTTTGTGATCAAACAAGCTCGGCATAAACAGCCATCAGCGTCTGATAAAGGTAAAATGTTGGGCAACTCCATACACCAGCATTGCTGATTGGCACTGCAATTGATTTGTTGCTTGCAATTAGAACAGAGCATGAAATTTCCAACGTGATGAATAACGACATAGATAATACCACAGCCCATTACCAAGATTTAGCAACGTTGGTGCGTTTTGCGCCAGGCTATCAAAATGTCTACACACGCCTGATGAATTATCCACAGGATCAGAGCTGCTACGTTGTTAGTAACGTCGATATATGTGCTGCTTTGAGGCAAGTACTGCAAGGACAGGTAGATATTGATGAAATAGAGTTATGGGCAAATTTATTAGAAATGCGTGGTGATATAGATCATAGCCACGTTGAGGGGGTACTCTATGCGCTTTCTAACCCCGAACAAATGGGTGAATTAACCCTCGAAAAAATCAGTCAATTAATGGCGCTGTTACAATGAAAAAGCGAGCTGATGCTCGCTTTTCGCTTTAAAATGTTTAGCTTACTTATGATACCCCAAGCACGCTTCCACTTCGTTTTTAGAGCCTAAGATCACCGAAACACGCTGGTGGATCTCTTGCGGCTCAATCTCCAAAATACGCTCTTCACCCGTATGAGCTATACCGCCTGCTTGCTCAACAAGCATGGCCATTGGGTTGGCTTCGTATAATAAACGTAGCTTATATGGTTTGTTTGGATCTTTGGTATCCGCAGGGTAGGTGAACAAACCACCACGGCACAGTACGCGGTGTACGTCGCCAACCATGGCGGCTATCCAGCGCATGTTGAAGTTTTTACCACGCGGGCCAGTTTCACCAGCCAACAAGTCATTGACGTAGTTTTGCATCTCAGGCTGCCAATGACGCTGGTTAGAGGCGTTAATTGCAAACTCTTTGGTGTCTTCAGGAATTTTGGCAAACTCCTCGGTTAGCATAAAGCTGCCGTGAGTTTTATCTAATGTGAAAATACGTGTGCCTTTACCTATAGTCAGTGCTAAGGTGGTGCATGGACCGTAAAGTACATAACCTGCCGCAACTTGCTGATGGCCTGGCTGCATAAAAATACGCTCATCGGCAGGATCTGAATCTTTTGGCGCTCTCATAATGGAGAAGATGGTACCCACAAGTGAGTTAATGTCAGTATTTGATGAGCCATCTAGTGGGTCAAATGCCACAATATATTCGGCGTCAGGGTTGCCCGCTACGGTGTAGTCTTCTTCTTCTGATGCAATTGCTTTAACGTAGCCAGACTCAAGTAGAATGTCTTTTAAAAGTTGGTTAGATAAAACATCTAGCTTTTTTTGAGTTTCACCTTGAATGTTTTCATCAAGTGTTGAGCCGAGTACGCCAGATAGGGCGCCTTGACCAACACGGAATGAAATCTCTTTACATGCCGCTAAAATTGTACGAATAAGAGAAAGTAACTCTCTTGAACAACCATCTTCAATAAGCACTGGAGGGAGTCTACGCATATTTTTGATCCTGATAACGTTGTGGCAGCGGCCTTTATATGTGAGAGGAGACCAACGCTGCACGTAATTTCGTCTTAAAATAGCTGAATTTTGTATACAACTTTATATACTGGGGTTTAATCAGCCATTAAAACCACTAATAACAAGGTAAGAATATGAGAAAAATAGGGAAGCTATCTTTCGTTCTCTTTACTTTGCTAGGCGCTATGATAACTCAAGCCGTCGCAGCAATTAAGCCCATTGACGAGTTTACTGACAAGTTAAATCGTTTTCCTGGCTATTATTCCTTTTATGCCGATACCAACAGCGGCAAAATTTACTTAGATGTCGACAAGCTTAAGCAACCATTTTTATTACAGCATAGCTTACCTTACGGGGTGGGTTCCAATGACATTGGCCTAGATAGAGGGCAGTTAGGCGGCACATATCTCGTTCAATTTGAGCGCTTTGGCGATAAAGTGATGCTGCGCGCTTTAAACAGTTACTATCGTGCAAGCTCTGCAAATCCCGCGGAGCAGCAAAGTGTCAACGAAGCGTTTGCATCCAGTATCCTGCAAGGGTTCACTGTCGTAGCAGAAGACGCTGACAGTGTGCTTATTGATTACACGCCTTATTTATTGTCGGATGTCCATGCAGTAAGTAGAACACTGGCGCAGCGTGAGCAGGGTAGTTTTAGTCTAGATAAAAGCCGTAGCGCGGTGTTTATGCCTCGCAGTAAGGCTTTTGTTGAAAACACGGAATTAGAAGCGGTGCTCACCTTTACTGGGTCTAAACCGGGTGAATTTGTTCGCCAAGCAGCTGCAGACCCATATGCCATCACCGTTCATCAGCATCATTCATTGGTTAAATTGCCAGATGATAATTACCAACCTCGTAAATTCCATCCACAGTCGGGTTATTGGAGCATAGAGCATAAAGATTACTCAGCGCCGTTAGGCGAGTCTATGTTGGTTCGCTACATTCCTCGCCATCGTTTAGTAAAAAAAGACCCTTCAGCCAAAGTGAGTGAGCCGGTAGAGCCCATTGTTTATTACCTAGACCCAGGTGTACCTGAGCCGGTAAAAACCGCGTTGCTAGATGGTGCCAAGTGGTGGGACAGTGCATTTGCCGCTGCGGGTTATAAAAACGCCTTTCAAATTAAAATATTGCCTGATAGCGCCGATCCAATGGACATTCGCTATAACGTGATCCAGTGGGTGCATCGAGCAACGCGCGGTTGGTCTTACGGTGCATCAGTCATTGACCCACGTACAGGTGAGATCATTAAAGGCCACGTGACACTGGGTTCACTGCGAGTTCGTCAAGATATCTTAATTGCTGAGGCGTTAGCGGCACCATTTGTTAAGGGTGATGAAGTTGTGAGTCGTTTGCACGATATGGCACTGGATAGAATTCGTCAGCTAAGTGCGCATGAGATTGGTCACACGCTAGGTATTGCCCACAACTTCTCGGCATCTGCCAAAGATAGAGCGTCGGTGATGGATTATCCACATCCTCTGGTTGGCTTTGATAAAAATGGTAAGTTAGATATCAGCCAGGGCTATGCTAAAGGCATGGGTGAGTGGGATACGCAGGTGATTAAATATGGCTACAGCGACTTTAGTAAAGCCGATGAAGCTAAAGGGTTGCAGGCTATTTTGAATGAAAACCGTGAGTTAGGGTTAGAATTTATTTCAGATAGTGATGCTCGAGCACAAGGTGGCGCGCATCCTACGGCGCATTTATGGGATAACGGTAATGACCCAGCCGCAGAGCTGCAACGTGTGCTTGATGTGCGCAAGCAGGCGCTAAATAGCTTTGGCATTAACAATATTAAGTCAGGCGTGGCGTTGTCTCAACTAGAAGAAAAGCTGGTGCCACTTTATCTATTCCACCGTTATCAAGTGGAGTCTGCGGTTAAACTCATAGGTGGGGTAGATTACAGTTATGAAGTACGCAGTGCTCAAGCCGTAAAAGGCGCTAAGATTGTAGACAATGCACAGCAAAGAAAAGCACTACAGGCGGTATTAAAAACCTTAGATGCTGAGCAGTTACGTATCCCTGAGCGAGTATTAGCATTGATTCCGCCTAAAGCCTATGGTGAAAGCAAAACGCGTGAAAGCATTTATGGCAGAACCGGCCTAGTACTTGATGCTATGGCGTTGCCTGAAGTGGCTGCCAATCATAGTTTGAGCCTATTACTCAATGCTGAGCGTTTAAATCGTTTATCACAACATCATGCCCGCGATGCCAAGCATTTTGGTTTGGTGCAAATGCTAAACGCTTTATATAGAAAGGTATTTGACGCACAAGCAAGTGGTGCAATGGCGCTAAAACTTAGCCAACGTGTACAGTATTTGACGGCAGCACGTATGGCACAACTTGCCAGCTCTGACAAAGTAGAGCCAGAAGTACAAGCACAGCTGAGATTTCAGTTGATGCGAGTTGCCAAGCAGTTTGATGAGCAATCGTTATTTAGCAACGTGAGTGAAGAAACCGCTTATCGTCATGAACTGGCAAGACAGGTCAATGCCTTTTTAGACACTGGCAAATGGCCAGAAGGCTTTAAAGCACTGAAAATGCCACCAGGATCACCGATTTAATAAAATTGGCTGTAAGTTGTAAGAAAAAGCTGGCATTTGCCAGCTTTTGTGTTTTTAAAAGGGGTTAAGAGACTTGCTCTAGCGTTGGCAAGGCCTGCATTACACCAAGTTGAGTGCAGGTGTGCGCGCCGCACCTAACTGCAAATTTAGCGGCTAATTCCAGCTTATCAGTGCTATTGGCTAAATTCACTTTGTTCACACCAAGTTGTGAGATATAGAATAAAAAGCCGCTGATCAGGCTGTCACCCGCGCCAGTGGTATCAATCACCTCAATATCTGGCGTGGCTACTTCAACATATTGTGTTTGAGTACGCAGCTGCACAGGGTGCTGACCATTGGAAACCAACACAACTTTAACGCCCAAAGAAAATAGCCAATGGCAGTATTGTTGGGGTGTTGAATTAGCTGCTTCGCTCAAGTATTCCAGCTCTTCAAGGCTAAATTTGAGAATGTCGCAGTAGGCATAACAGGCTTCCACACGACTGCTCAGTTGCGATACGTCATGCCACAAATTCAATCTAAGGTTTATATCAAAACTAATAAGTTGTTGGTGTACATCTGCTTGTTTAAGTAGCGCCATATGAGTTTTGCTAATCTCACTGGTAGTGAGCGTGTTAGAGCAAAAATGGAATAACCCACACACAGGCCACTGAAACTTGGCAAAGTCAGCTTCGCGTACTAATAGATCGGCGCTTTGAGTGCGATAAAAACTAAACTGCCTATCGTTGTGTTCGTCAAGGGTCACGACAGCAAGTGCCGTATTAGTATTATCAAAAGCTGGGCAATACCTTGTCGTTACACCATAAGATTCTAATGTGCTGCGGATCTTTTTGCCAAAAGCGTCGTTTGCCAGTCCACCTATAAACTCAGCGTTACCGCCGAGCTTCGCAAAACCCACGGCCGCATTGGCGGGGGCACCTCCGACAATGGGCAATAGCGCGCCTTTTTGATCTGGCAGTAAGTCAATTAACGCCTCGCCAAAACAGGTTAATTTCATCGCAGCACAGTGTGACATAGTAAGCCCTCTAGAATTGATACTTGAGTGTAAATGACGTTGTACGGCCATTGATACTGCGGGCGCGAATAATTCCATTATCTGGTATCACGCCTTCCTCAGCTTCTGTGATCCCGACAGTATCGAATAGGTTATTAACATTCAAAGACACTGACAGGTTTTGAGTGACATCGTAACTGGCAAAAGCATTGACCTGAGTATAGCCATCAAGTTTTAAGTCGTTGTTGTCTTGCGCATAGGCATCGCTGGTACCAATCAAGCTCACTCCAATGGCTCCTTGTGCCATGTTGTACCGTCCCATCAGGGAATAGATAAAATCAGCCTGTCGGCGAGGCGTGTGTCCAACCACATCTGGAGATAATGCATCTTTGGTAATTTCAGCATCGGTCCACGTTAAATTACCTCTAAAATCAAATGAGCCAAAAAAGTAAACGCCTTCAAGCTCAATGCCTTGTGCCTCGTATTGGCGGTCAAAAAATTGTTGGCTGGTGGCTTCAAAATTTTGCTCTTCAGTTTGCGCATAAAAGGCGGTGGCAAATAAACTGCCATTGTCAAAGCGCTGTTTAAGGCCTAATTCAACTTGTGTGACTTCATCAATCGCATCTTCTTTTGTAACGCTGCCGTCTGGCGCAACTTTACCAAACAGTAAGCGATCTGCATTGGCACGCGCCCCTTCACTGAGTCGGGCAAAAACAGCTCGGCTATTGTTGATCTGATAGTTACCGCCGATAGAGTAACTGGTGTAATCCCAGTCATAATTAACCACACTAGGATTAGCTAGATTAATTCCTGCCACTTGCTCTTCGGGTTTTGAGATAACCCCATCACCATTAATATCACGCTCTGACACCACGGCGCCTGCGTATGTGCCTGTTGCTTCACCCCAGTCATAACGCACGCTTGCATCAAAGGTAAAATCACCAAGTTGACTAGACACTGCGATATAAGGGGCTCTTGTTGAGTAATCGGTATCGTAGTTACGTTGACAGCAATTGCCCCATGCAGGTGTACCATAAGCATAAAGGCCATTGTCTGAGTATGATGCACCATCCACTGCAAATACATCAATCAATGCGGCATTATCGCCTTTGATCTCCATTAGATAAGAATTCCACAGCCAAGACATGGCAATGCTTTGCTCTGACGCGTAAAAGCCCACAGTGATGGAGGTGTCACTTGCTAACGTTTTAGTTAATTTAATATCGTTAACGAGTGAACCAAAATCTTGCATTTCTACATCAAAGGTATGAATTCGCATGATATTTTGGTCACTTACAGTCATGCCTGCTTGCGGGCCATTGGCATATTTCAGTGTTGCACTTTCACCAGCAATACTAGCAGCAATATTTTGTGCATCACCCACTTCGGCAGGAAATGGTGCATTAAAGGTGCCTTTAACGCTAGAAACGCGTAAACGGTTTTCTATTGTCCAGTTGTTGTCTAAATCAAAACTGGCTTCTACCCCAAAGCTGTCAACTTGCGGATGCATGCCATCACGCATATCCCCTTGTCGATTTTCATTGTCCGCGCCTAAACCTTGTGTTTTGATAAAATACGCTGAATGAGGTGTATCACTAAGCGCGTCAAACCCGCTTATGGAGTCGCCGTTTGCGCGCATTGGCATGGGCAGATAACCCGTGCTCTTGTCATCTAAATGCTTGAAGTAAAGTCGAACATAACCGTTATCAAAGTCTTTGGTTAGGTTCGCTTTGATTTGACCGCCTTGGTTACCCGTATAGCCGGTATTTCTGGCTCCTTCGCCTTGACGTACAAAGCCTCCAATATGAAAACGCACAGAATCCGACAGGTAACTGCCGTACTCGAAGTCGGTTCTAAACTCGTCATAATCTAAACCGAATGTGGTTGTGATACTGCCCGACTCACTGTCTCCGGTTTTAGAGATAAAGTTAATAATACCACCGGGTGCATTGCTTGCTGCAGTTGAAGCCGAACCTCCGCGGATAGACTCGACATTTTGCACGGTAGTATCAAGGCGCATAAAAATATCAGCATTACCAAAAGCAATATCGCCAAATTGTAAAATCGGTAAGCCATCTTCTTGTAATTGCAAAAACTTAGCTCCGCCAGATGCTACGGGTAGACCTCTGACGGCGATATTCGCATTACCTTCACCGCCTGTAGATTCAGAGCGAACTCCGGGCAGAATTCTAAATGCCTCAGCCGTGGTTCTAGGAGTTGATACATTAATTTGTTCAGCCGAGATGCTACTAACCGAGACACTAGACGCCATGACTGTGCGCTTTTGTGGCACGCCCGTTACGATGATTTTTTCTAGTTCATTTTTAGGTTTGGCGATACTTTGGGCTTGCTCTTGCGCTGATGCATTTGAACCTATCGCAAGTGTAATTGCACTTAGGGCAAACCAAGTTGGGGTTATTCTTCTCATAATGTGCCTCGTTGTTGTCAATTTGCAGTATGGCACCACTCATGTGTAGTTACATACTTAATCGATTAAGTAAGTTAGCAAAAATAACATGTTTTGCAATGAATATTTGCGCGATAATTGTGCGTTTATTTTTAACTGGTTGTAATTAATACGAAAAAAGTGCCCATCTTGGTGCAGTGTTGGGCGCTTTTAACGTGAGGTTAGCTGTCGGCTAGGCGTATTTGCGCAGGGTCTTGCCACCAGTTATATAACATTGCCAGCATCAACAAAGCGGCAAATGCGGTGGCGAGCGCGAAGCCGTATTCGATATGGCCAAAGTGGTCACTCACTACACCCATTAATAATGGTGCCACTGCTGCTGATAGTGCGGTGAAAAACAAGATAACCCCTGCTACCGAGCCGTGTTGATGTTTTGCAAAACAAGATATGCCTTTAGAGTTTAAAGTTGGGTAAATCATTGACATAAATAGCCCGCTGAGCGGTAAACTTACTACGGCTGCGTTTACGCCAAAAAGATAAGTAGCTAAATAACATAAGAAAATTGCAGTGCTCAATACAAGCATCACCAGTTGCCAGCTAAATAGGTTGAGTAGCCAAGTGGCCATAAACCGCCCGAGGGCTCTTAAGATAAAGAAAATAGTTAGCGCATACGTTGCTAGTAAAGTCCATTCGCCTTGATAGGTTTTTAGTAGGGTAGGCATCCAAACATAAATGGCTACTTCGGTGGCAACATATAGGGCAATGGCTGCAGAAAAACCTAAGGCGTGCAAGTCTTTAAACATCAATAGAGTATGCTTAAAGCTCGGTGCTTGAGAAGATACCGGTTGCGATTTGGCTGCAAAGCGTACTTTGAGCGTTGCTAAGGCAAGCAAAATACACAGTATTCCTGCTAAAACATAAAGATAAATCCAGCTTACACCCGCTATTATCATGTAACTTACCAGAGCTGGCCCTACAATAGCGCCTAGTGCAAAAAAGCCCTCAACGGTATTCATCGTTTTGGTGTGTGCATGGCTAGTCGGACTTAGACTACCCAGTAATGCTAAAGCAGCGGTTTTAAATAGGCCAATCGCAACTCCTATAATGCTCAGTAATATCACGAAAACCAAAAAACTGTTGCTTGCAGCAAACGCAAAACAAGCCATAGAAAACAGCGTTAAACCAATCAAAATCGTTGTTTTATGGCCAATTTTATCCGCCAGAAAACCCAAGCATAGGCCACTTATTGCTATCCAAATCATGGGAGCATAATGAAATGCACTGGCTTGTGTCATGGTTAAATTATACTGCTCGATCAACTCTGGAATGATCACGCCCACAGCATCTGATGTCATAGCAAACATAAAGAACATCATGTATGTGAGCCAGCGAAGTGTAGTTAGGTTGCTGGTTGTCATAAAACTTACCTCAACGGTTAAGCGGCTGATCTGTAATAAGTCTAGTGGTTGTTTCAGGTGGATCAGCCAATTTTATTGTAAATAATGCTTGAATATATCTAGGTGTTGAATAAAGATATATCTTAATCGATTAAGAATCAACATTAGAATATTGAGTGAAAATATGAAAAACCAAGTGCAATTGATCACTTATGCTGATCGTTTAACTGGAAGTGGTTTAGCACAACTGAAGCAACTTCTTGATACATCATTTGACGGGTTATTCAGCGGCGTACACATTTTACCATTTTATTACCCCATAGATGGCAGTGACGCTGGGTTTGATCCTATTGATCATGCACAGGTAGATAGTCGCCTTGGTAATTGGCAGGCACTGAGCGATATTGGGCAAGAGTATGAAGTGATGGCTGACTTAATAGTCAATCATGTTTCTGCTCAGTCGGTTGAGTTTAAAGATGTGTTGAAAAATGGTTCTAGTTCATCTTACTGGTCTATGTTTTTAAAAGAAACCGATGTATTTCCTCATGGTATAACTAAAACCCAAGCCGATGCGATTTTCAGACCGCGGCCAACGAGCTGTTTTTCGCCTAAAGAGCTGGCGAGCGGCGAAGTTGTCAATTTTTGGACTACTTTTACTGACAATCAAATAGACATCAATGTTGAGACTGATGCGGGTAAGGGGTATTTAGATAAGGTTTTGAATTTATTTGCTAAAAATGGTGTGAAAATTATTCGTCTTGATGCTGCTGGATTTGCGATTAAGCGCGCTGGTACCAGTTGTTTTATGACAGATGAAACTTTTGCGTTTATAAAGCAATTAGCTGAGCAAGCGCATGAGTTGGGCATGGAAACTATCGCTGAGATCCACAGTCATTATAAAACTCAGATAGCGGTGGCTAAAAAAGTCGATAGAGTTTATGACTTTGCACTGCCACCGCTTATCTTACACACCTTGTTTAGTAAAAATGTAGACGCGTTGGTATCTTGGTTAACTATCTCGCCTCGAAATTGTTTAACGGTGCTTGATACCCATGATGGCATTGGTATTGTTGATGCGGGTCCTGAAGGTGATAAAGCTGGGCTATTAACTGCCACAGAGGTCGATCATTTAGTGCAAACAATTCATGCCAATAGTCAAGGAGAGAGTTTAAAAGCGACGGGGGCTGCTGCAAGTAATGTTGACTTATACCAAGTAAATTGCAGCTATTACGACGCATTGGGTAAAGATGACTTTGCGTATTTAACCGCACGGGCGATACAGTTTTTTTCACCAGGTGTACCGCAAGTATACTACGGTGGGTTATTGGCATTAAACAACGACATGGCATTGCTGGAAAAAACGCAAGTAGGCAGAGATATCAACCGAAGTTATTTATCTTTAGAGCAAGTGAAAAAACACTTAGCTAAACCCGTTGTTAAAGGATTGTTTTCGCTTATTAAACTGCGAAATGAGAGTAATGCATTCAATGGAGAGTTTTCAGTGCAAGGTAGCAATAGCATACTGAGCATGAAGTGGCAAAATCAACAAGAGCTTGCTTGTCTCGATATTGATTTGATACAAGGAACAACCGTACTTAGCTTAAGTAGCGCCAAACAAAATAAGGTCATTAACTTAGCGGATTTGCTTAATAATTAACCTCAGCTGCGGATAAGAGTTTTGATAGCTCAGAAGAGAGACATTGCAACCCCTTCAATATCCAATGACGATATTTCGCTCACTATCAAGGCATTTTCGTGAAGTAATAGCGAGCTATTACAAATGAAAATAACGAAGAGAGTGAGTGAAATAGCTTTATTGGGCAAATTCTCTTATGTGCAGCTGAGGTTAATTAGTAAGGTTCAAAAATCAAAGGGGCTAAGTGGATTGGCCCATTTTTAATTCAAACGGTAAGATCACTTGTTGTTTGTGCTTATTGATAAACAGTTCGGCAGCCCGTTGCCCTTTAGCCTCACTATTTTGGTGTATGGTGGTGATAGCGGGGTTAAACCGTTGGGCTTCCTCAATACCGTCAAAACCCACTATTTTTAGTTCTTGAGGCACTTTTATCCCTTGTTCAAGTGCCTCACGTGCCGCGGCAAGCGCAATTAAATCACTCATGCATAATAATACATTTGGACGTGGTTGCACGCTTAAGGCTTCTTTAGCGGCGATACGTGCCCAGCGTTCACTGCTTTCGGGGATATTCCAAGTTCGATCATCTGGTATGGCGATATTGGCTTCGTGTAATGCTTGCCTAAACCCTGACAAACGTTGATGTGCAATCGAAGTGTTGAGTTTTGGCAAGTGGTGATCATAGACACGGCAAATAAGCTCGGTGTCTAATAGACGCAACCCCAAAATGGCAACATTTGCTGCTATTTCGGTATTTTTAAATGCGCTGAATGCCTGATTGGCAACATCATAGGCCGCTTGGTGATTATTTATATTTACACTTGCTTGTTTGTTAAGCTCAAAATCGACCGCCACCACGTCTTTATCTAGCGCTTCTAGGTGGTCAATGAGTTTGGTATTTCTTGGTCTGCCATAACAGATAAAGCCATCAACAAAGTCAACGACATTGCTGACGTTATCTGCGTTACCAGAGAACAGCAGCAAATTGATATCCTGAGGCTCAAGCACGTTTGCAACACCCCGCATAAAGCTACTAGCGACAGGATCCGAGACCATATATTCAATGCTGTCGGGCAAAACCAGTGCGACAATATTAAAGGTACCTTTTCTAAGAGAGCGTGCAGCTTTATTTGGACCAAAGTAGCCAAGTTCATGACATGCAGATAAGATCTCTTCTCTCTTTCGCTTTGATAACTGATCGGGTCGATTGAAAGCATTTGATACAGTTGCATTTGATACACCAAGGTGTGCAGCAATGCTTTTTAGGGTCCACTTTTTTACAGTCATTCGCGTCTGGCTATTGGGTTTTTTTCTAGTTTACATCAGCATAGATGCCTACTTAAAGCACTAACTAAAGCACAATTCATTTATTAACTGGCGGACTTGCTGCTGTGTAGGAGCTATCTTCTCCATGGCTAAGTATTCATCAGGTTGGTGCGCTTGTTCTATACTGCCAGGTCCCATGACAATGGTTTCGCACCCAAGTTGCTGTATAAAGGGGGCTTCAGTACAGTAATTTACAGCAACCGCTTTAGTTTTTGATACTTGTTCTGCCAGTTTCACTAAGGCGCTATCCGTTTTACCACTGAAGGCAGGAATTGGGTCGTGCAAGTCGATAACAGAGACGCTATTTGGGTATTGAGCATTGAGCGGTGCGACTGCCTCAAGAAGCAAAGCTTGTAGTTCTTTGATGCTCAAACCTGGCAATGGGCGCAGGTCAATATGTAATTCACAGCAACCGCAAATGCGATTGGCATTATCCCCACCGTGGATATGGCCCAAGTTTAAAGTTGGGTAAGGGATCGCAAAATCACTAAGTGAATATTTATTCTTTAACTCTTCTTTAAGGTGTAATAATTGTGCAATGACCTTGTGCATGATTTCAATTGCGTTGAGCCCACGTGCTGGATCTGAGCTATGACCTGAGCGTCCGGTCACGCGAATGGCACTACTCATATGCCCTTTGTGTGTATAAACCGGTGTCATGTCGGTAGGCTCGCCGATGATGCAACGCGCAGGTTTTAAATCTGGGTGCATAGCTATTTGTTGTGCACCGGCCATCGTTGTTTCTTCATCTGCAGTGGCAAGAATGAGCAGAGGCTCAGATTGTACGGCTCCCTGTTCATCAAGGGTTTTTATTGCATCTATAATAAACGCAAAAAAACCTTTCATATCAATAGAGCCAAGACCGTATAAACGATTGTCATGCTGCTCCAGCTTGAAGGGGTTGAAGTTCCATCTACTGTCATCAAAGGGCACCGTATCGGTGTGTCCTGCAAGCATTAAACCACCATGACCTTGCCCGCGTTTGGCTAATAAATTGAATTTTCCAGGTGCATTTTCCAGTTCGGTGATCTCGACGGTAAAGCCTAAGCTTTCGCACCAGCTGGCGAGTAAATCAATCACCGGTCGGTTGCTCATATTCAAAGATTCGTCTAAGGCACTCACTGACGGGTTGGCAATTAATTGCTGATACATTGCTAAAAAAGAGGGGCTGCTCATAAAAAATCCAAAATATTTATCCAAAGTGTTTGCATAACAATTTAAAGGTGTTTAGTATGAATATCAATTCACTTTTTTAGCATAAATATATTTAGAGGCTGGCATGCGACGATACTCATTCACCATTTAATTTCATTTTCACTAGAAAACGCAATACAAATTAGAGAGCACTGTCAAAAATGATGAATGTAACGAAAAAAATCGCAGTAGTTGGCGCCAGTGGTTATAGCGGCGCGGAGCTTGCCAGTTTGATAGCCAAACACCCTAACTTCTCCCTGTCAGGTTGTTACGTGTCAGAGCAAAGCTTGGATAAAAACAAATTATTGAGTCAGTTATATCCAGAGCATGGAGTTTTGCTCGACACGCCTTTACTGCCTTTAACGCAGCAAGCTTTTGTTGAAATTCAAACACACGCTGATTATGTGTGCTTGTGCACTGATCATAAAGTTAGTGTTGAACTTGCCCCAAAGTTTCTTGAAATGGGGAAAAAGGTATTTGATTTATCAGGTGGCTACCGTTTAGCAACGAATCAAGATTACGAGCAATATTACGGCTTTAGTCATCCTTATGAACATTGGCTAGCACAAGCTGAATATGGCCTCGCTGAGTGGAATGCTCAAGCAATAGCTACAGCACAACTGGTTGCTGTTGCTGGTTGCTATCCAACCGCTGCGCTTAATGCACTAAAACCGCTTAAACAAGCCGGTTTAATCGCAGATGAAAAAATTATAATCAATGCCGTTTCTGGAGTAACGGGGGCAGGTAGAAAGGCCAGTATTAATACTCATTTTTGTGAAGTTTCTTTGGCTCCTTATGGCTTGTTTAACCATCGCCATACGCCTGAAATTAGCCAATACCTTGGCCATGAAGTGCTATTTACTCCGCATTTAGGCAATTTTGCTCGTGGCATTTTAGAAACTATTTATCTTCAGCTAAACCCACAAGTGACCAGTCAACAAGTTGAAGCCGCATACCAAGTGTTAGCCGATGAGCCATTGATCAGATTAAAAGGTGCGCAGTTGCCTTCAATCAAAGGGGTTGCAGGGCTGCCATATGTTGATATTGGTTGGCAGCAACAAGGGAGTCAGCTGATAGTGGTTGTTGCCATTGATAACCTTTTAAAAGGTGCTGCGGGTCAAGCATTACAATGCATGAATTTAGCCAGTCAATTGCAGCCTGAATTGGGTTTAAAGGGAGCATGGTAATGCAAACTTGGGTGATAAAAGTAGGTGGTGCGGTACTCGATACAGAAGATGCAGCCAATGCCTTATTTAAACAATTGGCTCATGTGAGTGAGCAAGACAAAAACAAGCATTTTGTCGTGGTACATGGTGGCGGCGCGCTGGTTGATCGTTGGTTGAACGATGCTGGGTTTGCTACGGCAAAACACCAAGGCTTACGTATTAGCCCCAAAGAACAGATGCCATACATTGTTGGCGCGTTAGCTGGCTGTGCCAATAAGCAGTTGATGGCACAGGCAATCACTGCTGGATTGCAGCCCGTTGGATGTTGCTTATATGAAGCAGGACTAATTGCAAAACAAAAACTCAAAGCACTTGGTCAAGTTGGTGAGTGTGTTAAGGGAGTCTCGAGTTTACTGCCAGCTATGTTGGAGCTTGGCCGTACGCCATTGGTCAGCTCTGTAGGCCTTGGAGATGATGGACAGTTATTCAACGTTAATGCCGATGAAGCTGCGGCTGAGATTGCTAGTCTCCTCAATGCTGAACTTATTTTTATGACGGATGTTGAAGCTGTGCTAGATGGCGATAAACAGCCTTTGCATCAGCTCAATCAAGCGCAAATAGAAGAGTTAATAGACTTAGGAGTCATCGTGGGCGGAATGGAGGTCAAAGTAAAGACCAGCCTTCGCGCAGCCCAACACTTACGACGTGGCGTGTATATCTCAAGTTGGCAAAAGCCAGAAAATCTCGGTGCGTTACTCAATGGCGCACATGTTGGTACAAAGATAACGCCATAGGAAAGAATATGTTACAGCATTTTTTAACCGGTCTAGAGTTAGACCAAGCAAAGATTTTAAAGTTATTACAGCTTGCACAAAATATAAAGAGTCAGCCACAAGAGTATGCCAATGCCTTGACGGGTAAGTCGATAGTGACGCTTTATGAAAAACCAAGCCTGCGTACTCGGTTATCGTTTGATATTGGTATCAATAAATTAGGGGGGCATGCGGTTTACCTCGACCAACAAAATGGAGCAATGGGCAACCGTGAGTCGGTCAAAGACTTTGCGCTGAATATCTCGGCATGGGCTGACGGCCTAGTGGCACGGGTAAATCATCACAGCACCTTAAATACATTGGCTGAGCACGCGTCTATTCCTGTGGTGAATAGCTTGTGTGACTTATATCACCCTTGCCAAGCTTTGGCCGATTTTTTAACCCTACAAGAAGTACACGGTGACGTGAGTCAATTGAAACTGGCCTACTTAGGTGAGGGCAATAACGTTACTCATTCTTTGATGTTGTTGGCTGCCACATTGGGGAGTGATTTTGTTGCAGTTTGCCCCAAAGGGCACTCACCCGATGCGCAAATTGTGAAGCAGGCTGAGCAAATAGCTGCATCAAATGGTGCATCAGTGCTGATAAGTGACCGAGTTGAAGCTGCAGTTGGTGCGAATGTGCTCTACGCAGATACGTGGGTGTCTATGGGTAACAATGCGTGTTTAGAGCAAGTAAAACAGACCTTTATGCCATACCAGATCAATGCGGCGCTTGTGCAGAAAACAGGGGCAAGTACGGTGCTGCACTGCCAGCCTGCTCACCGTGAATATGAGATCACCTCTGAGGTGATGGATGGTAAAAATTCAAAAATAATTCAACAAGCTGAAAACCGCATGCATGCCCAGAATGCTCTGCTGGTATCACTGTTAAATCCAAATTATGTGTAAGGATGTAAAGCAAAATGAGCGAAATTAAAAAAGTAGTGTTGGCCTATTCTGGTGGCTTGGATACATCGGCAATTGTTCCTTGGTTAAAAGAAAACTACGACTGTGAAGTGGTTGCGTTTGTTGCAGATGTAGGCCAAGGCGAAGAAGAGTTGGCTGGTGTTGAAGAAAAAGCCATCGCATCTGGCGCATCAGAGTGTCATATCGTTGATCTCAAAGAGCAGATGGTCAGTGATTACATTTACCCAACGCTTAAAACTGGCGCAATTTACGAAGGCACCTATTTATTAGGCACTTCAATGGCGCGCCCTATCATTGCAAAAGCACAAGTTGAAATTGCACGTAAAGTAGGGGCGGATGCTTTGTCTCATGGTTGCACAGGTAAAGGTAATGATCAGGTGCGTTTTGAGTCTTGCTTTGCTGCGCTTGCGCCTGATCTAAAAGTGATTGCACCATGGCGAGAGTGGAGCCTATCAAGTCGTGAATCGCTGTTGGATTACTTAGCTGAACGTAATATCCCGTGCTCAGCATCGGCGACAAAAATTTATAGTCGTGACGCGAATGCTTGGCATATTTCCCATGAAGGGGGAGAGCTTGAAGATCCTTGGAATCAACCAAGTGAACAAGTTTGGACCATGACCGTGTCTCCGGAGCAAGCACCAGATAAGCCAGAGTTTGTGAGCGTACTCGTTGAAAAAGGCGAAGTCGTCGCGGTTAACGGTGAGCGCTACAGCCCGTATCAATGTTTGGTGCAGCTAAACCACATTGCCGCTGCACACGGTGTAGGGCGTGTTGATATTGTTGAAAACCGCTTAGTCGGCATGAAATCTCGTGGTTGCTATGAAACACCGGGCGGCACGGTGATCATGGCTGCACTTCAGGCTATTGATGAGTTAGTACTGGATAAATCTAGCCGCAAATGGAAAGAAACGCTTGGTGGAGAGTTTGCGCATTTGGTGTATGACGGCCGTTGGTTTACGCCTTTGAAAGATTCAATTTTGGCTGGGGCGCAAGCATTATCAGAAGTGGCAACAGGCGAGGTGGTGTTAAAGCTTTACAAGGGCCACGTCAGTGCAGTGCAAAAGCAGTCGGTTAATAGTTTATACAGTGAAGATTTTGCAACGTTCGGTGAAGATGATGTTTTCGATCAATCACATGCCGAAGGGTTTATTCGTTTATTTTCGCTATCTAGCCGGATCGCGGCTTTAAATAAAAAGTCGTAATTCAGAGCGTTAGGAGAAACATTATGGCGTTATGGGGCGGACGTTTTTCATCGGGTCCGGATGCGGCCTTCAAACAGTTTAATGATTCTTTGCCATTTGACTATCAGTTGGCAGAGCAGGATATTGTAGGCTCAATTGCTTGGGCTGGTGCGCTTTTGCAGGTAAATGTCTTAAGTGAGCAAGAACATCAGGAACTAATTGCTGCGTTGAACGCGTTACTTGAGCATGTGCAAGGTGATCCGCAAGAAGTTGCTGGGGCTGGGTATGAGGATATTCATTCATATGTTGAAGCAAAGCTGATAGAGCAAGTGGGTGATTTGGCTAAAAAGCTACATACAGGGCGTAGCCGTAATGACCAAGTCGCCACGGATTTTAGGCTTTGGAGTCGCCAAAGCGCCGAGCAGTTGCTTGGGGCACTAGGGGCGCTAAAATCGGCATTTGTACAGTTAGCAGAGCGCGAATTGGGCACTATCTTGCCTGGCTATACACATTTACAACGTGCGCAACCGGTGCTGTTTAGTCACTGGTGTATGGCATATGTTGAAATGTTAGAACGTGATGAGTCTCGTTTGCAAGATGCGCTAATGCGTTTAAATGTGTGCCCTCTTGGCAGTGGTGCGCTTGCCGGTACAGCCTACCCCATTGACCGAGAAACGCTTGCAACCAATTTAGGTTTTAGTCATGCGTGTCGTAATAGTTTAGACGCGGTTTCTGATAGAGATTTTGTGGTAGAGCTACTTAGTTGTGCAAGCATCTCTATGATGCACTTATCTCGCTTTGCAGAGGACTTGATTTTTTACAACTCGGGCGAAGCCGGATTTATAGAACTTGCGGATAACGTCACGTCAGGTTCATCGCTGATGCCACAGAAGAAAAACCCAGATGCACTGGAATTGATCCGTGGTAAAACAGGACGAGTATTTGGTGCATTTAGCGCCATGATGATGACGCTCAAAGCGTTACCACTTGCCTACAATAAAGATATGCAAGAAGACAAAGAAGGTTTGTTTGATGCCATGCCAACATGGCTTGCTTGTATTCATATGGCGCAAGCGTGTATTGAAGGCGTAAAAGTAAACGCTGAAAAAACCCGCGAAGCGGCAAAAGGTGGCCATGCAAATGCCACAGAGCTTGCCGATTATTTAGTTGCCAAAGGGATCCCTTTTAGAGAAGGGCATCACATTGTTGGTCAACTGGTGCAAATAGCCATAGCACAGGGTAAGAGTTTAGAAGAGCTGAGCATAGCCACTTTCAAAAGTGTTTGTGATGTGATTGATGAGGATGTGTACCCCGTGCTTGAGCTAGATGCAGGCATTGCCGCGCGTCAAGCGCTTGGAGGCACTTCAGTCACGCAAGTTGAAAGTGCTGTGCGGGCGGCGAAAAAAAAACAACAGATCTTAGTCAGAGACGCGACTCTTGATGATGTTGATGCAATTGCCCAACTGATCCAGCACTGGGCAAAAGTTGGCGAAAACTTGCCTCGTGCCAAAAGTGACATGATCCACTCTATTAATGAGTTTGCGGTCACCGTGGTAGACGGCAAAGTAACGGGTTGCGCATCGCTATATATATACGATACAGGCCTTGCCGAGATCCGTTCTTTAGGTGTCGATCCGCAAACGCCAGTAAAAGGTCAAGGCATGCAGTTAGTCACTCATTTGTTATCAAAAGCGAGAAAATTGGCGCTAAATCGCATTATTGTGCTAACCCGAGTGCCTGGCTTTTTCACAAAGCAAGGCTTTAGTTATTGCACAAAAGATACGTTGCCGGAAAAAGTCATGAAGGATTGCGACTTGTGTTTACGCAAAGATAATTGTGATGAAGTAGCGATGGAATTTGTATTAAAGGCGGCAAAAAGTACGGTGATCCCGTGTAAATTTGTGGCTTAAACTCCCTGAAGACGACAAAAGGCGCTTGGCGGATCCCAAGCGCTCTTTTTATTTTTGAAAACTGACTTATTTTTTTGTTTACTCATCTCAGCTTTATCCCCGTCAAAAAAATATGGCCCACCTTTTGCTTTCGTTTGGTTCAAATTTGTAACGGCAAAGTTAATAACTTTTTATTATTTGAATTTAATCAACGAGGTTAATATGAAACAGCTAAAAGCATTAAAAGCGACCAAAAAACAACAAACAGTGAATCATGGGCCTAGCCAAAGCCTTGAACTTTCTGCTAAAGTGCTATTAAATAAAGAGTTATTGTCACAAATCAGTGGTGCTCGTGGCGCTGGTCAAATTCTTTCTAATCTAGACACAATAAGGTAGCTATTTTGTTCGGAGAGCTTAGTTTACATTTTGATACTATTGTTGTTTTAGGCTTCATCCTTGCCTTTGCTCTTAATGTAAGTTTTGCTCTTCTGAAAGTTATTAAAAATTATTCACTGTTAATCACTTCTGGCTCAATGGCTTTGTCTTATTTTTTGAGCAACCACTTTTATGAAGCGATTAGAGTTGCAACTTCACCATATCTTGTATGGCTTGTTTATGACCTCGTCACTATGGGTTGTATATGGAGTTGCCATAAGCTTTTTACAGCAAAGCCAACCCTAGCTTATTTTTATGTGATGTTTGGTTTAATGGCCAATAGTTTTATGTTTATTGCAATGCACTTTGATAGAAAGGTTGTAGAAAACTCAGAGCCTTGGATATTGTGGACAATTTACAGTATTTCTATCAATGTATTTGATTTGATGATGATAGCGGTGTTGATTTTAAATCGAGACATTTTCTTCATAAAGTTTGCTTGTAAGAAATTAAGGGGATTATTGTCAAAGCCTTTTACATACGAAAGTTAAGCTATAAGTAATTTAAACGAAACCTCTTTATTTTTTGTATGGCTTTGTGGGACGTTGTTGTGTTAATTGAAGATTGGGAGCATTATTTTTTTGTTATAATTCCTTACTTATTTGATCGATTCATTTCATTGTGTTTGGTGTCGTCATTTTTTTTACATGCTTGTTCCAAGTACGTTCTAAATAAAAATATTAGCAACTCATTATTAATGACTTCAAGTTTAGTTGCTGCATCATATTCCTCTAGTTTCTTATCATATGATGTCTTTTCTGCTAACCTAAATCAGTACTTAGTATATATCGCTTACGACGCACAATTATGATTTTTATTGTTGGGCCTGCACAAACTCTTAAATGTAACCCCCTCTAATGCTCTTAGATATGTAACAATCTTTCTATGTATAAATAGTTTGTTCTTTTTGATTATGTACATAGATATATACATACTTGGTAGGAAAGAAGCTTGGTGGCTTTGGTACCTTTACACATATACCATAAAGGTAGACGACGTGCTGCTCGTTATTGCACTTATCACAAATAGAGACTTTCTATACCTTAGATACATGGCGAAGAAAATAACTGCTCGTTTGAGTAAGGGTAAGCAAGTAACTTAAGCATATGCGACTTGCTTCACCACTTTTTTAAAGCAATTAAAATTGGTACTCCCAACTTAATTTAACAGCGCTCTCGGTCTCTTTTTCTTTAGCTTCGTGTTGATCTTGCCAAATAGAGATGCCTGTTTTAAGTAGTCCATTGAATAAGCCTTGTTGATAACCTAGCTCTAGTAATGTGCGCTCGGTTGCTTGGCGCTCGAAATCAATAAACTTTAACTTAGCAAAACCGCCAAAACCGGATAATGCGTGGTAATCTGCAGCAAGCGTTACACTTTTGGCTTGTGGACCTATGGCAGCACCAAGCCATTGTTGACGCTGTGTGTATTCAGAGCCGCCCGAGACCATCTCAAAGTTACACTGAAAGCTTGCTTGTAGTGCCTGGCAGTCAGTGGTGCTATCACTGTATTCTATATAGCTTTTTAGGCGATACTGTGTATTACCCGTGTAGTGCTCAATACCCAACGTGACCATGCTTTCACTTGGTAGGATGCCTGCATCATTATTACCTGCAAACTCTGCGTAGGCGGCCCAAGCTTGGTTTAACAGTGTGCCTGCATACTTAATATCAATGCTAGTTAAGCGCTGCTCTGTAGGTGACTGCGTTTCAAGTATTGGTTGCGTAAGCACAAAATCACTAGAGGTGGTGCTAAAGCCAAGCTCTAACCCTTTTATTGGGGAACTTGATAGGCGCAGGCCCCAAAAATCACCATCACGCTTATCAGTCAGGCTAGGTTTTTGTTTTGCGGCTATGGCTGTGACTTGCCAAGGGCCAACAAACGAAAAAATAGATGGGCCGGCATAATCGCTATTTGCACGACTCACTCTTATTGCTGTCATAGGCGCGGCGTTGTTAGAGAGCATCAGTGCATTTTCGTTGGCGGGGCCCCACCAATAATTTAGTCGCTCGGCACTCAGTGCCCAGTTACCATATAAAATGGCGAGATGACTGCCATAATGATTCACTTTCTTACCATCGAGCGCATTATCCGTGTAGTTAACCTGCACTTTAGCGCTTACATGGTTGCCAGTGATCATTCCAAAGCTTGATATACCTGAATGAGAGGCGTGTCGCTCTCCGATGCCATCTTGTAATTTGGGTTCATCGTCAAAGTGTGCTTTGATGCTTGAGTATTGATTGCGTTTAGCTTGTTTTAGCGCATATCTCACATGAGCAAGGGCAAATTCGGCACTTTGAGGTACCTGCTTGTCATTAATTTGCGCTAAGTCTTGCACGAGTCCTTGCCATAACAAAGGGTATTGATTGACGGGTCGGTTAATGAGTCCATGGCTGACCAATAAGTCTATAGAGTGTTTTAACTCGTTTTCGTCACTATTTATCCAAGGGCTGGCAACAGCATATTGGCTTAAAGCCAGAGTGAGAATAGCGCTTAGTTTGGTTAACTTCATCCGTGTAATTTTTCCTTTAAAGCTTTAGCGACTAAGGGGTGAACAAAATCACTTACATCTCCTTTGTGAAGCGCAACTTCTTTTACCAAAGTGGAAGAAATAAAAGAGTTACGCTCAGAAGGGGTGAGAAACACACTTTCTAAGTCGGGATTCAAGCGTCGATTCATGTTTGCAAGTTGAAACTCATAGTCAAAGTCAGAGACAGCACGGATCCCACGGATCAATACATTGGCGTTTTGTTGTTTAGCTAAATCGACCAAGAGCCCAGAAAAACCAATAACTTTAACATTTTTGTACTCAGCAAGTATTTGCTCAGCGAGCGCCACGCGCTCTGCTAATGAAAAGCAAGGTTGTTTGTTTGGGTTGTGAGCAATAGCCAATAACACAACGTCAAACATTTTTGCTGCGCGCTTAATCAAATCAGCATGGCCATTAGTGAGCGGATCAAAAGTACCTGGGTATAGAGCTGTAACTTTCATAACATGGTATCGGCAAAAAAATTTGCCCTATGGTAGCAATGTTTTATCTATATTTCACTGGTCTGCTTTGCACTATGGTCACTTATATCATATACCCTTTAGTGCTATTTTCAGAGTAGCTAATTGACTATACTGACCCAGTTAGTGAAACACATCCTATTATTAATCGCGTGTCAAAGAGATCAGGATATGAATACCAAGGAAAAAATAATTCGTACCAGTATCGCTCTTTTTAACCTACATGGTGAAAGAGCCATTACGACGAATCACATTGCCTCAAATTTGGGCATTAGCCCTGGCAATCTGTACTACCACTTTAAAAACAAAGAAGACATTATTCGCAATATCTTCTCCTTATATCGTGAGCACTTAAGCACTCACTTTAAGCCATTAGATACCGAATTTGAACCACTGGAGCAGTTAACAAAATATTTAGACTCTTTATTTGATTTAATGTGGCGTTATCATTTTTTCTACGACAACCTAACTGACATCTTGGCAAGAGATGGCGTACTTAAAAAGCAATATATTGAGTTTCAAACCGATTTGTTTGAGCAGGTTCGTTCCGTTGTTATTGGTCTAAGAACAAGTAAAGTAATTGATATAACCGATGAAGATGCCAAAGAGCTTGCTCATATGCTGAAAATGACCGTAAGCTTTTGGACTCCGTATGTAAAAGCGCGCAGAATGACCGGCGTACTCGAACAGCAAGATATTTACAATGGTATTGTAAAAGTACTGATGTTGTTTAAGCCTTACTGTACAGACTTAAGTGTTGATAAAATCCAAAGTTTACAGACTCAATATCAGCAACTTGCTGATGAGTCACTGCCTAGCATTGCATAGCAAAAAGCAATAATCGGTTTGTTTATTTCCTAGACGCATAGAAATTTGCTATAATCGCGCGCCCGATATCCCGGCGCGCATTCGCCCTGCAAAAGAGTTATTTCTATGTTTAAATTTATCGTCAAACTGCACCCTGAAATTGCCATAAAAAGCAAATCAGTCCGAAAACGTTTTACTAAGCTGCTAGAGAAGAACATTAAAATTCTTTTAAGCCGCGTTGACGACCAAGTAAAAGTAAAGAATAACTGGGATAACATCGCAGTTGTGAGCGAGTGCTCTGATGATAAGACTCGCGAAGCCTTGATTGACAACTTAAAGCGTGTGCCGGGTATTGTGCAATTTATTGAAGTGCAAGAAACAACTTTTGATAGCCTCGATGATATTTACCAGCGCACGCTGGAGCTTGCTGGTCATACTGTAGAAAATAAAACCTTTTGTGTTCGTGTTAAACGTAATGGCAAGCATGATTTTACCTCAAGCGATGTCGAGCGTTATGTGGGGGGCGGACTTAACCAAAATGTTGCTGGGGCTAAGGTTAAGCTCAGCAAACCAGATGTAACAGTTAAGATTGAAATAAAAGATGAGCTTGCTTATATCGTGACTCATACGCATTACGGTGTGGGTGGATTTCCTTTACCAAGCCAAGAGGATGTGTTGTCGCTTATCTCTGGCGGGTTTGACTCTGGCGTGGCGACATACCAAATGATCAGAAAAGGTGCGCGTACACACTTCTTGTTTTTCAATTTAGGTGGTGCTGCACACGAGATTGGAGTTAAGCAGGTTAGCCACTATTTATGGAAAAGATATAGCTCGACACACCGCGTTAAGTTTATCACTGTAGACTTTGAACCGGTTGTAACTGAGATCTTAGAAAATGTTGAAAATGGTCAGATGGGCGTGGTGCTTAAGCGCATGATGATGCGCGCTGGTAGCCAAATTGCAGAGCGGTTCAACATACCGGCACTTGTCACAGGTGAAAGCATTGGTCAAGTATCAAGCCAAACGCTAGCAAACCTGAATGTTATCGACCGCGTAACCGAAACGTTGATTGTTCGCCCGCTTATTCAGCATGATAAGGCTGATATCATCAAAATCGCCCGTGAAATTGGCACCATTGAAATGGCAGAGGCAATGCCTGAATATTGCGGTGTTATCTCTAAAAAGCCGACAGTAAAAGCTAAATTAGACACCATTTTGGCTGAAGAGCAGAAATTTGACTTTGACGTGTTAGATACGGTCGTTAATAACGCGATTGTTAAAGACATTCGCGACATTGAAGCCGAAGCAAAAGAAGAAGTGAAAGAAGCCGAAACCGCCAGTGAGTTGCCAAGCAATGGCGTGGTGCTCGATATTCGCTCTCCTGATGAAGAAGATGCTAATCCACTAGAAATTGAAGGTGTTGAAGTGGTGCACTTGCCATTCTTCCGCCTTGCTACAAAGTTTGCTGATCTGCCACAAGATAAAGAATACTTTTTATATTGCTCCAAAGGGGTAATGAGCCAACTGCAAGCGCTGATCCTACACGAAAATGGTTTTATGAACGTCAAAGTGTATAAACCAGAGTAAGTCTAACTGTTTTAAAAAGCCGAGCCTGCTCGGTTTTTTTATGCCAAGTGCAAAGCGCGGATAGTGTGTAGCATTGATGTATTCATAGGGGTAGCAATATGGTGTTTTTCGCCAAGTTCCACAATATATCCGCAAATTGCATTAATTTCGGTTTCGCGGTTATGTGTAACGTCTTGTGCCATAGATGAGAAGTTATGTTGAGTACGCGCCATAACTTGGTATGCACTATCAAGCGCTTGTGACAGAGGCAGGTGAATACCTTCACATTTGGCAATGGTACATGCTTCGTTAAGGAGCGATAAAATAGTGCTGGCAAAGCGCGGCTGTCTAAGCTGACCATTAGGGACTTGATGAAGTGCGCTTAACGGGTTAATTGCGATATTAACGACTAATTTTTGCCATCGGAGTAAGTTTATATCGTTATGTATATAGCTTGGTGGCAGTATCGTTTCAAAGAAGCCTTGGTAAGCCTGCGTTAAGTTATTTTTTGCGCATCGGTTACAAGCCCCAACAAACGTATCGCCTATTCCTGTTGCTTTAACATGATTATCGCTTAGCTTTAATGCGCCCCTAGCGGTGCTGACAAAATAAAGTGCTTGGCGTGGCTTAAGTTGCTCAGTTAACTGTGTCAGATCCGACATACCATTGTGACTAATAAACAAGCTGGCTGTATCGGATAACAGCGGGAGCACATCCGTCAAAGCATGCAGCAATTGGTATGATTTCACACAAACAAAGCAGTTTTCAATTGTAGTAGGCTCTGATTGAGCCTGTTTTAATGTCATGGTATTGGCATTTATTGCTGCCGTGTGCTGCTGTGTGTATCGCCACTCACTGAAGTGCTTATGACGTGACACGATAGTAATGTTGTGCTTTTTACTTAGTGCGTTGGCAAATGTTAAACCAATTGCGCCCGCACCGATAATATGTACTCTAGCCATGCTTGTTAGTGCGCCACGCTCGCAAGGCAAGGTAGCTTAGGTAGTAGCATAGTGCGCCCAAGAAATCAGCAACAAAATCCCCAAGAGAGGCTTGCCTGTATGGGAGCGAGTCTTGCATTACTTCAATGCCAATGCCATAGGCCGCTAACAATACCAATTGTGCAATCATGGGCCATTTGAAAGCGTGGTGCATGATAAATGCCAAGGCGAAAAAGATAGCGAAATGAACCACCTTGTCAGCATGCTCAAACCTTACGCCTGAGTGCTGAAATTCCTTTGCGAATAAATAGGTACATATAGCCAATGTTACTAAAAGTAAAACTTGATAAACCCGCCTGGTCACAAAACTTCCTATCTGGTTAAAAGCCGTTTATTTGGGGCTCAGTATATCACCTAAAACTGGCTGGTGGGTGAATATCACTTTTTTACCCACATTCTTATTTTGATTGATATAATTGAGCTATTCATATTTTAGGAGAATAACATGCCTTCTTTTGACATTGTGTCTGAAATCGAAATGACCGAAGCAAAAAATGCGGTTGATAATGCAAAGCGTGAACTTGAAACGCGCTATGACTTCCGTGGGGTCGATGCATCTATTGAGTTGACGAATGAAATGATCACGTTAAAAGCCGAAGCCGATCCTCAAGTTATGCAATTATTTGATATTTTAGCAAATAAGGCATCTAAGCGAGGCCTTGATGTGGCTAGTTTAGAATTAAAAGATATCGAACGTGCTGGCAAACATGTGTCGCGTAAAGTTGCTTTAAAGCAAGGTATCGAAAAAGAGATGGCTAAGAAGCTCGTTAAACTGATCAAAGACTCAAAAATTAAAGTACAAGCGGCTATTCAAGGTGAAGAAGTACGCGTGACCGGTAAGAAGCGTGATGATTTACAAGAAGTGATGCAGCTTATACGTGGTGCAGAGCTTGGCCAGCCTTTTCAGTTTAAAAACTTCCGAGATTAATTAAGCGTGCTTTAGCTTGCGCTCAATTGCAAAAAACAACCCAAATCATCTAAAGCAAGCACTGACTGAATTTGCTTGCTTTAGATTTCTAGACGTCCATTGACAATCCTTTCTAAAGTTCGCACAATAGCGCCTCCATTTAAGGTGCTTAGCTAGACAGTGTGTTGCGCTGTCGTGATAAAGAAAATTTCAATTAAATAGCTAAGATAATCGGGAAGTTGGTGACATTCATAGGAGTGACTGTAATCCAACACTGCCCCCGCAACGGTGATGTCAAAGTGGCAAAGTCCGGAGACCGGCCTTAAATTCAACTTACTAGTATTACTTGTGCGGTGGGCGCAAGTTTGAGGATATCATGCAAAACAAATCAACTTTGGCAGTGGCTATTTTAGCTGCTGTATCATCTGGTGTCTGTGCACAAACCACACAGCAAGACATTGAAAAAATAACCGTTACTGCAAATAAGTTTGAGCAAGCTATCAACAACACGTTGGCAACGGTCAATGTTATTGAACGTGCGCAAATTGAGCAAAGCAATCTTAGAGATTTACCTTCATTATTGAATACTGTCGCAGGTATCGATGTTGTGAAAAATGGTGGCTTTGGCCAAAAAGCGAGCGTGTTTTTGCGTGGGGCTGCCACCAAGCACGTGTTGGTGCTTGTTGATGGGGTGCGGATCAGTGATGCAAATTCGGGCAGCGTGTCGTTTACTAACATTCCATTGAACAGTATTGAGCGTATTGAAGTAGTAAAAGGTGCGCGTGCCGCCGTTTATGGCTCTGATGCATTGGCTGGCGTTATCAATATTATTACTAGAGAAGCACAGCAGCACCAAATAAGTCTTACATCAGGTAGTCATAATTATGTTGCTTATCAGCAAGCTGGACACTTTTCATCTGAGGCATTGTCGTTTAGCTTTAATCTTGGTTATGAAGACACGGATGGCTTTGATGTAACGGCGAAGGCTGCTGATATGCCTCTTGATAAAAACCATGATAGCGATGGTTATACGAATAAAAATATCGGTTTTAATTTGAGCTATGACAGTCAACTTGCCGGTAAACTCTCGGCACAAGTACAATATAGTGAGGGCGATAGTGATTATGATAGTTCATGGGGCAACGATGCCTACGAGTTTGAAAATTATACTGCTAAACTTGGCTGGGACAAGCGATATGGTGCAGTGGAGCATTACGCGAGTGTGAGTACATCACAAGAAGAAAATACCCAAACTGGCACACCTAAGCATGATGTTTATAGTACTGAGCGTGTTGAGTTTGAATATCGCGCACTTTATCGATGGTCAGAGGCGCTGCAGTTGTCAGCGGGTCTAAGTCATTTAAACGAGGACTTATCTGAGGCGTCAGCCGAATTTACCCACTCTGAACGTACAAACAAAGCGATATATGTTGGCGGATTTTTTGAGCAGGGACCGTGGCTTGCAAACATAGTGACACGTACAGATGAATATGACTTTCACGGCCGAGCTAATACCTACACAGCAGGGGTTGGCTTTAAAGCAAATGATACTGTTACTTTTAGAGTGAATCATGGAACGGCATTTAGAGCACCGACACTAACTCATGCGTATGTAAAAAACAGCCCATGGTATTTGCCTAACCCAAATATTAAGCCTGAAGAAGCCACGAATAGCGAGATCGGTGTGTCACTTGAAACTGGGTGGGGCCACTACGATGTCGCTGTCTTCAATAATAAAATAGATAAGATGATCGTGAGCTTGCCAAACGAAACAGGTAAATATGTGGCTAGCAATATCAATAAAGCGAGCATGAAAGGAGTGGAATTATCAGCGGTTGCTTCTGCTTGGGGAATTGACCATCGTGTTAATTTAACTTTATTAGATGCAAAAGATAACTCGACAGGTAAAAAACTAGTACGTAGGCCAGATACGTCATTCAATTACACACTCTCGAAATCATGGCAGCAACTAGATGCGAGTTTAACACTGCAATATCGCTCATCGCGACCCAGTATCACGTTGTACGATAGCCAATTTAATGCTGTGGAAAGAACTTTAGGTGCTTATACCATCTTTAGTGCAGCGGCAAACTATGCACTGTTTGATAATATTGCGCTTAACGCGAGGTTGGAAAACCTCACCGACAGAGAGTACATTACGGCTGCTACCGGTATTGCAACAAATGGCGACACTTTGGGATATGTACCGCAGGGTAGGCAAGCTTATGTCGGTGTAACAGTACAATTTTAATTGTTTAGTAGATTAAATATGTGGTCAATCAAAAAGCCAGTTTCATGAAACTGGCTTTTTGCTTTTTACTCTTTTAATAGGTGGCTAAATTGTGTTTTGAACTTAGCCAGTTTTGGGGCTATTAAGATACTACAATATCCTTGGTTAGGATTATTGGTGTAATAGTCCTGATGGTATGATTCTGCACTATAAAATGGGCATGCAGCAGATACTTCAGTCACAATCGGCTCGGGGTGGGCAGTTTGCTGTGACGCTATTTCATCCTTTGCTTGATGGTGTTGCTGCTCATCATGGTAAAAAATCACACTGCGATATTGTGTACCCACATCGTTACCTTGTCGATTCAACTGAGTTGGATCATGCAGTGTAAAAAACATCTCTAGTAGTTGTTTGTAATTGATAACTTGGGGATCGAATAGGATCTCAACGACTTCTGCATGGCCTGTATCACCTTGACAGATTTGCTGATAAGTTGGCTGCTCGATGTGTCCGCCACAGTACCCAGAACGCACTTTAACAACTCCATTTACTTGACGAAAAGCGGCATCAATACACCAAAAGCATCCGCCTCCTAAAGTCGCTTTGTGTAGGTTAGTCATGTTCTAACTCCTTGTGTTCTTTTGCCTGAGAGGCCAGTTTTTGGCTAATAAACTCAGGAGATTGTGTGTGTTTCGCTAACGCGTTATATGCACATGGGATTATAAATAGCGTCAAAATTGTCGCGACACTTACCCCTGCAAAAATAACCACACCTATTACCATACGGCTTTCAGCACCGGGCCCCGATGCTAAAACTAATGGGATCGCACTCATTACGGTAGTCAAAGAGGTCATGATGATGGGTCTTAGCCTTTGTACAGAGGCATCTAAGATCGCTTGTTCAAAGGGGATACCGCGATCACGAAGTTGGTTGGCAAACTCAACAATTAAGATACCATTTTTAGCGCTTAACCCTATCAACATCACGATACCTATTTGACTATAAATATTAAGGCTATTACCTGTTAAATAGAGCCCATAAAGCGCGCCGACGAGCCCAAGCGGTACGGTTAACATGATAACCAATGGGTGCACAAAGCTTTCAAATTGTGCGGCCAGTACTAAGAAGGTAACGGTCAGCGCTAACACAAACACATACGTCATTGCTGATGCGCCTTCATAATAAAGTTGTGATTCGCCTTTATAATCAATCGCCCCATCAATGTCATTTTCTTGTGCTGCGACGTCATTCAAAAATGTAAGTGCTTCAGCGAGTGTGTAATTGTCAGCTAGGTTGGCAGTAATCGTGATTGCCCGCATACGGTTGTAACGGTTAAGTCGCGCTGCAGTTGCTTCTTCACGGATACTGATCAAACTATCAAGTGGTACAAGCGCATCGGTGCGAGATTTTACGAAAATATTATGGATATCGTTGGGAGCGCTAAAGTCAGATTTTATGCCTTTTAAAATGACATCATACTCTTCACCACGGTCTATAAATGTGGTGACACGGCGCTGGCCTAACATTGTTTCTAGGGTGCGACCTATGTCGCTAATCGACACGCCAAGATCGGCGGCTTTGGTTTTATCGATACTGATTAAAAATTGAGGGAAAGTTTCTTTATAGTCATGATCGATTCTTACTAATCCTGGGTTTTGTTGAGCACGCGCAATAATCTTATCTCGCCATTGCACTAACTCATCGTAGTCGTTACCTTGCAGCACAAACTCGACTGGTCTAGATTGGCCGCCACCGCCAATACCACGACGCATAATTGCAAACGCTCGCACATCGGTTACTTCGCGCATAGTTGCACTGATCTCTGCCATGACTTCCCATGAAGAGCGCTTGCGCTCATCCCAATCTGGCATACCAACAATGGCAACGCCCCCGCGACCGCCCCATCCGGGCACACGCACTAAGACTCGGCTCAGTTCGCCCTTGTCAACGTATGGGAGCAAGCGTTGCTCTATTTGTTCCATATTAGCTAAATTATTTTCGTAGCTCGCCCCCTCAGGGCCATTCATCATGATAAAGAAAGTACCTCGGTCCTCTTTTGGCGTGAGCTCAGAAGAAATGTGTTGCATGAGCGTATAGCTAGCTAGTCCTGCAAGCGCCAGTGTCACTATCAGGCTGTATCTACGAACAAGGTTATCTTGAAGTACTTTTCGGTAGCTTTGCTCCAAACGTGAGAGCAGCTTTTCCGTCCATTGAGTGAAGCGGTTTTCTTTTTCACTTGGTTTAAGTACTTTGGAGCATAAGGCAGGAGATAAAGTTAACGCTGTAATGCTAGAAAATAGTACAGCTGCACTTACCGCCATCGCAAATTCAGTAAATAGTGCGCCAATTCGGCCATCCATAAATACCAGTGGAACAAACACAGCTATTAATACAAGCGTTGTTGCCACAATCGCAAATCCTACTTGTCTTGCGCCTCTAAATGCCGCTAGTAAAGGTGGTTCACCTAGCTCTATACGGCGGTGGATATTTTCTAACATGACGATGGTATCATCTACGACAAGGCCAATCGCTAGCACCAGCGCAAGTAAAGTGAGTAAGTTGATTGAATAACCCATGGCCAGCAAAAACATAAATGTGGCTACCAATGCCACTGGTACAGTCAGTGCTGGAACCAATGTTGCTCTCACATTTCCCAAGAATAAGAAAATCACTGCAACCACTAACGCCATTGCAATGGCAAGAGTGCGATACACTTCGGTGATAGACTCACGAATGAACACCGACGAGTCGTAGCTGTCTTCTATGGTAGTGCCTTCAGGTAGGTTTCGTTTAATCTTTTCAAGCTCTTTTCTAGCATTATCAACTACATCCAGTGTGTTAGCCTTAGCTTGTTTAACAATGCCTAGGCCAATCATGTTGTTGCCATTACCACGAAAGGTGCTTTCATCATCAACGGCTTCAAGGCGTACGTCAGCAACTTCTTTGAGTTTGACCAAGTAGCCTTGCTCACCGCGCTTGATGATCAAGTTGGCAAAGTCTTTTTGGGTTTTATAGCTACGGGTGATGCGAACCGCAAAATCTCTATCCATTGACTCTATTTCGCCAGCTGGTAACTCTACGTTTTCTCGCCTCAGTACTTGTTCAATATCACTACTAGTCACGCCTCGAGCTGCCATCGCTCTTCTATCTAACCAAATCTTCATCGCATATTGACGTTCACCGCCAATGCGAACATTTGATACACCATCCACTACCGCAATACGGTCAACGATGAACCTTTGGGCATAATCTGACAGTTGTAGCGTGTTCATCGTTTCACTATTAAGCACAAACCAAGCAATTGGACTTTCATCAGAATTAGATTTTGAGACCTCTGGTGGGCGTACTTGTTCTGGCAAACTATCTAAAGCTCGGGACACGCGTTCTCGAACATCATTGGCTGCGGCATCGATGTCTCGGTCTATATTAAATTCGATGGTGATATTTGACCGACCATTGCGACTAGATGAGGTGATGCTCTTTATGCCTTCAATACCTGATATTCTGTTTTCAAGCACTTGAGTGATCTTAGCTTCAACCACTTCACTAGACGCGCCTGTATAGTTGGTACTCACACTCACTATCGGGGTTTCAATATCAGGATATTCTCTCAACGGCAACATGCTAAATGCGACTATGCCAAACGTTAATAATAGTAGATTAATAACTATGGCAAAAACGGGCCGTCTTACGGCGGTATCAGTGATCCTCACAGCCGACTCCTATCCTTTGACCATAACGTTGCTGCCAGGGCGAATTTTAATTACCCCCTCGGTGATCACTTGCTGACCTTGCTCCACTCCGGATGAAATCGCAACCCAGCCTTTAAATCGCGCGAGTATATTTATCTGAACTTGTTGGGCCTTGTTTTGCTCATCAATAACATAGACATAATGTTTATCTTGACGAGGGATCACACTTTTCTCTGGTAGCATTACAGCATGCAGTGACGTAAGTTGTAACTCTATATGCATGAGCATGCCTGGGCGAAGCAGGGCGTTGGTGTTGTCAAAACTTGCTGTTACTTGGACTGTGCGGGTATCGCTATCAATTCTAGGGTCTATGTGAGTGACTGTGCCAGCAAAAGTTTGATTCGAATATGCATCACTCTTGCCGACCACGGTCATACCAAGCTTAAGTGTGCCTAGGTGCTTCTCAGGTACGTGAAAGTCGACTTTGATGATGCTGATATCATCTAATGTGGTTATTGGGGTGTTAGAGCTGACAAAGCTACCAACAGAGACGAGCCGTTTGCCTAGAACACCTGAAAAAGGGGCATTAATCAACAGTTCGTCCAGTTTACTTTGCTCTAGTTGCAAGCTAGCTTGCAATGCGTCAACGATGGAGCGTTGCGTTTCGAGTTGCGAACGCGCAGCCGACTGGCTTTTGGCTAAGTCCTCCAATCGTTTTAGCTGCCTTTGCTGCTCTTTGAGGTTAATTTTAAGTTCTTTGACGGCAAACTTTTCTTGCTGACTTTGTAGCTGTACCAGCGGCTCGCCTTGCTTAACCTCATCACCATCGTTAAAGTAAATGTGTGTAATGTAGTCATTTTGAGCGCTTGATATATGCACAGCATGATTCGCTCGGGCGCTACCAACGGCAGACAGTGATATTGTTTTACTTTGCTTTGTTACGGTTTGAGCATTAACCGTTGTGGCGCTGTTTGCGCCTCGAGTCATTTTCCCCTGGGTGCTGGGTAGATATAAGTAACCGGTTATGGCAATGAGGAGCAAAATGATAAATGGAAATAGTGCTTTGCCAGATTGTTGTGTGAACATAAAAAAATACCACCAAAAGAGATACTACTAGTGTACAAAATACAACTCATATACATATAGTTAGGTATCTCATAATTTTGTGAATTGGCCGAAAAGTTGACCGTATTGAAACAATTAAACCGTTCTGAAAAACAAGGTAAGCCGAAGCGAGCACCTTGTAGTACCTGTATCACAATAAGATATGTGATTCTTTGGGCGTTGTTGATGTTTATTTTCTATTTTGGTTTTTATGTCGAATAAGCGAGTACAATTACGTGCCTTGGCGAACCGCCACAGTGTTGAGTTTATGTTGGTTGGTGCCATTAGTTTAATCGTTATCATGCTATTTGTTTCGTTGCGAAGCACTCCAATCAGCATAGTTGAAATTTTGTTGAGTGCGGCTGCATTGTTAGCAATATTAATTGGTTTTTTGAAAAGTCAGCAGCCGTATTATAGTTTAGTTATTGATAATAAAGAAATATGCTATATACACCGGTTTGGAATGTGGCGTATTCAATATGAAAATTTCCATAGCGCAGGGGTGCCAACGGTATCACAGGGACTTGAAATTCTTGAGTTAAATGCGGTTGGTATTAAACTTAAGGATATTGATGAGTTTTTGAATGCTTTAAGCCCAAGATTAGCTGGAAAATTGTTGATAGAACAGCGGTATATTTTTTTACAAGCTGTTAAAATACATTGCAAAAACGGCAACTGCCCATCAGAATGGCTAGTTGAACCGAACGATTATCGCTCACCATCAGGTGCCCAGTACACTGGTTTGATAGCGATGTTTGCAAATAGAATGCATAATCTTAAAACGTTGACTGGATATGATTTGCTTTTGCCAGCAACGGTTTTAGATAGGGATATATGGCATTTTTCGACATTATTAAATCGCTGGAAGTTAAGTCCAGATGAGGTGGTTGCATTGTTGCTGGATAGCAAACAACCATAACGAAAGAAGTAACAGGAACAATCCATGAGCACAGAAAGAGCCTTTATTAAGAGTGGCAGAAACACCATCATACATAAAGAGAAAAAGCTCGATTTAGTTATTGTGAATGGCGAGACTCACCCAAAGATTAAAGTAACTCCTATGGGCCTTGTGCCGTTCAAAGAAGAGTTACCGAGAAATCGAAGGGAGGCAAAAGAGCGCTACCTAGAAGTAGTTCAAATCTCAAGCGTTGATATTTTTGGTGAAGTAAAACGTTTACTGTTTATTCAGGCTTTAGACGGTAGAGAATATAAAGTGGACTATTCAAAAGTAGGTACAAAGCTTTTTGTACGAATACACCAAGATAGCTATTTGTAACACATTACAAAGGAGAGGTGATGCAAATCACTCAGGCTTTACCGCTGTTAATTGGCATATTGTTAGTTGGATGTGGAGGCGGTGGCTCTGACTCTAGCTCTGCTGTAGAAAATGCCAGTATTAATGTTGGCGACGATTTTACGGTTTTGGAGAAGTCAGATTTTACGCTCACCGCACAGGTGTCTCCTCAAGGAGGTACTGTAAGCTGGCAGGTGGTGAGTGGACCAAACATTGAGGGGTTTCCTCAAGATGGCGAAGAAGTTTCCGTTACAGCACCCGATGTAAAGTCTGATACCGTTGCTAATTTTAAAGCTGATTATATCGCGCCAGATGGTAATGTAGTGTCAGATACTATAACCGTTTCATTCACCTCTCAAAATCAGTTGCCAATCCCTGTTGTTGCCCAGACTCTTCCAGAAGAAACACAAGCTAAATATTTGGATGTTATTGAGTTCAGTGCCGCAGAGTCTAGTGATCCTGACGAAAATGGACAGGTCGTTGGTTATGCGTGGCAGCAGATATCAGGGCCTGCTCTGTCACTGGATACTACGACTGAACAAACGCTTCGGTTTGTTCACCCATTGCTCGTCAAAAATGATGTGGCAAAATTTCAGCTTACATTGACAGATGATGAAGGGGGAAGTGCAAGCACAGAGTTTAGCATTACGTTACTTAAGGCTGATAAACCTGTTATCGCTGACGCTGGACAGCCGCAAACCGTGGTAGAGTTTGACTCTGTTGTGTTAGATGCATCGAATAGCAAAACCGCATCAGGAATTTTTAGTTGTGTTTGGGAGCAAGTCGCGCTATCGGGTAATAGTAAGTCGGTTGAAATAGAAGATAAAAACAAATGTATAACGCAATTTATTGCGCCAGATGTTGATGTGACTACGTCAATTTCATTTCAAGTGGCTGTCACAGATCCCAATAATTTTAATGATACTGATACTACTGAGATTTCACTTGAGCCCAAAGCACTGGGACTTATTCAAGATACCGGTGTTACGCAGTGTTATGATAGCAGCGCAAAAGTAAGTTGCGCGAGTAGTGATTATCCTCGCCAAGATGCGGATATTGGACGAGACAGTGTTGCTACATTTATAGATAAATCCGGTAAAGGTAGGGCCTCATTTGATTACACAAAATTAAATGAGTTTGCCGATGAGCTACCAGATACAGCAACTAATTTTAGCTGCGTTAGAGATAATATTAATGGACTAATATGGGAAGTTAAATTAGCAAACACAGGCACGGTACCTAATACCAACGTCAGAGATGCCAATAACCATTACACATGGTATGTCTTAGATGACAAAGGTGAGGCCTTGCCAGGTGGCGTGACTGGAGCTGCTAACTCTACGTGTCCAAGTAATGTAGATTGTGGCGTTCAAACATACATTGATACGGTCAATAGTAGTAACTTTTGTGGTGGAAGTAACTGGAGACTGCCAACCTATGTTGAACTACTTAGCCTCGTTGATTTTGGCATAGAAGAAGCCTTGCATTTGCTTGATACAGAGATGTTTCCGAATATGCCGGCACAGTCACAGCTTGGGCATCTTTACTATTGGACGGCCCAAACTAGCGTTGATGGGCGAAGTTTAACGCAAGCATTTATTTTAGATATGCAAACGGGTAACGATCTTGCCTATCCAAAATCAAATACCGCATACGTGAGATTGGTGAGAACGCCGTGAAGATACGTTATAGCTTAATAACTTTTAATATTTTATTATTTTTATCAATCCCCAGTTACGCTGAGCAGGCCTGTGTAGAAAAAACGGTAACGCCCAGCACGACCCCCTCTGAACGATTTACTGTTAACGATAATGGCACCGTGCTAGATAGTAAAACCGGCCTGATGTGGCAAGTGTGTGATTTTGGCCAAAGCTTCGATAATCAAACTAAACAGTGCAACAGTGCAGCGTTGCAGCTTAATTGGCAGCAAGCGCTTAGTGCAGGCAAAAATAGTGATTATGCAGGGTTTAAAGACTGGCATGTCCCCAATGTTAAAGAATTAGCAAGCATTCTTGAGCATCGTTGTGTTGAGCCTGCAATTAATTTAGCGGTATTTACATCGGCACAAAGCGACAATTATTGGACTAGTACGACAGCAACGTCTCAAGTTGATCATGCTTGGGCCTACCAATTCTCTGATGGTAAAAACAATCTAAAAGCTAAAACATCAGATATCTTTTTGCGGCTTGTTAGATACGCCAAATAGCTTTGGCATTAGATAAAAATTTGCTACTCTTGGTCACGTTTTCTTTCGAGGAGTAGCACTGCTTTGTTTCGCTTAGCCTGTTTATCAACACTAATGTTATTGGGTTCTCATTCTGCATGGGCAAAAAATAAGTGCGATGTTGAGCTCAGTCATGGGTTAATAATCACTGACAGTGAAATTCGCATCGTTGATAACGGTCAAACAAGGGTGCAAATCAATAACGATGATCAGCTTTTGATCCGCGGTTATTGGGTTGAGTTATCAGAGCAAGAAACAGGGGTACTACGTGAGTATGCCACAGGTATAAGAGACACAGTGCCTGAACTAGTGAATTTGGCTACGGATGGGGTTAACCTGGGCCTAAGTGCTATTGAGCAGGTGGTTGAGGGTATGTCTGACAAAGAACCTGAAGTGCTTAAAACTCAACTGCAGTATGTAGAGCGCGCGTTAATGGATAAGTTTAAACGTGGTGACGATTTTTTCTTTATAGCTCCTCAGTCGCTTTCAAAAATTGATGATTTTTTTACCAAAGAGATAAGCAAAAAGATCCATTCTGCCGTGCATGGCTCGTTAGGCGCTATTTTGGTTTCGTTAGGTGATGCGTTTAAGTCCCGTGAAGGCAATATAGAAGATAGAATAACGGATATGGGGCAGCGTATGGACATTATCTCAAAGGAAATTGACAAGTCATTACAGAAAAAGGCGCTGCAACTCGAAGAAAAGGCTGAAGAGTATTGTGAATGTCTTAACACACTAGACAAGACAGAGACGCGTTTGCAAACAATTGTGCCTAGCCTGAGTGCTTATGATTTGGTTCAGATCCGCTCTTAGAGTTGGTAGAGGCGTTTGGCGTTACTGTAACTTAGTTTTTTCCATAATTTAGAGTTGCTTACAAGCTGATAATATTCACGCCAAACAGTGGCATAATCAGCTCTTATCAGACACACAGGGTAATTTGAGGCAAACATTACTCGCTCATCAGAAAATGTATTTAGCAGATAATTTAGTTGTACCTTTGCATCTAATGGTCTTTTGACATGTTCTTGGCCTGAGTATTTTATCGCTACATTATTGCAGCTTGCCATGTGTTCTAACCCCTTATGCCAATTATCATTTTTTTGTATAAAACCACTGTGATTAACCACAACTTGAAGTGTGTTGAGTGCTTTGCATAGTATTGAAAATTGCTTGGCTGCAGTTTCATGGGTCAATTCAAATTGGGCTTCGAAGATAAGTTGATTGCGGGCCAAATATGCGAGGTTGGGTGGTGTATTTGGGTGACTCAATTTGCTGATATGAGTACCCTCACTGATATCGCGGATCCCAATAAAGTGTGCTTTGCTTTTTAGCGCATCGAGCTTTTTTGCAAACAATGCTGGCGCTTGAGTGATATCTAGATAAGCAATAGCTTGGTAGGGAAGTGATGTCACCCGAGACGCAAGCCAGTCTAGTTCGGCACTAGGGGCATCATTATCAAAGCCCGCTTCAATATGAACGCAGCCGGCAAGCATGAACGTATCATCAAGCACTAAGTTTTCAGGTCCGTGATTGCGGGCAATTTTATCCAAATTAGGCCAAGAAGGTGCTGATGGACCTGTTAGCCAGCTATATTGACCCTGAGACAAATCAAAAAAGTGTAAGTGAGGGTCAATAATCGGCATCATTGGGCGGTATAACCTCCGTCTATACTCTGCAAACTTCCGGTAATGAAGCTAGCATCTTCACTGACCAAAAAAGCGACAAGTGCTGCGACTTCATGGGCTTGACCAAGTCGATTAAGTGGTTGTAATTGTGCTTCTTCAGCAACAATATCCGCTTTGTTGGCACCACTTTTTGCGCAGTAATTGTCAATTGCGCTATGGAACAAAGGCGTTTCTATGGTTCCGGGGCATACTGCATTTGCTCGGATGTTAAATGATGCGTAGTCCAGCGCGGTGGTACGAGCCATCGAGGCTAACGCAGCCTTGGTCATGTTATAAGCAAACGAGTTTGTTTTACCGATAATTGCTTGATCAGAGGATATGAACACAATGGTACCGTTGCGCTGAGTTTTCATGATAGGAAGCACAGCTTTAGTTGCCGCGTAGGCTCCTTTGACATTCAGCGCAAATAAACTGTCTAGGGTCTGCTCATCAGTGTTTTCAATATTTGCACTAAGGTGCTTTCCGGCGTTAGAGACTAACACGTCTACTGCGCCTGTTTGAGCAATGATCTGCTCTATACAAGTTTGTACTTCAGCCACTTTGCTTACATCACAGTGTACATACTCACCGACATCACTTGGTGCAATATCTAAATTATAAACTTGGAATTGTTGTGATAGCAGCTTTTGAACAATGGCCAAGCCAATGCCAAAGCTGCCACCGGTGACAATGGCAACTTTATTCATTTGCTTATCCCTTAGTGGCCACAGCCACCTGCACCATGAACATGACCGTGTGCAAGTTCTTCAGCAGTCGCTTCACGAACAGAAATCACTTCTACATCAAATGTGAGAGTTTTTCCTGCAAAAGGGTGGTTAAGATCGCAATCGGCATTAAATCTGCCTACTTTTACGATGCTTACTTGATGGCGACCTTGATTTGATTCAACAATAGCTGACATGCCAGGTTTCCATACTTTGTTATCGCCAAGGCCTTGCAGATGCTTAAGGGGAATGCGTTGGATTAGACCTTCTTGATACTCTCCATATGCCTGCTCAGGCTCTAAAGTCACACTGAATTTGTCGCCTGAAGCCTTACCTTCAAGGGCATTTTCAAGACCTGGCAGCATACTGTCGTTGCCATGTAAATAAGTGAGAGGCTCACCCGTAGTGCTTGATTCGATTTGTTCTCCAGCTTCACTAAGCGTGTAGTGAAACTCAACGGCGGTATCTTTTGCAATTTGCATAGCTATCTCGATTTTATCTGTTTGCGTGTATTTTACGTGAGCGAAGAGCTCAGAGCTAGCGGTTAGAACGAGTTTCTGGCTTTACTAGCCGTTCTAAGTCCGATAGAAAGACGTTTGGAGCAGGTTTTTTCTGTGTTTCATTCCCTTTTGGCAAATGTAAAACGAGCACTTTGCCTGGCTTCAATACTTGGTTGGGTTTGAGTTTGTTCCACACTAGCAGGTCTTTTACTGATACTTTGTAATGCTTACTTATTTTCCACAGTGAATCACCTTCATCAATCGTATGGTGAAACTCCATGGTCATTTGTTTAGGTTGTTGTACCTGTGCGACATAGGGGCTTATTTCGTAGTCAATAAGGAGGCTGTCAAAGGCCTGTGCTTGGCTTATTTTCAATGTTTCGCCAACGCGGATCATATCACTGGTTTTGTTGTTTAACAGTTTAATCGTCTCAATAGATGTGTTGAAGCGCTTTGCTAGGCGATAAAGGGTGTCGTTGTTTTGTACCGTATAAGTTTGGCTAAAATAACGTTGGAAAAAGCTACTTGTGTATAGTGCCTGCTCTGTAAAGGGAAGTAACACGATATGTGGCCCATTTGGGGAGCTTTGATGGCGCAGGTAGCCGGGGTTGAGTTTATGCAATAATGCTTTGTCGACACCTGTTAACGATGCCAAAATTGAAAAATCAAATTGCTGACCAATATCTAATGGGCTTGTTAGCGCATAATTTGGTATGTTTGGTCGTTTAAAGTTTGGGTGTTCAGTTTGTAATAGATAACTCAGCGCAATTAACTTTGGTACATAATCGGCGGTTTCCTTGGGTAACGATAAATGCCAAAAGTTGGTGTTTTTACCGCGACGCTTGTTTCTTTTTATCGCACTCTTTACACGTCCTTCGCCACTATTATATGCAGCTAATGCATGTAACCAGTTACCGTTAAAGCGTCTGTACAAGTAACTCAAATAATCTAAGGCTGCATGTGTTGAAGCCAACACATCTTGTCGTCCGTCATACCACTGATCGGTTGTGATACCAAAATGATAAGCTGTTGAGTTCACAAGTTGCCAAGCGCCCACGGCTTGCTGAGATGAAGTCACTTTGGGCCTAAAATCACTTTCTACAAATGGCAGTAACACTAACTCCATAGGCAGGCGACGTCGCTCAACCTCTTTGACGATATGATAAAGGTAAGGTTTGGCACGTTTTGACACAGATACAAGGTAATTTGGCTGTGCGAGATACCAATTGATGCGCTTTTCGAGTCGCTCGTTGGGTTCAATGATAAATCTCAATTGTGAACTTATTCTTTGCCACAGATCAGTGATTTGTGGTTTCTCTGCTTTGGTTAAACTTATTTTTTTTGGAGCTTCTTCAGTTTCTTTAGTCTCGTTATTTACAGGCTGCTCAACTACAGTAGTGCTTACCAATGAGTTGTTGATGGCTACGGTGTCTTGCTTATTTTCTACTGAAGGTTGGGTTGTAGCACAGGCGTTTAGGAAAAGTGCGCACGTGCCTATGACGCTAAATAGCCTTAACCTTAGGAGCAGCAGATTTAGATTATAGCGCTGCATCTTCATTTTCCTGCGGATAAGTATCTAAGCGACGTTTTGCAAGTTGGAAGTAGTGAATGAGTCGCTGTCTATCAATCTTAGGGTAGTGAGCGGATAGACTCTGTTTTACATAGTCATTCGAAAGGTCTTTATTTAGCGCTTCTATGAACATTATGGGCAGCTGCAGTAACTCTTTTTTATAGGGTTTACCGTGGGCAGGCAGCAACCAATTAATTTGCTCATTTGTTTTTAGGCTATCTAGATACGCAAGCCAATTGGCTAATTGCTGGTGTTTAATTAGTGGCAAACTATCAACACTATTACCTGCGATCAGTGCTTGGTTGCTGGGGTTAAACACAGATATGTCTGCAGAACTAAAGGCTGTTTCTGTTTTGAGTTCAATTTCAAGTTCACCGAGTTCTAGTATCAGTCGTTCCTGTTCAGGTAATGCGATTGGAGCGTTAAGGTTCAAGTGTTGCCAATCATTCAGCCTTTGCTGAGCGATATCGATATGCTTTTGTATCTTTTGACTATTTTTTGCTTTTGACAACCTTTGCTTGCTTAGTAAGACGCTTTGACGCAGCAGTGTTACTTTGTCATTTAAGGCTTGTTTGTACTGAACTAAGTTGTCTGCAATTGCTTGTCCTGCGTACCACTTAGCGCTGGGAAATGCCCTTTGAAGCAAAGATATACCGATCACTTGTTGAATATCTGCTGAGTTGCTGACTAAATAGCAAACAGGCACTTGTAATCGACGCTTTGCTGTATTTATCATTCTTTCAAGCGCCACAAAGTCACCATGGGCGTTGACGATGACCGCACAGTGCTTGCCAATAATAATTGCTTGATTTTCTTGAATATAGCGTGCTGGTTTTGAGGGCGATACTAGCCAAGTCGTGGCATCAACATGGTGCCATTGGTTTCCGTGGGCAACGCTACATAGCAGGCTGATAATAGCAGCAAAGATTAAACGCATAATCGCCTATTACTTACAACAAAAGAGGTGATAATTTAACCGATAATGCATTTTTTGGGAAGTAACAAATTACTTCCCCAAATGTTCTGTTAGTTTGTTTATGAGGGTTTGTTGTTGATTTTGTTGATATTCATTAGTTTGTTGAAGTGCTTGTAAATCGTGGCACAAATGCAATGCTGCAAGCAGAAGAGCATTTTGCTCATTTCTCACTGTTGATCTTTGTTTCATGTCTTCAACTCTTTGATTTAACAAAGAAACAGCGTCGAGGAGCACTTGTTCCTGCCCCTCTGTACACGCAAATTGATGTGTCTTTCCTAGTAAGGTGACTTCAACCTGGTTACTTTTCTCTGTCATTAGCTAGCCTGAGTTGCGCTTTGTAGCTTCTCTAGTAGACCTGCCAATGTGTTACTTGTGTCTTTTTGCTTTTCTTCACTTTCAAGTACTTCAAGTTGCAAAGTTTCATTTTCATCAACTAGCTTTGAGTTTTGTTCTTTAAGCTCAGAAAGTTGATTACTTAAGCGCTCATTTTGGGCGATTAATTGGTCAATTAGCTGTTCGAGTTGGGGAAGTGTATCGTTATTCATAAATGCGCTCTTATCACAGTGTTTTGTCATGCAAATGTAAAACAAAGTCGCTTAGGATGCTAGTGAATACACGGCTTTATACTGATTTTTATGTGAGTTTGAGCGATAATGGAGCTAATACACAATTTTATTCAGAAACGGTTCAGCTAAATAACCCCGTTTTATTAATAGGCAACATTATGCTTAGCTATCGACATTCATTTCATGCAGGCAATCCAGCCGACGTTCTTAAACACTTAGTTTTGGTAAACGTACTTGAGTATATGACTCGCAAAGAGGGTGGGTTTGATTACATTGACACCCACTCAGGGGCTGGTTTATTTGCGCTTAACAATGCTGATGCACAAAAAACGCAAGAGTATTTACAGGGCATTACTAAACTTTGGCAATATCAAGGAAGTAATACGGCGCTAACAGAGTATGTCAGCGTGATTAAAACATTTAACCACGGTGCATTAGATTTTTACCCTGGTTCGCCAAAAATAGCCGAGCATTGTCTTAGGCGCCAAGATAAAGGCTGGTTTTTTGAGTTACACCCTAAAGATCTGCAACTTCTTCAAGAAAACATGCATGGCAAGAAATCGCTGCGTGTCAGAGGCGAAGATGGCTTTAAGGGATTGCTCGGTTTGGTACCACCGGCATCCAGACGTGCTTGTGTTTTGATGGATCCTCCTTATGAAATAAAAACTGATTATGAGCAAGCCGCTTTGATGATTAGCAAAGCATATAAGCGCTTTTCTTCTGGCACATACATGATCTGGTACCCTGTTGTATCTCGTCAACGTATTGATGCGCTTGAACTTGCACTAAAAAACTCTGGCATGAAAAATATCCAGTTATTTGAACTGGCTACTGAGCAAGATACAGAGCTACATGGTATGACGGCATCCGGTATGATAGTGATTAATCCACCTTGGACTTTGAAAAAAACCATGGATGGCGTGTTACCTGAGCTCGTTGAAATATTGGGAAATAGCGACGCTTTCTTTAGAAGTGAACAGTTGGTTGAAGAATAACGAGCAGTGAATTTAATTTTATAAGCCCCGAAAGGGGCTGTTTCATGCGTTATTTTTTAACGAATTTAGTCAAAATAACAATACGTTGACCTTCAACGCGCCCCTCAATATGTTCTGGGTTTGATGTCAGGCCAATATTGCGAACTGCAGTGCCTCTTTTGGCCGTGAGTGAGCTGCCTTTTACGTCTAAGTCTTTAATTAGCACGACCGTGTCACCAGCATTTAATCTAGCACCGTTACTGTCTAAATGTATAACTTCCTCTTCGTGAGCCAACGCTTGCTCTGCCCAAGTTCGCGTTTCATCTTCTAGGTAAAGCATATCAAGCGCGTCTTGTGCCCAGCCGTTATCAGCTGCTAAGCGTTTCAACATTCTATAAGCAATCACCTGTACTGCGGGTACCTGACTCCACATACTGTCATTTAAACAGTGCCAGTGATTTGCCTCTAAATCATTGCTGTCTTCAACTTGTGACTTGCACACTTGGCACAGGTAAACACATTTGTCAGAGTGGGCTTCTGTTACTGGCGGGACCTCATATACAGATAATTCTTTTGTACTTGTACATAACTCACACTTGCCAGTGCTGCGTGTTTGCAAGGTAGCCTCGATACTCATAGCTCAGTTCCATTGTCAAAACGCCCATTATACTGCTCACTGGTTTTGTGTGCCACTAACAGGGATGTTTTTTACGTAGTGCTGGGTAATCTTTTTAAATTGATTTTGACTCTGTAATGTTTTGATAGCGCTATTTATACTTGGTAGCAGAGCATAGAGCTTGGCCTGTAAGCGAATATGCATATAGCCTTGGGAGTGTAAGGTGTTTAGAAACAGGGGGACGTTGAGTTTCTCGGACCAATAGGTAGCAGGTAAGTCTCCCATAATAGCTTGCTCGATACGTCCTCGGCTCAAAGCCTGCAATAGCTCTTTCTCTGAATTAAAGTCAATTCGTGTGAAGTGTGCATCATCATGGTAATAGTAGCCGCGAACTGTACCGACTTCTTTTCCTGTTAATGAAATCGGCTTTGCTAATCGCTGCGTTGCAACAATATATTCGTTTACAGATAGAATAGGCTCAGAGTATACAAATCTTGTGTCATTACGCTGTTGTTCATTCAACCAGCTTGGGCTGATTAAATCAAAATCTATTTTACCTTGTTCTAGATACAGGTTGGTTCTTTTGGCAGGCAGTAAAAGGTTCTTGCCCTCTATTTGAGCTTCATTCAATATCGCTCGGACAACCTCTGGTAGGATCCCAGGTTTTTTTGGGTCATGTGTATAGTAGGGAAAGTAGTTACCAGAACCACTGACACTGTAAGTCAGCTGTGTGTTTGCTTTTAATGCGCCACACATCAAAATAGCGACTATGATTAATAGTATTCTCATGCAGTTATACTAGCCTATCGAACTGGCGATAGGCAATTGTCAAATAATCGTGGTTACGAAGCATGTTACCATCACGATTTAATTGGAAGTTTTATTTGCTCGGTTGTCATGGTTCACGTATTCTCAAATAAAACATCGACTATTGATTTGCTAGAAAAGGATCTAGATGTTAATGAGTGGCACTGTTGCTAAAGTGAAAAATTCGGCTGTTCAGTATATTGCTCGTCAAGCAATACTTGATAAAGAGCAGAATCTTTATGCCTATGAATTGTTGTATCGAGACTCAAATAACAATGCGTTCCCCATGGGCGTCTCTGATGGCCAAGCAACAGGCCGGATGTTCTTTAACTCTTTAATATTCGTAGGCGTAGATAGGTTAACAGCCGGGCATCGTGCCTTTATTAACCTATCAGATGAATCTTTGCTTCAAGAGTTACCCAACCTATTAAAACCCGATAATTTGGTTGTTGAAATTGTCGAGCGTTCAAAAAACATCCCCAAATTAGTTGGCTCAGTTATTGCGCTTAAAAAACGAGGGTATCATTTTGCGCTAGATGATTATGACAGTGATCCCAAATGGCAGCCCCTGCTCGAGCATATGGATTACATTAAGCTCGAAATAGAGGAGCCAATCATTAAAACAACCATGTTGATCAAAAAGCTCAAACGTAGTTTTCCTGATATACGCATTATTGTGGAGCGAATCGAAACTCAAGTGCATTTCGAGTTTGTTAAAAGCGCAGGGGCCGATTACTTTCAGGGCTTTTTCTTCGCTCGTCCTGAAATGATGAATCATGGCAACGTTGAGCCATCAAAGTTAATTGTTTTTGATTTATTACGCTGTACTGCCAAAAAAGATATTTGTTTTAAAGAAGTACAACAAAGAGTTGCAAAAGATTTAAGTTTAACAGCACGGATTTTAAAGCTTGCTAACGCAAAGGCTGGTGAGAATAAAATTGAAATGAAATCGATTTCTCAAGCCGTTGTGTACCTTGGTGAAGATGCGATACGTCAATTCGTTCGCGTACTAGCGTTGAGCGAATTAGGTGTAGACAAACCTGCCGAGTTAACCAAGATGGGGCTTATGCGAGCTAAGTTCATGCAGTTATTTTTGGCTCCGGGTGGAGAGGAAATGGCTGAACAAGGTTACTTAATTGGCTTGATGTCAGTTTTAGATGCTGTGCTTGAAGTTGAGTTGTCGGTGATTGTTGCTGAGTTTTCACTCGATCATTCACTTAGTAGTGCTTTGCTCAGCTATAAAGGATTATTAGGCGGTGCTTTGCAACTTACCATGCAAGTTGAAAAAAATGATTGGCAATCAGCACAAATGATCTTAAATGCGATCCGCCCTGCAACCAAAACAAAAGCACTTTATAACTTTGCAATGGAAAGTAGAGAATACGCTGATGACGTATTCTCAGTAGTGAAAACTAGTTGAATATTAAAGAGATATTGAGCTTTTTTAGAAACTGTTGTTCTTGAGCCAAGCTTGCTGCCATCAATGTATGGTCTATTAACCAATGCGGCTCAAACTCAATAAGTAGTGAGTCTGAAAAGCTTGTTAGTTTTACCACAGGGCAAATAGTATCTTGTCTTTTGGCATTAAGGAGTATAGCTAACCTAAAGAGACTAAGTAGCTTTGAGAAGTGACTTAACTCAACTGAGTTTGCCTGTTGTAACTCTGATAGCTTGATTTTTTTGCGGCAAAAACGGATCAGGTTACTCAACAGCTGCTGCTGCTCTTGCGTAAAACCGGGCAACTGACTATTTTTGACAATGTAAGCGCTGTGTTTATGTAGCCCAGAAGAATTTATAGCTAAGCCAACTTCATGCAACTTGGCCGCCCAGCATAACATTTGCAGGTCGACTTTTTGCAAAGACCAACTAGTATCAAGCTGCTCATAGAAACGCTCTAGCGTGCGACAAATTTGTTCACTGTGCTGTCTGTCAACGTTATAGTGTTCGCTGAGCGTTTGGATAGTTCTGGTACGAATATCAAATTCATTGTTAGTAGAGGTTTCATGCAGCAAACCATCACGTAGAGCATGATCGCTATAATGAAGCTCATTGATTCCTAACTGCTCAAATACGGCAAGTAACACGGCTAAACCACCTGGGATCGTGCCCTTTCTTTCATCTGGTAGACCAGCTATGTTGAGATCATTATAATTATCGAACTGCAAGATTAACGACTTTATTTTTAGCAAAATACCGTGTGTTAGGACTGAGGTATCAAAGAGAGTTTGAGCGACGCCCACGAGCGCTTTAATCGTTCCTGAGGTACCATAACAGCATTGCCATCCAAGCTTGATATAATTGGCAGTAATTGGTTCCAATAATTGCTCTGCTTTTATTTGTGCCCTCATAAAGCGCTTTTCTGACAGCTTTGCGTGACTAAAGAATTGCTGCGTGATATTGACGCATCCCATGTTTCTGCTCGTCAATAATTTGTGAGTGAGGTGCTCACCAATAATAAGCTCTGTGCTACCACCACCAATATCAACAACTAACCGGTTTCCATCATTATGCTCGTAGTTAGCAACGCCTTGGTAAATTAACCTCGCTTCTTCTTGTCCGGAGATCACATTAATCTTAAAGCTAAAATGCTGTTTTGCTTTGGCTAAAAAGTGCTTGATATTTTTGCAGTTTCGCAATGTATAGGTGGCGACAACTTGCACATTACTATGGGGGAAGTTTTGCAATGTTGCTGAAAATTGCTTGAGCACGACAAGAGCTCTGTCTATCGCCTCGTTTGACAGCATCATATCTGGTCCAAGGCCTGCCGCTAAATTTACCCGTTGCTTTTCTTTATGTAGTACCTGAAAGCTGCCATCCACTTGTCGGGCAACTAATAAGTGGAAGCTATTGGAACCTAAGTCTACAGCGGCTATGGATGGGTATTCTGTCATGAGAGACTCTTATTCATTTCCCATTTCTTTAAATGGTCATATATCGCAATTTGAGAGCGAATTTTCTTTCGGTTACCACGTCTTACATAATGGTTTTTCTGCTCTGCATCTATTATTCGTGCTTTAGTTCGATCACGAAATTGTAGTTCCAAAATATCAATGATAAGTTGCTTTAGTTCTTCACTATAAATCGGTACACCTACTTCAACTCGATGATCTAGGTTACGAGTCATCCAATCGGCAGAAGAAAGATATACTAATGGCTCACCCATATTTTCGAACACCATTACGCGTGGATGCTCTAAAAACCTGTCTACAATGCTGATCACTTTAATGTTGTCACTAAAGCGTGGCAAGCCTGCGACAAGCGCACACATACCGCGCACAATAATGCGTACTTTAACACCATGACGGGCTGCAAAGTAAAGTTTGTCAACAAGCTGTTTGTCTACTAAATTGTTTATTTTTATTGTTATTTTGGCGATTTTTCCTTGTTCTGCATGTTTAACTTCTTGGTCGATTAAATCAAGTATCCTATCTCTGGCGTTAATGGGAGAAATCATTAAATGCTCAAAATGAAATGGCCGATAGCTTGTTTCGATAAAGCGAAAAACATTGTCGCACTCTTCACATATTTCTGGGTGGCGAGTAAATAAGCTGAAGTCGGTATATATTTTTGCTGTTTTTTCGTGGAAGTTTCCGGTGCCAATGTGGGCATATTTAACAATCCTTCCTTTTTCCTTGCGGTGAATTACACACAACTTACTGTGTACTTTCAGTGCAGGAATACCGACCATCACTTTAATGCCAGACTCACTCAAACGCTTTGCCCATTCAATGTTATTTTGTTCATCAAATCGTGCTTTAAGTTCAACCATAACGGTAACGTGTTTGCCATTTTTTGCAGCGCTGATCAGTGAGGCAATTAGTCGAGATTGGCGGGCAACACGATAAATATTTACCTTAATTTGCGTTACATTAGGATCGAACGCTGCTTGGCGAACATATTCAAGCATGTGATTAAATGTGTGATAAGGATAGTAAAGTAAAATATCTTGCTCTGAGATTGCATTAAATACACTGGCATCTTTTTTGAAAGATTGACTTTGCAAAGGGGGAAGTGGCTTGTTTTCTAAGTGACGACGGCCAACATTAGGAAAACCAATAAAGTCTCTAAAGTTGCGATAGCGGCCCCCTGGAATTAATGCGTCCTGATTAGTCACTCTCAGACGCTTTTTTAATACTTTGAGCATGTATTCGGGCATCGATTCATCGTAGACTAACCTAACAGGCTTTGCGTATAGGCGTTGCTTCAAGCCTTTGGACATTTTGTCTAATAGGCCCTCTTCAATCTCATCATCGAGATTATACTGTGCATCTCTGGTTAACTTAATTGAATAACCCTCAATACTCTCAAAGTGGAAAAAGCTTTTAAAAACATCAGCTAAGAAAAACTGCACGATGTCGTCAAGCATCACAATATGTTTTTGGCGGCGGGTGCGCTCAGGTGGTAGCTGTACAAATCTCTCTAATCTATCAGTGGGGATTTCTAGCAATGCATAGTGTTGCTTTTCACCATTCATGTGTACAAAAAAGTAGGTCATGGTGTCATTCATGTTGTCTGAGTAATCTTTGCTTTCACTCAAAAGCACAGGTGACATATTGGGTAATACTTGGTCTTCAAAGTAGTGCTTCAACCAAGATTGATGAAACTCAGAAAGTGTTTGAGGTTGACTGATATGAATGTGGTATTTTGCTAAGTCAGTTAAAATTTGCTGATAGATGTGGTTGAATTTTTTTCCTAATAGCAGCACCTTTTGATTAATTTGGCTCAGCAGTGCTTCATCTTCTTCAAAGTTAGTGTCGGGTAGATTATTTAGGAGGATTCGGCGTTTAACGTCAGCAACTCTCACTTGGAAAAACTCATCAAGATTGTTTGAGAAGATCCCCAAAAACCGAATGCGCTCAATGATTGGGTTACTATCGTCTTTGGCTTCTTGAAGTACACGTTCGTTGAAAGATAACCAACTTAGTTCTTTGGCAAAATAACTAACGGTTTTTGGCTGAGAGGGCAGTGCTTGCATTTTTAAATCCACGAAAAATACGCTGCGTCAAATATAGGTCCAGTTTATGACGTGGATATGACAAGTGTCTTATATGTTGACCACTTGCCATACATGTATATCCGTGCTTTTACGCAAAATGCAAATCTGTTGTTGGGGGAGGTTATTCCGTTTCAATATCGACGATCAGATCGCTAGTGATAGATTCCAATGCATCAATAACATTGTCTTTATTCATACCGATGGGCAGAGTTACGGTAGCAAACGCACTAAAAATAGGCACGCCCCAATTAGGTGCACTTTGCTGACGAGAGTTTAAATGGGTAATATTTGCTCCTTTATGGCGGATAACACTCGCTAACTCTTGGACGATGCCTGGACGGTCATTACCCGTTATAACCAAGTTGATTGTTTCAGGAGTTTGTTCTTCATCAAGCAAATCTCCTGTTTCCATCTTAACATCTAGTCCTGGAAGCACAGCTAGGCCATCTTGAAGTTGTTGTAAGTGTTCCTCGGCGACTTCTACTTGAATTATCCCAGCAAATTGGCCAGCTAAATGACTGAGATTACTGGTGAGCCAGTTACCATGGTGCGCGAGTACTGCTGAAGATATTTCCTCTACCAGACCGGGTCGGTCCTTTCCTATGATTGTTAAAACTAACTGCTTCATAATGCGTGTCTCTTTAATTATTTTTGCTATGAAAAAGCATAGCGTTGGAAAAATACGGTTTAAGCAAATGAGGGTATAATCCTTATACATAGCCTACAAAGGTAGATACCGCGCTCTAAGATTAGTTCACCAAGTCATGATGTCCAACGGAATCTAAAGTTAGTTTGTAAAGAAATGAAAACAATTTGTACCAAATCAAAAAAGCTAGGGAAATGGCATAAAAATGACTCAACTTTATGGTGGGCCACTCAGTTTTGTGTAACATAACTGTCATCTTGATGAAATATAATGCCCGCTAACTTTAAAATGAAAGGGTGTTTTGATGTCTTCAAATCCGCAGCAACCGTCTTTTAAAACGGATAGAAGCCGTCTATTCAAAGACCGGTTTGCACAGTTTGGTATATCAGCTGGTGGGGTGATGGTATTGGTAGCATTGCTGCTAATTTTCTTCTATCTACTCTATGTCGTTCAGCCTATATTCGAATCAGCCACAGTTAAAAAGCGTGTTGACGTTGCATTGAGTAACGCACAGCAATATGTGGGTGTTGGTGTTGAAGAACAAACGGAGATTGCTTACCTACTGACACGTACAGGACATGTCGACTTCTACCAAGTTAAAGGGGCGCAGGCTGGTGAGCATATTGAGCGCCTGTCGGTTAATCTTGATGGTCAGGTATCCAGTGTTGCGAAAAGCGCACCATTTTTAGGTCAATATGCATATGGTTTAGACAATGGCCAAGTTGCGCTAGTCAAACCTTCATTTCTTGTTACTTTCCCTGGTAATGAGCGCGTTATTTCGCCGCGATTAAGCTATCCGCTAGAAGGTAAGCAATTACTTGTCGATGAGCAGGGCAAAGCCATCAAGCGCTTTGCGTTTAGCCACTATGAAGATAAAACAGCGGTTGTGGCGCTTACTTCGGATAAACGTCTTATTTTTGCATCCTTTGTGGCAGAAGAGAACATGTTCAGCGGCGAAGTTGAATGGGTTGTTGAGCGTACTGAGCTTGAGATTGACGGACGCATTGATGAGCTATTAATGAGCCCTGATACAACGCGTACGTTTGTTCGTTCTGCAAACCAAATTTATATATTTGATACTCGCTATCCAAGTGAAGTTGAACAGATCCAAGTACTGGCTGCGAATGAAGAGAATGCAAATTTAGTTGGAACGACGTTGTTAGCAGGTGCTAATTCGCTGATGCTAGCAAATGATAATGGCGAAGTATCGCAATGGTTTGAAGTAAACTCTGAAACGGGGCGTAAATTTCAAAAAATCAGAGCATTTGAAACGCCCAAAAATAGCAACGTAGACATATACAGCGAATATTATCGACGCACCTTTTTCACTACAAATAGCAGTGGTGACTTGGGGATCTACTATACCACTAGTGAAGCGCATTTATGGCAAGGTAAGGTAAGTGAAAGTGCTATCGAGTCGTTTGCGGTATCTCCTCGCTCAAATGCGGTATTAGTTCTGGCCGATAACAAGCTATCAGTATTTGATGTGCATAATGAGCACCCTGAAGTAACTTGGTCTGCCTTGTGGCAAGAAGTTTGGTATGAGGGCTATCCAGAGCCTGCCTACACTTGGCAATCAACTTCGGCTTCAGATGACTTTGAATCTAAGTTTTCACTAGTCCCAATTTCATTCGGTACTATTAAAGCGGCAATGTATGCCATGCTATTTGCTGTACCTATAGCATTATCAGCTGCCGTTTATACAGCTTACTTCATGTCTAGTGAGTTACGTCGTGTGGTAAAACCAACAGTAGAAATTATGGAAGCACTGCCAACGGTTATTCTTGGTTTCTTAGCGGGCCTATGGTTAGCACCATTGATTGAAACACACTTACCCGCAATTGTTGCTTTATTACTGTTGTTACCTTTGGCTGTGATAGCGACGGCATTTTTCTGGACTAAGCTACCTGAGCATATTCGCCACAAGATGCCAGATGGCTGGCACTCAATATTACTTATTCCTGTGGTGCTATTTGTTGGCTGGTTATCGTTTGCGATTAGTGGCGGTGTTGAGGATTGGATGTTTGGTGGCAATGTTCGTCAATATTTAACCAACGAGTTAGGCCTGACGTTTGACCAACGTAACTCATTAGTCGTCGGTATCGCGATGGGCTTTGCTGTTATTCCAACTATTTTCTCTATCGCGGAAGACGCGGTCTTCAGTGTACCTAAACATCTATCTAATGGCTCTTTAGCTTTAGGAGCTACGCAATGGCAAACTCTTATCAGTGTCGTACTGCTCACGGCGAGTCCGGGGATTTTCTCTGCTGTAATGATGGGTTTAGGGCGAGCGGTTGGTGAAACCATGATTGTCTTGATGGCAACGGGTAATACCCCAATTATGGATTGGAGTATTTTCCAAGGTATGCGTACTTTGGCCGCCAATATCGCGGTAGAAATGCCTGAGTCTGAAGTCGGTAGCTCACACTATCGTATCCTCTTCTTAGCGGCATTTGTGTTATTTATTTTCACCTTTGTATTTAACACGGTGGCTGAATTTGTGCGTCAGCAACTGCGTGAAAAATACAGTTCAATGTAATTATTGGAGTTCATGACATGGTAAAACAGTGGTTTAAGTCAGGGTCTCCTTGGATCTGGATGACAGGTGGTGCCGTTAGTATTAGCTTAATTTCGGTGCTGGGTTTATTGGCGATGATTGCTTGGAAAGGCTTATCCTTTTTCTGGCCATCACAAGTAGTTGAATTACACCTACAAGGCTCGGTTAGTGAGCAGGTTGTTATTGGTGAAATTTATGACCGAGAGCAAGTACCTAAATCTCGCTTGGAAGCTGCAGGGTTTGACCTATCTGAATATGATCAAGAGTTTATCGAGCGTCTATTGCTTAAAACAGGTAACCGTGAGTATGTAGAGCTTGATTTTAGATGGGTATTGTCAACAGATATCAAAAAGCAATCAGCGCCTGCAAGCCTAGCCGTTTTTGAACGAAGCAAAAATGGTAACTTCTATGGTTATGTAGAGCAGGTTATTGAAGATGGCAAAGTTGTTAAAGAGAACGCGACTGAGCGCCTCTATGAGTTGGTTGAGCGTGCAGTTGAGCTTAACGAAGAAGCGTTAGACCTACAAAACGGTGATATCGGGCATATCAACTATGAGCTAGAGCGATTGCGTCTTCAAGAGAAAGGCTATGTATTGGACAATGCGTTAACGGATGAACGTGTAGCCGAATTACAGTCAAAACGCGAGCAACTGCGTGATGATTATAAAGTGCTTGAAGAGCGTTTGTTTGCTCTGCGTAAGAAAGCTAAGCGTGACCAAGTAGTAGTGCGTGACATGCGTGGTGAGCAAGTAACTTTACCTCTATACCAAGTATTAGATGTTTGGTTCCCAAATGATATGGGTTATTTTGCAAAAGTTGCTCACTACTTTACTCAAATTGGCAAGTTTATTAGTGATGATCCCCGTGAAGCGAATACTGAAGGCGGTGTATTCCCTGCTATATTTGGTACCGTATTTATGGTAATGCTTATGGCTGTGATAGTAACGCCATTTGGTGTTATAGCGGCAATATATTTGCATGAGTATGCGGCGAAAAACGCGGTTACTAAAATGATCCGTATCGCGGTTATCAACTTAGCGGGTGTACCATCCATTGTATATGGGGTATTTGGTTTAGGTTTCTTTGTTTATATGCTCGGTGGTTCAATTGATGAATTATTTTATCGTGAAGCTGCGCCGAGTCCTGTTTTTGGCACGCCAGGCGTTATTTGGTCTGCGCTCACTCTAGCGATATTGACCTTACCTGTTGTGATAGTATCGACAGAGGAAGGTTTATCACGTATTCCCAGCTCCGTGCGTCATGGCTCGTTGGCTTTGGGGGCGACTAAAGCAGAAACACTTTGGCGCATCATAGTACCAATGGCTAGCCCTGCGATTATGACAGGGTTGATACTAGCTGTAGCACGTGCGGCAGGCGAAGTTGCACCGTTAATGTTGGTTGGGGTGGTAAAAATGGCGCCTACGCTACCGCTTGATGGCAACTTTCCATATATTCACCTAGACCGTAAATTTATGCACTTGGGTTTTCACATTTATGATGTGGGTTTCCAAAGTCCGAATGTTGAAGCCGCACGTCCATTGGTGTACGCGACCGCATTCTTATTAGTGACCGTGATCATCGCGTTGAATATTACTGCTATCGGCATTCGTAACCATTTGCGTGAAAAGTTCAGATCACTAGAACAGTAATAGTAAAGATTTTAAGTAGGTAAAAAGTAATGATTACAGTAGCTCCAGAAGTTAATCAGGCCAATGGCCAAAAAAAGCTAGATCTTGCAAATTTGACTCCAGAGCAAACATCTCTGCAGATCAAAGACCTCGATCTTTACTATGGCGATAAGCAAGCGCTTAGCAATGTCAATATGCTAATACCAAAAGGACAGGTTACGGCCTTTATCGGGCCATCAGGGTGTGGTAAGTCAACATTGCTACGCTGCATTAATCGTATGAATGACTTAGTTGATACTTGTCGTATCGAAGGTGAAATTATTTTGCACGGTCAAAATATTTACGATAAGCGTGTGGATGTCGCTGCATTACGCCGTAATGTTGGGATGGTATTTCAACGCCCAAACCCTTTCCCTAAATCAATATACGAAAATGTGGTTTATGGTTTACGCTTACAAGGTATCAAAGACAAACGTAAGCTAGATGAGGTAGTTGAAAAGTCGTTACGTGGTGCTGCATTATGGGACGAGGTAAAAGACAGACTGCACGATAGCGCATTTGGTCTTTCTGGTGGTCAGCAGCAACGTTTGGTCATTGCGCGTTCTATTGCTATCGAACCTGAGGTGTTGCTGTTGGACGAACCAACCTCCGCACTAGATCCAATTTCTACATTGGTTATTGAAGAGCTTATTAACGACTTAAAAAATAAGTATACGGTGGTTATTGTAACGCATAACATGCAACAAGCTGCTCGCGTGTCAGATCAGACCGCATTTATGTACATGGGTGAGCTTATCGAATATGCGGATACTAACACGCTATTTACTACCCCATCGAAGAAGAAAACAGAAGACTATATTACGGGTCGTTACGGTTAATAGGCTGATTGAAGGGGATTTAATATGGATCATAATTTAAATAAGCATATATCTGGTCGCTTCAATGAAGAGCTAGAAAGTGTGCGTAATCATGTTTTAAGTATGGGAGGGCTAGTTGAGCAACAGCTTAACTTAGCGCTTGATGCTGTGAATGAGTGTGATGCGGAAAAAGCGCGTAAGGTGAGCGAGAATGACTACCAGGTTAATGCCATGGAAGTTAACATTGACGAAGAGTGTACACGCATCATAGCAAAACGACAGCCAGCAGCGAGTGACTTGCGTTTGGTTGTTGCTATTGCAAAAACTATTGCTGATTTAGAGCGCATCGGTGATGAAGCGGAACGTATTGCGCGCGTGGCATTGGACTCTTTTACTAAAGATCAACAGGATTTGTTAGTTAATATTGAAAACATGGGTCGTCAGGTATCTAAAATGTTGCATGATGTGCTAGATGCATTTGCACGTATGGATGCTCAGCGCGCATTTGAAGTGCACAAAGAGGATGCGAAAGTAGATAGAGAATATGAGGCATTAACGCGTCAGATCATGACATATATGATGGAAGACCCACGTTCAATTCCAAAAATAATGGATTTGATTTGGTCTGTTCGCTCTTTGGAGCGCATTGGTGATCGTTGCCAGAATATTGCTGAATATGTCATTTATTTTGTTAATGGGAAGGATATTCGCCATACATCTCAAGAAGATATAGAAAAATCTCTATAGCACACACAAAATAAGTTGACCTAAACAGTGTGTGTTGAGGTCAACTTATTCTACCTTATCGATAAAAATCGTTCACAAAGCGGCTCAATGCTGTAAAATTAGCCCCGCAAAGCATATAAATATGATTTAAGGGTCAATTATGCCGACTAATGCATTTTTAGGGGTTTTTGCAAAATCTCCTATAAAGCCTGTAGAAGAACACATAAAAATCGTTCATAAAGCGAGTAAAGCTTTAATTCCATTTTTTAATCACGTATTTAAAGGAGAGTGGGACGAAGCCGAAACACTACGTGTTCAGATCCGAAATTTAGAGCGCGATGCGGATAAATTGAAACGAGAAGTTCGTTTACAATTACCTCGTGGTCTATTCATGCCAGTAGAGCGAACCGATCTACTTGAACTTATCACTCACCAAGACAAAATCGCGAACAAAGCAAAAGATATCGCTGGTCGTGTTGTCGGTCGTGAAATGGTGATCCCAGAATCTATCCAAGCGGACTTTTTAACCTACTTGCAACGTTGTGTTGATGCAACTAAGCAAGCTTCTAAAGCAATCAATGAGCTTGATGAGTTATTAGAAACCGGTTTTCGTGGTCGTGAAGTCACTTTGGTAGAAAACATGTTGGTCGAATTGGATGCGATCGAGCAAGATACGGATGACATGCAAATTAAAATCCGCCAAGAATTACGTGCAGTTGAAGCAGGATTGAACCCGGTTGATGTAATGTTTTTATACAAAATAATCGAATGGGTTGGTGAACTTGCTGATATCGCAGAGCGTGTAGGCTCTCGATTAGAGCTAATGCTCGCACGCTAGTTTAAAATTAAGACGTTTATAGTAAGGTTTTACAATGGATATCATTGCATCCTACGGCACAATGCTGGTGCTTTTAGCAGCAGCTGTTGGTTTTTTTATGGCTTATGGTATTGGCGCAAATGACGTTGCCAATGCGATGGGTACATCTGTTGGCTCTAAAGCGCTAACAATTAAACAAGCAATTTTGATTGCTATGGTCTTTGAATTTGCTGGCGCTTATTTAGCCGGTGGTGAGGTAACCTCCACAATTCGTAAAGGTATTATTGATGCCACACCATTCGCTGATATTCCTGAACTTATGGTTTTAGGTATGATTTCAGCGCTGTTTGCTGCGGGTGCCTGGTTGTTATTGGCCTCTATGCTTGGTTGGCCAGTATCCACGACACACTCTATCATTGGTGCAATTATTGGTTTTGCCCTTGTTGCCGTTGGTAGCGAAGCGATACAGTGGGGCAAAGTTGCAGGCATTGTTGGTAGTTGGATTGTTACGCCAGCGATTTCTGGATTTATAGCCTATCTGATTTTTATGAGTGCACAGAAGTTGATTTTTGATACGTCAGCTCCTTTACAAAACGCTAAACGTTTCGTACCTATTTACATGGCGTTAGCTGGCTTTGTAATGGCACTTGTAACGATTAAAAAAGGTTTGAAGCACATAGGAATTAACTTAGGAACATTTGAAGGTTATGCGCTTGCAATTGGTATAGCAGTTGCTGTTGGCTTAATCGGTAAGATGGCTATCGCGCGCTTGAAAATGGATCCTAAAGCCGATAAGCAAATGCAATTTAATAATGTTGAAAAGGTATTTGCTGTATTAATGGTTCTAACAGCTTGTTGTATGGCGTTTGCGCATGGTTCTAACGATGTAGCCAATGCGATTGGGCCACTTGCAGCGGTCGTTAACATCGTTGAGAACGATGGTGTGATTGCGAAAAAAGCAGCGCTTGCGTGGTGGATTTTACCTCTTGGTGGATTAGGAATTGTTGCGGGTCTAGCTATTTTAGGTAAAAAGGTAATTAAAACGATTGGTGAAGGTATCACACATTTGACGCCTAGCCGTGGTTTTGCTGCTGAATTGGCTGCTGCCTCAACGGTTGTTATAGCCTCTGGTACAGGTCTACCTATTTCTACAACGCAAACACTCGTGGGTGCGGTATTAGGTGTCGGTATGGCACGTGGTATTGCAGCACTGAATATGAGCGTGATCCGAAACATTGTAGTTTCTTGGGTTATCACATTGCCAGTAGGCGCAGCTCTTGCTATTGTTATATTCTATGTTCTAAGAGCAGCGTTCGGCGTTTAACTTAGAAAGACAGACTTTTAGCTTGAAAAGATCTCAGTACGTTAGTACTGGGGTCTTTTTATTTTTAAGCCTTCGCGATAAGGTTTTCCTACCGAAACATCAAGGTTATACTGTGGTTATCATTTACTTTAGTAATTAGAGCACAGTGAATAACCTGCCTAGCATTAAACAACTTCAGTACTTAGTTGCAGTTCATCAACATCAGCATTTTGGCCGAGCCGCGCAGGCCTGTTTTATCGGGCAATCAACACTCAGTAGTGCCATACAGACATTAGAAGAAACTTTAGGTTGCCAATTAATAGAGCGTGAAAATCGAAGCTTAATGTTTACCGATATTGGTGAAGAAGTGGTAGCAAGAGCGAAAAAAATTATTGATGATGCAATGAGTGTTAAGGAACTGACAAAAAGCTATAAACACCCGTTGTCAGGAAAACTAACTCTTGGAGTTATCCCAACCGTTGCTAGCTTTATTGCTGCGCCACTTTATCAGTTCTGCTTACAAGAGTTTACTCAGTTACAATTAGTTTTAGTTGAAGATACGAGTGATAAGCTACTAGATAAGTTAGAACATGGGCACATAGATATGGCCATGCTGGCTCTACCATATCATACAGAGCGCTTTCATACCCAGGTGCTAGCCAAAGACCACTTCTCTTTGGTGCATCATCGTGATTACGATGTTGCTGATAATGTAACGGACTTTAATTTATTGCCAGATAAAAGCGTTTTTTTACTCGAAAGAGAGCATTGTATGACTGGCCATGCTTTAAGTGCTTGCCATCTAAACCGAAGTGATTGTATTAACCCTTTTGAAGCTGCTAATTTGCACACCCTGTTAAGTATGGTTGAATATCAAAATGGCGTTACATTTTTGCCTCAAATGGCGCTTAATGCTGGAATATTGCAGGGGAAGCCTATGGTCGCGAATAACTCCTTGGGTGATGCATACCGAGAAATAGGTTTACTTTGGCGTAAAACGACAGGCCGGATCCGAGACTTTCGCTTATTTAGCGAACAGGTAGGTGAGTTTGTTCAAACACAGTGTGCACAGAAAAAACCGCAAAATTAATCTCAAGAAGGCTCAAATTTGTTCGCGTTGATCAAATTTGGCAGAAATAGTAAGTAGACCCAAACAACCAAGTTGAAGTAAGGAATGAGTCCTAACACAGTAAACAACTTACACGGGTAACCCTTACTTCGAGCGTTACGATAGCACTGAAGTGCTATTAATATATTGATTAAAAATAAAAAAGTTACTAGTTGATTCATAATTACACTCCTAGACGTCCATAAGGCGATGTAACTCAATCCATTGAATGTCCAGTTAAAATGCAAAAATCAACGACTTAGCTGGACAACCCTGATTAGAGTAATTATAGATTAATATGCGCGAAGGAAAAGGCGACTTTTGTATTAATTTGTTATCGGGTTGTTTTATTAGATAAAATAGTAGGGATTGCTTTTTTTAGTTCATGTATAGGCATTGGACGTGCAATGTAGAAGCCCTGAGCATAATCCACACCAATTTCTTTTAATGCATTGAATATGTCTACATTTTCAACATATTCGGCCACCGAGCGCTTGTCTAGAGAGTGACTTATTTCGTGTACAGCCTTCACTAAAGCCAAATCTATCGGGTCATTCAACATATCTCGTACGAATGAACCATCGATTTTTACATGCTGTGCTGGTAGTTGTTTGAGGTAGCTAAACGTGCTGAATCCAGTGCCAAAATCATCAATAGAAAAGTGGCAGCCAAGTTGATTGAGTTTGGCAATCATAGCTTGAGTTGCACTGAGGTTGTTAATACTCGCAGATTCAGTGATCTCAAAAATGATACGCTGCGCAGCGACTTGATACTTTTCTAAACAAGCTTGAATATGCGGTAGCAAGCGCTCATCTAAGAAAGACTGCGCTGATAAGTTTATCGCTACCTGGTTGAGCTCCTTATGCTGCGCAACGGCAGCGATAGCATTCCTAATAACGCATTGATCCATTAAAAATGTATCGTTAAGAAGCTCAAGAGCCGGGATAAACTGATTTGGGTTTATAAGCTCGTCTTTGACAACCAACCTCAATAACGCCTCAAAATAAGCTATGGTGTTATTTTTAAGATCCCAGATGGGTTGGTAGTGTAGTTCAATTAAGTTGTTTTGTAGGGCTTCTCGTACACTGTGTCCCCATTCTAAACCTGTTTGCAAGGTACTGTTATGCGCGTCTTCTTTGCTATAGCAGTGAACTAAGTTACGCCCTAAGTTTTTCGCTACATATAGCGCTATATCGGCTTGTTTCAAACATTCATTCGCATCATGGTTGTCTAGAGTGAGCTGAGTTAGTCCAATTGAACAACTAATTGAATAGCTATTTTCTTCAGAGTGAAATTTATGCTTTTCTATAGCCATACATATACTTTCAGCAGCAATATGAGCGTCCAATAAATTGGTGTTACTGAGTATAATGGCAAATTCATCTCCCCCGATCCGAAAAATAAGGTGTTCATCACTTATATTTTCACCAAACAGTTGAGCGACTTCTTTTAAAACGATATCTCCTTGCTGATGCCCTTTGCTGTCATTAATAATTTTGAAGTGGTCCAAATCAATATATAGCAAAGCATGCTCAATGTTATTTTGTTCGGTGATAGAGGAACAGATTTTTTGCAGTTGTTGGTCGAAGAAGTACCTATTATGTAACCCTGTTAATGTATCATGCAGCGCGAGATGGCGTAGCTGTAACTCGGCTTGTTTGCGCTCGTGAATGTTATCTAGTGTGGCAGTCACGGTGGTCTTACTGGTGCTATTGTTGATTAATTGAAAGCGACACTCAACCCAAATTTGACAGTGATTTTGATTATTGATTTGTAATTCTATTTTTGCTTGTTGTTTTTGTTCACTGATAACCAGAGCTAACGTATTTTGTAACTCAAGTTGATACTCTTGCGAGACGAATTTATATAAAGGCTGGCCGAGACTTGATTTAATACCCAAGCCCGATAATGCTTCCCAGGCTGGGTTGATAAAGCGGATCAAGCCTTGTTGATCTAATTCCATCACAACGGTATTAAGATGTAACAAAATGCGCTGGTGTGCTGAAAACAGCTCTTTGTAATTTTGCTCGCTGCGACTGAGTTGCGACACCTTTTCTTCAAATTCGGCGTAGCTCACCATAAAGTCTTCTCGGCGTGCCGCGTGGTCGCAGACTTTACTCAAAATTGAAATATCATAGGGCTCGCGGACGAAATCGGTGACCCCCAGTAGCAGAAGTTGTTCCGCATAGTCAGCATCTCTGCTGTCGATGATGGTTACAATTGCTTGGTTAGGGTTGTATTTTAATATGTTATCGACAAGCTCTTTTGTTGCATGCGCGCGGGTAGCTGTCGCATCTAGTAAAATGATTGCATAGCTATTTTGTCGAAAAAGAGACAAAGCATCATTAGTTGTATTGACATGTGTGCAGGCAAAACTCAAAGAAAGATGTTGGCAAATTTCATCAGCCCTTTGTTGATTAGGTTCGAGCAATAACAAGCTTAAACGACTACTTTTTTCTAAGTGAGTTGATAATACGTTTGCCAAAGTATGTGGTAGTTGGCGATGACGCTCAAAAGGTAACACTGCGTCAATACTGTAGCTTCTTGCTGTTGTCTCAGCGATACGTTCGCAATATATCGGTGGGATCAAGACGATTGGTGTATTTTTTGGGGTTTTTAGTAGTCCAGAGCGAACCATGCGCGAAAAGCGCCAACCGTCGATTTTGCCAACATCAAGACCTGTTATCACGACGTCAACCGCTTGCTTTTTTAATAACTGCAATGCATTTTGACTGTCTTCACATTCAATAAAAGTGAATACATCAAGGCTTTGTAGAGTGTTTTTTATTGTATCTCGCTCTTGCTGACTAGAGTTTACAATCAATAAATTTAATTGTCTGGCCACGTTTAACGCCTTAACTCTAATTTACTAACAAACAACAAACGTCACCTCAATATAAAAAATAGCTCTAACTGACTGATTTAGATTACCAATTGTTACTTACTGTAGAGCTTTACCTATTACTAGCCAGTTGATTTACCAAACTTTGCAGCAACGCTGCTAGGTTAATGCTATTTTCGCAAGGTTACAAGCACTTGATTTACCCTATTAGGATCTCTAGACTTGGCGCCAATTTTCTTACATGAGATGTTGCCATGCGCGTAGCTGATTTTAGTTTTGAACTTCCTGATGAATTAATTGCCCGTCATCCCAAAAAAGAGCGTTCAAGTAGTCGTTTGCTCACTCTTGATGGCAACAGCGGTGAAATTTCTCATAAGGTTTTTACTGATATTTTAGACTTCTTACAGCCGAATGATATTATGGTTTTCAACAACACCAAGGTGATCCCTGCCCGAATGTTCGGCCAGAAATCCACTGGCGGCAAGGTTGAGGTATTAGTTGAACGTGTGCTTGATGAGCATCGAGTATTGGCGCATGTGCGATCAAGTAAGTCGCCCAAAGAAGGGGCTACATTAATCCTTGAGGAAAAAGCAGAAGCTATCATGCTCGCACGCCATGGTGAGTTATTTGAGCTTCAGTTTACTGCTGAGCAAGGGGTGTTTGAGATTTTAGAAGAAATCGGGCATATGCCTTTGCCGCCATATATCGATAGACCCGATGAAGAAGAAGATAAACAGCGATATCAAACCGTATATAACGAAAAGCCAGGAGCAGTGGCTGCACCGACCGCAGGATTGCATTTTGATGAGAAGTTATTACAGCAGATTAAAGATAAAGGTGTAGAGACGGCGTTTATTACCCTGCATGTGGGAGCGGGGACGTTTCAACCAGTGCGTGTAGAGTCGGTTGATGAACATGTCATGCACTCTGAGTATATTGAAGTACCTGAGCAAGTTGTTGACGCCATTGCGGCTGCAAAAGCGAAAGGGGGTCGAGTTATTGCCGTAGGAACGACATCTGTGCGCTCATTAGAGTCTGCTGCAAAAGTCCATGATGGTTTATTGAAAGCGTTTACAGGAGATACTGACATTTTTATCTACCCAGGCTATGAGTTTAAAGTTGTGGATGCCATGGTAACCAACTTTCATTTACCTGAGTCCACATTGATCATGTTAGTCAGCGCATTTTCAGGCCAAGAGCATATTATGAAGGCTTATCGCACCGCAATAGAACAGAAGTACCGCTTTTTTAGCTATGGTGATGCAATGTTTTTAACTAAACAATCTCGCACTTAGTTTTAAGCCCAGCAAAAGCTGGGCTTTTTATTTGTTTACTTCGTTTTACTCCCTTGTGCCTTTAAAACAGGATTTTCGACCCAATAATTAGAATTGCTTCGTTAAACAAGGTAGAATTGAGCGGTTTTTTCACCTGATTGTTAACTTACTTGTTGTTAGCAACTACTAACGTTGGACTGTTTTTCCGACTTTGAGGTAATAATGAAATTTGAATTAGACTGCACCGATGGTAAAGCGCGCCGTGGTCGCTTGATTTTTGACAGGGGTGTTGTTGAAACACCCGCCTTTATGCCTGTTGGTACATATGGCACGGTGAAAGGCATGACACCTGACGAATTAAAAGGCACGGGTGCACAGATCTGTTTAGGCAACACCTTCCACTTGATGCTGCGCCCTGGTACTGAAATTATTAAGCAACATGGCGATCTGCATGACTTCATGAACTGGGACAAACCAATCTTGACAGATTCAGGTGGCTTCCAAGTGTTCAGTTTAGGGGCGATGCGTAAGATTAGCGAAGAAGGTGTGCTGTTTAAGTCGCCAGTCAATGGTGAGAAAATCATGCTATCGCCAGAAAAAGCGATGGAAGTGCAGTGTGACTTGGGATCAGACATCGTAATGATTTTTGATGAATGTACGCCATACCCAGCCACTGAAAAAGAAGCTAGAGATTCAATGGAGTTGTCATTGCGTTGGGCTAAACGCTCGAAAGAAGGGCATGGTGATAACCCCGCAGCTTTGTTTGGCATTATACAAGGTGGTATGTATCCTGAGTTGCGTGCTGAGTCGCAAAAAGGGTTAGAAGAAATCGGCTTTGATGGGTATGCTTTGGGCGGCTTGTCAGTGGGTGAACCAAAAGAAGATATGATCCGCATTTTGGATCACTGCGCTTATAAAATGCCAGAAGACAAACCGCGCTATTTAATGGGGGTTGGCAAACCAGAGGATCTTGTTGAAGCGGTTCGTCGTGGGATTGATATGTTCGATTGTGTTATGCCAACTCGTAACGCTCGAAATGGCCACCTATTTATCACCGGCGGTATAGTAAAGATCCGTAATGCTGTTCATAAGACAGATACTGGACCACTTGACCCTGAATGTGATTGCCACACTTGCGAAAATTACTCGCGAGCTTATTTACACCATTTAGATAAGTGTAATGAGATTTTAGGTGCGCGTCTTAACACTATCCATAACCTTCGCTACTATCAGCGTGTTATGGAAGGGTTGCGCAATGCGATTAGCGAAGGCAAGTTAGATGCCTTTGTGGAAGATTTTTATGCACGCCGCGGGCAAACAGTGCCGCCGTTGGCTGAAACAGAATAAGACTGAATATAAAATTTTAAGAGGAATTGTTATGAGTTTATTTATTTCTAGTGCACATGCCAGCACTGCTGGAGCAGCTCCTGCGGGCGGTGGTATGGAAATGCTGATTATGTTGGCTATTTTCGGTTTGGTATTTTATTTCTTGATATACCGTCCACAAGCAAAACGCGTGAAAGAGCATAAAAACCTGATGAGTGCACTTGCAAAAGGTGATGAAGTATTAACGCAAGGTGGACTTGTAGGTAAAATTACCAAAGTGTCTGACGACAAAGATTTTGTCGTTATTGCGTTGAATGATCAAGCTGAAGTAACAGTACAAAAATCAGCTGTATCGGCAGTTCTTCCTAAAGGTACAATGAAGTCACTTTAAGAAAAATAATAACAACAAAGGGATAATCCAGTGTTAAATAAGTATCCAATGTGGAAATACTTGCTGGTACTTGCTGTGTTAGCAGTGGGCATTTTATATGCGACACCAAACTTGTATGGTCGTGATCCGGCCATACAAGTGTCTGGCACCAAAGGTGCCAGTGCTGATTTAAGCGTACTAGATCAAGTTAACAACACACTTGCAAAGAACAACATCACAGTAAAGTCATCAGCACTTGAAAAGGGTCAAGTGCTTGTCCGTTTTAAAAATGTTGAAGAGCAACTCAAAGCACAGGATCTTCTGCGTGCTAACTTAAGTGAAGATTACATTTCAGCGATTAACATGAGCCCAGCGCAACCTGAGTGGTTGAAGAACTTGGGTGGTAATCCAATGAAGTTGGGTCTGGATCTGAGTGGGGGTGTTCACTTCACTATGGAAGTGGATATGGTGACAGCGCTTGATAATGCGCTTGAAACGATGGAGCAAGATTTTAAGAGTGATTTACGTGGTGAAAAATTGCGCTATCGCTCAGTGCGTCGTGTAGCTGGTAGTGACAGGTTGCAGGTAACTATGCGTGATGCAAGTGATAAAGACGCCGCAGAACGTTTTTTACAGAGTCGCTACCCACTATATAACTTTATTGATGATAGCAGCAACGATGTCGCATTTTACGCCAGTTTGAGCGACCAAAAGTTCAAAGAAATTCGTGACTATGCTATCAAGCAAAACGAAACAATTATTCGTAACCGTATTAACCAGCTAGGTGTTGCTGAGCCAAATGTACAACGTCAAGGTGCTGAGCGTATCATCGTGCAACTTCCGGGTGTACAAGACACAGCAAGAGCGAAGGAAATCTTAGGGGCTACTGCAACGCTTGAGTTTCGTGAAGTAGATGAAAACGCAGATGTAAGAGCCGCTGCTCAGGGCCGTATACCGCCAGGCACTGAAGTGATTAATCATAAAGATGGTTATCCCGTGGTATTAAAAAAGCGCATTATTCTAGAAGGGAGCCATATTACTGGTGCCCAATCTGGAATGGATGAGTACCAACGCCCGCAAGTGAGCATCAACCTTGATAGCAAAGGGGGTGCAAAAATGAATGCATTCACTAAGCGTGCTATCGGTAAGCGCATGGCTACGGTATTTATTGAATACAAACCATCAGGTAAAAAAGATGCTAATGGCAAAGCTCTGCCACCGATTAAAGTGGAAGAAGTGATAAATGTTGCCACCATTCAAGCGCGTTTAAATAATTCATTCCGTATTACCGGCATCGATAACCCAGCTGAAGCACATAACTTAAGTTTGTTACTACGTGCAGGTGCTTTAGTGGCGCCAATTCAAATCGTAGAAGAGCGTACAGTAGGGCCAAGCTTAGGTCAGGAAAATATTGATGCGGGCATGACCGCGGTCGCACTTGGCTTTGCGTTCGTACTAGCTTTCATGTTGGCTTACTACAAAGGTTTTGGTTTAGTGGCTAATTTAGCATTGGCTGCAAACCTTGTATTGATCGTTGGTGTGATGTCGATGATCCCAGGTGCAACGCTCACTTTACCAGGTATTGCAGGTATTGTATTGACTGTTGGTATGGCGGTAGATGCAAACGTACTTATATTCGAACGAATTCGCGAAGAGTTACTCGATGGACGTAGCCCGCAGCAAGCGGTACACCATGGTTATGACAGCGCATTTAGCACCATTTTCGATGCCAATATTACAACGCTGATCGCGGCAATTATTCTGTTCTCTGTAGGAACCGGGCCAATTGCAGGATTCGCTGTAACACTGGCAATTGGTATTATCACATCCATGTTTACAGCCATCGTTGGCACCCGTGCGGTGATCAACCTATGTATTGGTGGTAAACGTGTAGAGAAGCTTTCTATCTAGGAGACGGGTATGCAGTTATTAAACTTAAAAGGCACTATCCGCTTTATGTCGGCGAGAAAGCTTACGATGGCTTTCTCTGCTTTGCTGATAGTTGCCTCAATTGCCTCAATGGCCATAAGAGGATTGAACTTCGGTTTGGATTTTACGGGCGGTACCGCGGTTGAAGTGGGTTTTGCACAACCTGCGGATCTAAAAAATATTCGTGATGTATTGGCTAACAACGGTTTTGCAGATGCATCAGTGCAACTATTTGGTACCAGCCAAGAAGTATTGGTGCGTTTAGCACCTCGTGGTGACGATGTTAAAGCCGAAGTCATTGGTAATCAGCTTATAGCCGCGCTAAAAGAAGCTGATAGCAGTGTAGAGATGCGCCGTATTGAGTTTGTTGGGCCAAGTGTTGGTGAAGACTTGAAAGAGCAGGGTGGCTTAGCGATGCTCACCGCTTTGATTTGTATCTTGATATATGTTGCATTTCGCTTTGAATGGCGTTTTGCTGTTGGTGCTGTTGCGGCACTATTTCACGATGTTATCTTGACCATGGGTTTGTTCTCATTATTGGATTTAGAGTTTGATTTAACGATACTAGCAGCGATTTTGGCGGTGATCGGTTACTCGCTGAACGATACTATTGTAGTGTCAGATCGTATCCGTGAGAACTTCAGAAAAGTACGTATTGATGACACGTTGGAGATCATCAATATCTCTTTAACGCAAACTCTTAATCGTACGTTAGTTACTTCAATTACTACTATCTTGGTATTGGTAGCACTATTTGTATGGGGCGGACAAACCATTCATGGTTTTGCTACTGCATTGCTATTTGGTGTTTTCATTGGTACTTATTCTTCAGTTTATGTTGCCAGCTCAGTTGCCGTTGCGATGGGTGTGAGCAAAGAGGACTTGATCCCAGTAGAAGTTGAAAAAGAAGGCGCAGATCTAGACGCAATGCCTTAGTACTCCTTTTGATTTGAAAGGCCGCGTTTGCGGCCTTTTTTATGGGAACTAAAAACTATCAACTCGCTATTTTGCGGACTTTCAGTGTAGCGTTGGTTTGTATTGATCTGTGCTTTTTCCTTAACAACGTTATGATATTAAATAAAATATTTATTTCTTAACCCCCCTTAATACAAACCTAAAGTTCAATAGGAAACAGGGTAATGAAACTAAAATGGGTTGTCGTATTGGCGTGTTTTTTCGTTGTCTCGTGCAAAGACAACGCGTCAACAGCAAAACCACACATTAAAGTGAGTTTAGCCACTTTGTTACAGCGCTATGATGAACAGCTAAATCAATTACACAATGCATTGTACAATGAAGAAAGTCGAGAGAAAGTGGTCGCTTATAGCGATGAGTTATATGCTACAGCGCAAACGGTCATTGCGATATTTACTGAGCGACGACCAATGTGTGCGGACTATTTCTCGCAACTGCTTGTTATATCTGAAGAGTTAAGAGAGAATGCCGTACATACCTTGTACTCTAACACCTCGATACAAAGTAATCTCCCACAATTTCAAGCACCAATTTGCTACCATCTAAAAGAGCTATTAGTACAGCCAATTATCTTGTTGTCTTATGCACAACAAAAAGGCCCAAATTCAGATGGGCCGCAAACCATTCAAATAGATATGATTGAACTACAGGCTCATATTGCGCAAGTAAAGCATAGTCTTGTTACTACAGCACACCTGTAGGATACGAGTTGCAGATATTAAATGGGCCTATTTGTATAAGCGCTGCCAAGCACAGGTTACATTTCCATTTTTTTCAAAATAGAAATTCCAGCAATTATCATCATAATTCCTATTGCCAACATCAATTCGGTAGCCACTGATATACCAGTTGTGTAAAGAAATAAAGCGACCATTATTGAGGAGTGAAAAATGAACATGTGGTCCTGTTGAGCTGCCGCCTTGACATAGAGCTTGGTTTTTATTGTAAGCATATCGGCCCAGCCAAGATCCCGATGAGATAACGTCACCGCTTTGATATTGTAAACTATCCATATGATAGTACTGGGTTGCATAGCCACTAGAGTGAGTAACTCGAATACTGCATGATGAATACCTTGTCACAGTACCGCCATGTGCGGCTTGAACCCAAGGAGTGTTACTTCCCCAGCCTCCAGAACCATTATTAAAGTCTAATGAAGAGTAGGGGTATCCAGACCCAGTATTCGAATGTGCCCCACCGCTGTACCAAGCATAACCCGAAGGCCAAGGGAGCTGCATAGTAAAGTGTTCCTGAGGCTCGACATGTTGAGGTTTGGTGGCAGCGTTGGCGGTAAATAACAAGCTTTCTTTGTTGAACAAGTGTTCATATTGCTTGAGTAAATTATTTAAATTTTGCGTGTCAAATAAACTAGTAAGTGCAACGGTACTCGCGTTGGTTACAGGTTTTGAGCTGGATGCATTTTCTTCTAGGTACTGTTGATAAGCGTAATAACGCTTACTCAGAGATAGGGCTATATCTTTAATCTGGTTGTCAAAACCCATTTGGGACGAAAGCGTTGTAAAAGGTTTCGAGAAGTTTTGTTTATTTGGGGCGCTCAATATCTGACTTTGAACTTCCATCATTGCTAGCAGTAGCTTTGGGTTGATGCTGCTATATCCCGCCCAGTGTAGAATTACTTCTGTTTTCTCTTCTAAATGTGGTGCATTACTCAATAGAAAACCACGCAAATCAAAATTCTGCAATGCATCTGCAAACAAAAATGCGTGTTCATCTATTACTTGCAATGCGCTGAGTGGCAGCGAGTTGATAGCATTTTTATCAAAACTGAACTCATTAACATGGCTATGTTGGCCTTGAGCTATAGCGCTGCTAGAGAGTGTGAGTGTGGTTAGTAAAAATAAAGTTTGAGTTTTCATGTTGTATCCTTTTTCACCAAGAGAAAGTAAGCATAGGAGTTTTTGTAAATTAATTGTAAGTATTTTGGCGTTGGTTTTGGGCGAAGTGTTGTGATTTCTTTACGCCGAAATGTTCTGTTAAGTCTTCAAGATATTGATTTAAATGGCTTAATAAAATGGTAGAAACCGCGAGCATAAAGTTTAATAAATATAAAATTGTTTACTTTTTGTTATTTTTATATGAGTTTACCCTATGAAAACTTGGGAAATGAGTAACCAAACTCGATTCTAAGCCCCATTGGGCATTGAAGTATCTTAAAAGTAAGTATAAAAGCACATATTCAGCACCTTAAGTGTGTATTTGAATGTAATGAATCAATAATTAGTTTGTCTAGCAATCAATCACTTCCAAAGTTTTATTTCAAAAACAGCCAAAACTTGCTAATTGTTCATTTATTGACTAATTGTTTAGTTGTCGTGTAGTTGACTTGTGAGATGTTTTCACATGTTTAGACAGTCATCCAAATAATAATAATGGTTATTCATCGTTTGGCTCAGGTAGCAAATGGATAACGCAGGAGACGTCAAATGAACAAATACCTATCGATGGTAAGTGTTTTATTGCTTACTAGTCCTTTAGTAACCTATGGCAATAGCGCATATAATATGCGTGAAGGTGTCACAGATATTAGTCAAAGCGTTTATCAGCTTCATATGACCATATTCTTAATTTGCTGCGCAATTGGAGTGGTTGTTTTTGCTGTGATGTTTTGGGCTATGATTCATCATCGAAAGTCAAAAGGGGTTCAGCCTGCGCAATTTCATGAAAGCACTAAGGTTGAAGTTCTTTGGACGGCCATCCCATTTTTGATATTAGTCGCAATGGCAGTACCCGCAACAAAGACCCTGATTGCTATGGAAGATGTGAGCAAGGCTGACTTGACCATTAAAGTTACTGGCTCGCAATGGAAGTGGCACTATGAATATATGGGGCACGATGTCGACTTTTATTCGGTACTCTCAACTCCTAAATCACAAATCGATGACTTGGAAGAGAAATCTGAAAACTACTTATTAGAGGTCGATAAACCTCTAGTGATACCCACTGACCGAAAAGTTCGCTTTTTAATGACGTCAGATGATGTCATTCATTCATGGTGGGTACCTGATTTTGCGGTTAAAAAAGATGCAAACCCTGGCTTTATTAATGAGGCTTGGACGCGGGTAAATGAAGAGGGTATTTATCGTGGTCAATGTGCTGAATTATGTGGTAAGGATCATGGTTTTATGCCCATTGTTGTTGATGCGCGCTCGCCGCAAGAATTTGAGCAGTGGCTCAGTGCTGCGAAACAAGAAAAGCTTGACGCTGCTGCGGCAAGTGCAGCGTTATTAGACCAAACGCTAAGCAAGGAAGAGCTTATGCAGACGGGAGAAAAAGTCTACATGGCCTACTGCGCGGCGTGTCACCAGCCTACTGGTATGGGGCTACCCGGTGTATTCCCTGCGCTTAAAGGGAGCCCGCTGGTAATGGGTGATGTAAAAGATCACATAGATATTATTTTGCATGGTCAACCAGGCACGGCAATGCAAGCCTTTGCTAAGCAACTGTCAATCAAAGAGATTGCAGGTGTTGTCACCTTTAAGCGTAATAGTTGGGGAAATGATTTAGATCAGGTAATACAACCAAGCGAAGTACAAGCACGCATCGATGCAAATAAGGAGGCTGGCAAATGAGTACTGTGGCACAAACTGAACACAATCATCATGAACATCATGCTGCTAAAGGGTTTAAGCGTTGGTTATATACAACTAACCACAAAGATATCGGTTCTTTGTATTTAATATTTTCTTTAACGATGTTCTTGATCGGTGGCGCGATGGCAATGGTCATACGTGCTGAATTATTTCAACCTGGATTACAATTAGTCGACCCGCATTTTTTTAATCAAATGACCACTGTTCATGGCTTAATCATGGTATTTGGTGCCGTTATGCCTGCCTTTACTGGGCTTGCAAACTGGATGGTACCGATGATGATTGGTGCGCCAGATATGGCTTTACCGAGAATGAACAACTGGAGCTTTTGGATACTCCCATTCGCATTTGCAATTTTGTTGTTTTCATTATTTATGGAAGGCGGTGGCCCTGCTTTTGGTTGGACTTTTTATGCGCCATTGTCTACCACTTACAGTAATGATAATACCGCTTTATTTGTTTTTGCCGTTCATATTATGGGGATTAGCTCCATCATGGGCGCAATAAATGTCATTGTAACTATTGTGAACTTGAGAGCGCCGGGCATGACTTGGATGAAACTTCCATTATTCGTCTGGACTTGGTTAATCACCGCATTTTTATTAATAGCGGTAATGCCTGTACTTGCTGGTGCCGTCACGATGGTTTTGACTGACAAGTATTTTGGTACAAGCTTTTTTGATGCCGCAGGCGGTGGCGATCCTGTGATGTTCCAACATATCTTCTGGTTCTTTGGACATCCCGAAGTGTACATCATGATTTTGCCTGCGTTTGGTATCATCTCTACCATCATTCCTACGTTCTCCCGTAAAAAGTTATTTGGCTATGCATCGATGGTATATGCCACATCGTCAATCGCACTGTTGTCATTCATTGTATGGGCACACCATATGTTTACAACGGGGATGCCACTCGCCGGAGAGCTTTTCTTTATGTACGCAACTATGCTGATATCAGTGCCGACAGGTGTAAAAGTGTTTAACTGGGTTGCGACAATGTGGCGAGGGGCAATTAGCTTTGAAGTTCCGATGTTATTTGCTATCGCATTTATTGTACTGTTTACGCTGGGCGGCTTTTCCGGGTTAATGCTCGCGATCACTCCTGCAGATTTTCAGTATCATGATACCTATTTTGTCGTGGCCCATTTTCACTATGTGCTCGTTACTGGGGCGATTTTCTCGATTATGGCTGGTGCGTATTATTGGTTGCCCAAATGGACGGGTCATATGTACAACGAAGTATTGGCAAAATGGCATTTTTGGCTCTCGCTGGTGAGTGTTAATGTGCTGTTTTTCCCTATGCACTTTGTGGGCCTTGCAGGTATGCCAAGAAGGATCCCCGATTATGCACTACAGTTTGCTGATTTTAATGCGCTGATCAGTATCGGTGGGTTTGCCTTTGGTTTGTCACAATTACTGTTTGTTGCGGTTGTTTATAAATGTGCGAAAGGCGGAGAGCCAGCACCGAGTAAAGTATGGGATGGTGCAGAAGGTCTCGAGTGGGAAGTTCCTTCTCCAGCTCCTTATCATACCTTTTCAACACCGCCAGAGGTGAAGTAATGTCGCACGCAAGCTTGTTAAAAAAGCTGGTACTTGTGGTAATAGGTATGTTTGCGTTTGCCTTTGCTCTGGTGCCCCTTTATGACGTGTTTTGTGATGTAACAGGATTAAATGGCAAGCCTTCACTTGATGTGGCAGAAAAAAGTGAAACAGTGCAGGCTTCTCGGGCTGTGGATGTTAGTTTTACAACACACAGCCAGCGAAATGCGCCATTTGAAGTGAAGTCACATCAGTATAGCGTTAATGTGAAACCAGGAGAGATGGCTGAAGTAAAGTTCAGTGCTAAAAATCTCAGTGCTCAATCAAGAGTTATGCAGGCGGTACCCTCGGTCAGCCCAGGAAAAGCTGCCAAATATTTGCACAAGATGGCTTGCTTTTGTTTTGACCAACAGCCATTTTCAGCAAATCAAGAGGTTGAGTTCACGTTAGTATTTTATGTTGATACTGAGTTACCTGAAGAAATTAAAGAGCTTACCCTGTCGTATACCGTGTTTGATATTAGCGAAGCTACGGCTAGCAACGCGGTGTTGGCTAAGCAAAAGGCAGGCTAGGAGATAAAGATGGAAAAATATGAGCAGTATTATGTACCCGAGCAAAGCCATTGGCCGATAGTTGGTGCGGTGGCGATGTTTTTAATAGCGATAGGTGCTGGCCTTACGGTTATGCAGCTATCGAGTGAATCAGCCTATGGGCAGTATGTGTTATATTTAGGTCTCGCCATTTTGTGTTATATGCTTTATGGCTGGATAAAAAATGTAATTCATGAGTCTCAAACGGGGCTCTACTCAGCGCAAATGGACCGTTCATTTCGTCAAGGCATGAGTTGGTTTATATTTTCTGAAGTGATGTTCTTTTGTGCATTTTTTGGCGCGTTATTTTATGCGCGAGTTCTCTCTGTACCTTGGTTAGGTGGAGCTGGTAATAATGCTATGACACACGAGGTGTTATGGCCTACTTTTGAGGCTGTTTGGCCACTGCTATCGACACCTTCTGGCGAGACAACCCAAGCGATGGGTTGGCAAGGCTTACCTCTGATCAATACTCTTATATTACTTAGCTCTTCTGTGACCATTCATTTCGCACATGTAGCCATGGAGCGAGATGAACGCGCAAAGATCAAACTCTTTTTAGGTGCTACGGTGCTGTTGGGTTGTGTGTTTTTAGCACTGCAAGTACTTGAATATATGCACGCTTACAAAGATTTAGATCTCACATTGCAAGCAGGTATTTACGGTAACACTTTTTATATGCTGACAGGGTTTCATGGTCTGCACGTTACTTTGGGGACTGTGTTACTGCTCATTGTTTTGCTGCGAATTTTTAAAGGTCATTTAGACGCTAAACAGCATTTTGCTTTTCAAGCTGCTGCGTGGTACTGGCACTTTGTTGATGTTGTGTGGTTGTGCTTGTTTGTTTTTGTATATGTGCTTTAAGAGTTGGGGTGCGGTTTAGTTTAATCGCACCCAATTTAGCGGCAACGATGATAATGATTAATGCGATTGCGGAGAATATAACTCGACGACCTAGATAATGCGACATTGGCTTCCCGCCATTAGGGTTTTTTAGCATTAAAAATAATGCGCTAAATAAATTAAAAATAATAAACAGTAGTAAAAGAATAATAATAAATTTAATAAGCATAGTGAGTCCTTATGCAACAACGAGTTAAGCTCAAGTTTAGTTCAATAATTACTTTGGTGTTAGTCACTTTAGTTGTTGTTGTTTGTTTATCGTTGGCGTTTTGGCAATGGCAAAGGGCATTGGATAAGGAGCGCCTTACACTTCAACAGGAGCAACAGCTAGAGCTAACGGCAACGCAGGTTTTTACGTTGCCTGCAGAGCAAAACAATGGCTTGTCTACTAGTATAACTGGGCACTTTTTAGAGTCTTTTGTATGGTTTTTAGATAACCAAGTATTGGATGGCCAAGTAGGCTTTGATGTACTGACGCTGTTTAAGCTTAAAGATGATAAATCGAGTAAAAAGCTGCTATTAAACCTTGGCTTTATAGCTGCGAAAAATGGACGTCAAATCCCAAAGGTTACGTTATCTAACAAAGAAGTATCGATAAATATACAGATAAAATCCCAAGACTTAGCCGGATTTACATTGGCATCTCACCCTAATATGAATGTAACGCAGCCTCAGCTTTTGCAATACATTGACCTAGAGTTTTTGAGTAAAGCATCAACAGAAACTATCTATCCAGTAGTTGCATATCAACAAGGTAATAAAGCGCTAGTAGCTCAACCGCACTATCAGCATGTGGTGATGCCTGCACAGAAGCACATGGCTTATGCTTTACAGTGGCTACTTATAGCGTTCGCCGCAGCTATCATCGCTTACTTTGCTATAAAAAAAGGAAAAAACACATGATACAACGACCTTTAGGTATTTTTATAGTGTGCTGTTTGATCCCTCTTGCTTTGGCTTATACAGCTATTAAGCTTGAGTGGCTACCTGAACATACAACAAACCATGGTCAATTTTTGCAATCTGAATTACGTATTCCACATTTTCAAGCAAGTGATGATACGCTGTGGACGATAGCTATCAACGCCCCCGATTCTTGTAAAAGTCAATGTGATGCACAATTTGAGGCGCTTAAAAATCTTTATGTTGCGCTTGGAAAACATCAAAAGGATGTTGCTCTGGCGGTGCTCAACCGCACTACTGAGGAGTTTTCTCTTAATAACTACCTAAATTATGGCTTAGATGCAAAGTTGCGCCCAGCAAGCTTATATTTGGTAGATCATAGAGGCTTAATAGTACTGCAATATCAATATTTTAACGATGAAGAAAAAAATCGTATTGAGCATAAAGGTCTTTTGAAAGACTTAAAAAAGTTATTGAAATACGCGCGTAGTAGCTAAGGGGTGAAGATGAGTAAAGGATATAAATTACTGATATTAGCAAGTTGTGTATTGGCCTTAGTCGTTGTGTCTTTGGGAGCATATACTAGGCTGAGTAATGCAGGTCTTGGATGTCCAGATTGGCCCGGGTGCTATGGATTTTTAACGGTGCCAAATGAAACCCATGAGTTGTCGATTGTGGAGCAAAAGTTTCCTAATGCCCAAGTTGAACCTGAAAAAGCATGGATAGAAATGATCCATCGCTATTTTGCCTCATTTCTTGGCTTTATGATTGTCATATTGTGCATTGTGGCGGTAAAACATCGCTTTAATAAAAAGGACAGTGTGTATGGTTTGCCATTTAAACACTCAATAGCTTTGCTCATATTAGTGTTATTCCAAGGTATGTTAGGAATGTGGACAGTTACCATGAACTTGCAGCCTTTTGTGGTAATGGGGCATTTACTAGGCGGTTTTACCATTCTCTCCTTGCTTGTATTATTGTATTTTCGTACTCAAATGCCACCTGGCACTATTCAAAGATCTCAACAAGGTTACTCATTTTTGTGGGCTGCGTTCGCTTTAGGTGTACTGGTTATACAAATTGCATTGGGCGGTTGGGTTGCTGCTAACTATGCCGCTCCACATTGTACCGGACTGCCTATATGCAACAATATTGAGTTATTTTCGATAGAAAGCCTTTTCCACTTGCCAGTGGGACAAAGTAACTATGAGTTTGGGGTATTGCCTTTTGAAACAAGGTTATCTATTCACTTTTTACATCGAGTTTGGGCGATAGTGACTGCCGTTACTATTTTTTGGGTAAGTTGGAAAGTTTATAGTACGCATCAAAGTGAGCAAATTCGTAGATCTGTGAAGCTGGTTTGTATTGTATTGGTGACACAGCTAGCGCTTGGTGGCCTGATTGTTCATTTGCAATTTCCACTATTACTGACCCTCTTTCACAACATTATGGCCGCCTTATTATTACTTACCATGGTTAGATTATGCTTTTTATTGGCCAATAGGCAGGGAGTTTCGATATGACAGTATTAAATGTTTCTCAAAAGTGGCACCTAAGTTCTGTCCAGTTTTTAATGAATTGCTTAGCAATTTGTAAAATAAAAGTCGTCTTGATGCTGGTGCTCACAGCTTGGATTGGAATGGCTCTTGCGCCAGATATGCAAAGGGAGTGGTTGTCTCAAGTTATGAGTTTGCTAGGTATTGGCTTGCTTTCAGCTTCTGCCGCTGCAGTGAATCACATTGTGGATAGAGAGATTGATAAGAAGATGGCCAGAACACGGCATCGACCAATAGCTAGTGCGCAACTTAGTATTGGTAGCGCACTTATGTTTGCGTTCTTTTTGGCTATTCTCGGATGTGCCATGCTAGTCATATGGAGTAATTTGCTATGCACTTTACTGACATTAGGTGCGCTGGTTGGTTACGCCGTGATTTACACGTTGTTTTTAAAGCGTGCAACACCGCAAAATATTGTAATAGGTGGGCTTGCAGGAGCAATGCCGCCTTTACTTGGTTGGGTGAGTGAAACGGGATCCTTGAGTGCTCCTCCTTGGTTGTTAGTGATGATCATTTTTACCTGGACACCACCACATTTTTGGGCCTTAGCAATTGCTCGCAAAAATGACTATCAAAGGGCTAATATCCCAATGTTACCTGTGACCCATGGCATTTTATTTACCAAGCTGTGTATTATTGCGTATAGCATCTTATTAGCGATTGTGTGTTTATTACCTTACCTTATTGGTATGTCTGGATGGGTATATTTGCTGTGCGCAATAGCACTCAATGCCATGTTTATAGCAAAAAGTGTGGGCCTATACAGGAGCCAATGTGAACAGCAAGCTATGGCACTTTTTCGTTTTTCTATCAGTTATTTGCTGTTACTCTTTGTTGCCTTGTTTTTGGATAAATGGTGGTTGTAGTGAAAAAGTGGCTGATATTTGCTCTGGTTGCATTAGTATCTTGCTCGAAACAACAGCCGCTATCAGAGCATACCCTACATTATAAAACTGCAAAGCAGCTGAATGCGTTTGAACTTTACGATCAAAACCAGAATGTGACCAACAACGAAGACTTGCAGGGCAATTGGACATTTGTGTTTTTGGGATACACTAGTTGCCCAGATATATGCCCAATGACCTTGGCAAAGTTGAGCAATGTTTACGAGCAACTGAAATCAGAGTATCCAGTGAATGTTTGGTTTATATCCGTAGATCCGAAACGTGATGATGCACAAAAGCGAAAAGTATATATTGATTACTTTAATAGCCAGTTTAAGGGATTAAGTAATCGCCATGCTGATTTGTTTCCTTTAGTGCGAAATATGGGGCTGATATACGCAATAAACAATTCAGATGAGCCTGAGTACTATGTTGATCATAGTGCCTCAGTTGCTTTGATAAACCCTCAAGGGAATTTGAGCGCTATATTCAAAGCTAAGTTTTTGCCCGGGGAAGTACCATTAGTTGACGCTGATTTAATTGTCCGCGATTTTAAGTTAATCGCATCTGAGCACACCAATTAGTTTTAGTTGGTGCGCTCACATCCCTGATTATATCTAACACCTTCATTAATTTGTCTTTCTTCGCATAAGTTTTGTGGCTTTTTCGCTATCTGCGTCTAAGCTAAATTTATGAGTTAATAATTAGAAACTGTGTCCATATATGTTAAAGCTCCCTTCAGAGTTAGCGATTAACCAAGTTGAAGAATTACATCAGTTAGTACTGCAAGAGTTAGCAGTAGATCAGGATGTATGTGTTGATATATCTGAAGTCATCCGGGTTGATACCGCATCGATCCAGTTGTTTTGTGCATTACAAAAACACCTTCTGGCGATTAGTCATAAAATTCTCTGGCATGGTTACAGTCAAGCGTTCTCCAACTCGGTCGATGAGCTTGGGTTAACGGAGTTTTTAGCTCTAAATGGTAATAATTAAGGGGTTGGTATGAAGAAAATTTTAGCTGTGGACGATTCAGCATCAATGAGACAAATGGTTGGCTTCACACTCAAAAAAGCTGGCTTTGATGTTACTGAGGCGCGAGATGGCAGTGAAGCGTTAAGTATTGCAAAGCAACAAGGTTTTGATGCTGTGATCTCCGATGTAAATATGCCTGTCATGGATGGTATAACGTTGATCAGAGAGCTACGTAACCTTCCTAATTATAAATTTACACCACTGTTAATGCTTACTACAGAGTCTGGTTTGGACAAAAAAACAGAAGGCAAAGCAGCTGGTGCAACAGGTTGGATTGTAAAGCCTTTTAATCCCGAGCAGTTATTAGCGGTGTTGAAAAAAGTAATTCGCTAAACTGAGGAGCTGGGTTATGAGCATAGATCTTAGCCAGTTTTTTGAGGTATTTTTCGAAGAAAGCTTTGAAGGTCTGGATGCCATGGAGTCTGAATTATTAAATTTAGAACCAGGCAAAGAAGATAATGAAACGATAAATACGATATTTAGAGCTGCGCACTCAATTAAAGGTGGAAGTGGAACGTTTGGTTTTACATCGGTATCAGACTTTACTCATGTATTAGAAACGTTGCTCGATCAAGTTAGAGATGGACAGCGAGTCCTTACAACAGAGCATGTTAATTTACTCCTAAAGTCAGTTGATTGTTTGAGAACTTTGCTACGAGCACTGCAGGCAGAGCAAGAGCCTGATTTAGCTGAAGCCAATGCATTACGCGAAAAGTTTGAGGAAATACTGGGTATTGCTGAGTCTTCTGCAAGTGCAGTAGAGAATGAAAAAGAAGTAACTCAAAGTACATATCAAATTGACTTTAAGCCTAAGCCCCACTTATTTAAAACCGGGAATGAACCCTTATTCATGATCAGTGAACTGGGTGAATTAGGAGAGATTGAAACGCAGGTTTTTCATGATGCGATACCAGATATTGAACAGCTTCACCCTGATGAATGTTTTTTAAGTTGGCGTTTTTTTCTAACTACAGATAAAGAACAAAAGGCCATTGAAGAAATATTTGAGTGGGTTGAGGATGATGCTGAGATACATATTAATGTGTGCGGTGGTATTTTTGACAAATCTTCGTCTAATGCATTACAGGTTCATAGTAATGAGCTAGTACAATCGGAAGATAAGCAAGAGCCTGAGGTCAAAGCGTCCGAACCGCAGGCAAACACAGTCACACCCAGTAAAGAGAATACAAAAAAAATAGACCCACAAAAGAACACAGAAACGTCTACTTCGATACGTGTGGGGATTGATAAAGTCGACTCATTAATCAATATGGTGGGGGAGTTGGTTATAACTCAAGCGATGCTGAGTCAAATCGGAGAGCAAGAAATCACAGAGTCAACAATAACGGCACTTCAAGAAGGGCTCGCCCAGTTGGCTCACAATACGCGAGATCTACAGGAAAACGTGATGCGGATCCGCATGCTTCCTATCAGCTTTGTTTTCAGTCGCTTCCCGCGTTTAGTAAGAGATATTTCGCAAAAGTTAAACAAGCAAGTCGAACTAAAATTACTTGGTGAACAAACTGAATTAGATAAAACGGTGATGGAGAAAATCTCTGATCCAATGGTGCATCTGGTTAGAAATTCGCTTGACCATGGTTTAGAGACGCCAGAAAAAAGGATTGCCGCAGGAAAAGAGCCCGTAGGAACAGTGACGCTTAACGCATTTCATCAAGGTGGAAATATTGTTATTGAGATCATGGATGATGGACAGGGGTTAAATACTGAAAAAATTCGTGACAAAGCGATCACTAATGGATTGATACAAGAGCACGATGAGTTATCTGCCGATGAAGTCAATGAACTTATTTTTATGCCAGGCTTTTCGACTGCTGATGAAGTGAGTGATATTTCTGGAAGAGGCGTAGGAATGGATGTTGTTAGACGCAATATTCAAGCGCTAAATGGGTCTGTTGAAGTGTCATCGGCTCGAGGTGTTGGTTCTACATTTACCATTCGGTTGCCTTTAACTTTAGCCATTCTAGATGGGCAATTAGTTCAAGTCGCGGAACATACTTATATTATTCCTCTTATCTCTATTGTTGAGTCGTTACAAATAGATATAACCAAAGTGAGTCGAGTGGGCAAAGATTTAGATGTACTGCGACTCAGAGACGAATATATTCCAATTTTACGCTTGTATGACATTTTCAATCATCAAGGCGCAATTGAAGAGTTAGATAAGACTTTGTTGGTTGTAGTGGAAAGCGATAATCACAAGGTTGGCATCCTTGTCGATGATCTTCTTGCTCAGCAACAAGTGGTTATTAAAAGTTTAGAAGCTAACTATCAGAAGGTAGATGGCATCTCTGGAGCGACAATACTTGGAGATGGACGAGTGTCTTTAATTGTTGATATTTCAGGGCTTATTAAATTAAGCGGGTTAAAGCGCCCAGGTACTCAAGAGTTGTTGGTAGAGCAGCAAGGAAGTGAGGTGGCTTAATGAGTGAGCACGTAGAACTAAATCAACAACTCAGTCTAGGTAAGCAACAGGATGAGAATCAGTACCTTACTTTTATGATGGCTGGTGAAGAGTATGGACTCGATATTTTAGCTGTGCAAGAGATCCGTGGGTGGGAGGATGTGACGGCAATTCCAAATGCTCCCGACTTTGTGAAAGGGGCAATTAACCTGCGCGGAACTATCGTACCAATAGTTGATCTGAGGCTGCGTTTTGGTATTCCCAGTATCCGTTACGGACCATTGACGGTTGTTATTGTTGTATCTGTGCAGATACGTGAGCAACAAAAGGTTATGGGATTAGTTGTGGATGCTGTGTCTGACGTTTACAGCATTTCAGAAGAAAAGGCAAAAGATGTTCCTGATTTTCAAGATTCTGACAATGCACAATACGTTCATGGGCTAGTCAATGTAGGTGAAAAAATGGTGGTTTTGCTGAATTTAGCAAAAGTGCTGGACCTTAACGCAAAACACGTTGCGCAAGGTTGAAATTAAAGGAAAAGGTGAGAGCATGCAAAGTGAAATCAATAATAAGTTATTAATTATTGCAGTAGTGCTGGTTGCTGCCATAATCGGCGCTTTCCAGTTATCGGGAGCGACAATCAGTGCTGAAAATGGCTTAGTTATCGGGTTTCCAATCGCGGTAACGTTAGGCACCATTTTATACCTTAAACAGTTTTTAGATGGATTAACCCGCAAGTTAGTATGCTTAAATGCGGCTATTCCATATTTACGCTTGACCGACAAAGATGCGATTTCAAGACTGGATTTTAGCGCTTTACCAGAGCTAACACGTATAGAAAGCGTTGATGTTGAAGTCTGTGAAAGTGAAGACAAAAACCACGTAGAAAGTTTGCTCAATGCGTTACAGACCTGTCAAGCAAATATCATGATTGCAGATCCTAACTTAAATATTACTTACCTAAATGACTCTGTGAAAAAAATGCTCAAAGCAAACGAAAGCCGTTTGAGAGAGAGCTTGCCTAGTTTTAATGTGGATAGCTTGCTTGGCACGAATATAGACGAATTCCATCAAAACCCTGCGCATCAACGAGGCTTATTGGCAACCTTAAGTCGAGTATATACAACACAGATTCAAGTCGCGGGTTTAACTTTTGATTTAATTGCAACACCAGTGTTTAACTCTAAAAATGAGCGAATAGCGACATTAGTTGAGTGGAAAGACGTGACTGAGAAGCTTGCATTTGAGCAAGAGCAAGCCACATTAGCAGCGAACAATGCGAGGATTACGAGTGCGTTAAACGTTTGCCAAGCGAATGTTATGTTGGCTGATGAAGATTGCAATATTGTTTATGCTAATCACTCTGTATTGGAAATGCTCAGTGACAATCAAGCACAGCTTCGCCAAGCTCTGCCTAATTTCGACACTAAGAAGCTCATTGGTGAGTGTATAGATGTATTTCATGTTAACCCAAGCCACCAACGCAAACTACTTGAAGGGTTAACTGATACATACAAGACTGATATTCAAGTGGCGGGTTTCACGTTTGGGTTAATTGCAACCCCGGTATTTGATGAGCAAAATAACCGCTTAGGGACGGTAGTTGAGTGGGAGGATAAAACTTTGCGTTTAGAGCAAGAGCGCAAAGACCGAGAAACAGCTTACGAAAACTTACGTGTGAAGCGTGCCCTTGATAATGTGGCAACCAATACCATGATTGCTAATCATGAGCATGATATTGTCTATATGAATCAGGCTGTACAAAACATGATGCGCAATGCTGAAAGCGACTTGCGTAAAGACCTACCTCAGTTTGATGCGAATGCATTAATTGGTGCAAACGTAGATGTTTTCCATAAAAATCCTGCTCATCAACGTGGCCTTCTAGCCAAGTTAACTACGGCGTATAAAACAGAAATTACCGTTGGTGGACGTACGTTTGGGTTAATTGCAAACCCGATCCTTAATGATGAAGGCGAACGCATAGGCACGGTTGTTGAGTGGAATGATAGAACCAATGAGGTCGCGATTGAAAAAGAACTTAATGACCTCATTACCTCTGCGGGGGGCGGTAACTTAAGTAGCCGATTGAGTGAGGAAGGAAAAGACGGCTTCTACCTACGTTTAGTCAAAGGACTTAATGAGCTGGTTGGCATTGTTGATGATGCCGTGTCTGATACTGCGCAAATGCTTGATGCCCTTGCAAATGGAAACCTGACTCAGCGCATTACTGGCGAATACGATGGGGCATTTGATAAGTTAAAACGCGATGCAAACAGTACTGCAGATAAGTTAACAGAAGTGATTAACAAGATCAGTGCTTCAGCGGGGTTAGTGGCCAGTGGAGCAGAAGAGATATCTCAAGGTAATGCCGATTTGAGCCAGCGAACAGAAGAGCAGGCGTCATCACTGGAAGAAACGGCCTCTAGTATGGAGCAGATGACCAGTACGGTAAAACAAAATGCGGACAATGCTAAAGTTGCCAATGGACTCGCAGAAGAAACGTGTGATAAAGCGATCTTGGGTGGTGAGGTTGTTAGTCGTGCAGTAGAGAGTATGTCGGCTATTAATGAATCGAGTAAGAAAATTGCAGATATCATAGGCGTTATTGATGAAATCGCCTTCCAAACTAACCTGCTCGCTTTAAACGCTGCTGTAGAGGCGGCCAGAGCGGGAGAGCAGGGCCGAGGGTTTGCGGTAGTTGCAGGTGAAGTACGCAATCTAGCGCAGCGCTCTGCGGGTGCGGCAAAAGAAATCAAAGACTTAATTCGAGACAGTGTAGGGAAAGTAGAAGATGGCACTTTACTTGTTAATGAATCAGGTGCCACGCTGAAAGACATCGTCGCGTCAGTAAAACGTGTCACTGAGATGATATCTGATATCGCAGAGGCCTCAGTAGAGCAAAGTTCTGGGATTGAGCAAGTCAATAAAGCTGTTGCTCAAATGGACGAAATGACTCAACAAAATGCTGCGTTGGTAGAACAGGCATCTGCTGCAGGCGAGTCTATGGCCGAGCAAGCAAATGATATGCGTAAATTACTACATTTCTTTATTGTGGATGGGGCAAATGAGCACGGTATGTTGCCTTCTCAAGCTGCAACACATGCCCCCTCTAACCGCGCTTCGCTGTCTAAGCCTAAAACGGCACAAGTAAATAAGATTGAGTCAAAACCATCGTCTGTTGGTAATAAATTCTCTGACAGCTCTGAAGAGTGGGAAGAGTTCTAACAAGTGTAGCGGCGGCGATAAGCCGCCGCGTTAGAATACTCTCTAAGGGGAATAGCATATGAGGGAATTCCTTTTTGATGATGATGATTTTGCACAACTTTCAAAACGTGTGTATCAAGCTTGCGGGATTGTGCTGGGGCCACATAAAAAAGAAATGGTCTACTCTCGTATTGCACGTCGGATAAGGGCTAACAATTTAACGTCATTCAAGCAATATATAGAGCTTATAGATGATGACTCTGCTGATGAGTTTAGTAGCTTCATTAATGCGATCACGACAAACCTGACGTCTTTTTTCAGAGAGAATCATCATTTTGAGTACTTATCTAATGTCATTATTGGGCAATTAATACAAAAAAATGCATCTACTAGAAGAATACGAATTTGGTCTGCAGGATGCTCAACAGGTGAGGAGCCCTATAGCATAGCCATGACCATTCAAGGGCGTTTTCCTAGTGGTTGGGATGTAAAAATTCTTGCTACAGACTTAGATTCGAGTGTTTTAGCAAAGGCTCAAGAAGGAGTTTACAGTGCCCGCAGTATTAACGGTTTAGACGAGAAAGGTCTGAAAAAGTGGTTTTTAAAAAATAGTAGTGGTGACTCTTACAAAGTTAAGCCCAGCTTGCAGTCTATGATTTCTTTTAAGCGTCTTAATTTATTAGAGCATTGGCCTATGAAAGGACCGTTTGACCTTATTTTCTGCAGAAATGTGCTGATTTATTTTGATAAAGATACAAAAGATAACCTGTTTGCAGGGTATCACCGCATATTAGCCCCTGGCGGGCACCTCTTTATTGGGCATTCAGAAACCATGGGTAAAGAACATACAGAATTTAAAAATTTGGGCAAAACTATGTATCAAAAGGTCGCTTATGAGTAGGGATTTAGCGCCGGTTCTTGCTGGATTTGAGCACGTAAAGCGATTTTGGGACTCTGGTCGTGAGACCATAATAGCAAAAGTATTGCCTGGTGAGTTCTATGTGTCGAAGAACGATGAGTATATTTCTACTGTGTTGGGGTCATGCATCGCGGCGTGTGTTTATGATGATACGCGTGGAATTGGTGGAATGAATCACTTTATGTTGCCAGGCGCAAAAGACATAAAAGATATTCATGCTGACGACTTAAATTGTCGTTATGGAAATTGGGCGATGGAGTATTTGATTAATGAAGTGATCAAAAACGGCGCATCGCGCGCGAATTTAAAAATAAAGTTGTTTGGTGGTGGTAAAATAATACGTAGTATGACTGATATTGGAATTGGCAATATACGTTTTGCCAATGCTTATGTACAAGAAGAAGGTTTAAACTTGGTTTCACATGATGTTGGCGGCCCTTGGCCGAGGAAGGTGATGTTTCACCCCCAAACAGGTAAAGCACAAGTAAAAAAGCTTAGAGAAATGCATAATGATACAATTGAGAAAAGAGAAGTTCGTTACTTACATGATATTGAGGCTCAAGATGCTCAAACTGATATTGAGCTGTTTTAGAGGTGAGCATGATCAAAGTACTCATTGTTGATGATTCTCCTTTGATCAGGGGGATCTTGACGGAGATATTGAACCAAGCACCCGACATCAAGGTTGTGGGGGCTGCTGCAGATCCATATCAAGCACGAGAAATGATAAAATCGTTAAACCCTGACGTCCTAACTTTGGACATTGAAATGCCAAAAATGGACGGGATAAGTTTTTTACGTAACTTGATGAGGCTAAGACCCATGCCTGTTGTTATGATCTCCACTTTAACACAGCAGGGATCACCAGCTACGATTGAGGCGCTAGAAATTGGCGCGGTTGATTTTATTGCCAAACCTGTTTCAGATGTCGTAGGTCAACTCAAAGGGTATACCCAATCTGTTCATGAGAAAATAAGAGTTGCAGCTAACGCACGAGTTCGAGCATTTAAAGCACTGGCAAATCAGTCTAGTCATGCAAAAACTCAAAGTATGCAATTTAAAAGCGGTGCGGTTTTAGCGATTGGCGCATCTACGGGCGGAACAGAAGCCATTAAAGAGGTTTTAATCAAACTTCCTGCTAATTCCCCACCCGTTGTGGTTACGCAACATATCCCCCCCATTTTTAGTACGTCTTTTGCTTTAAGAATGGATAGGTGTTGCACAGTGAAAGTAAAAGAAGCGGAGACAGGCGATGAGTTGTTGCCGGGGCATGTATTTATAGCGCCAGGTGATAAACATCTAAAGGTTGTTAAAAAGGGCAATAAGTTACTGTGTGAACTCGATGATTCTGAACCCGTTAATAGGCACAAACCTTCGGTGGATGTTTTGTTTGATTCTTTGTTACCGTTTGGCAACGCTGTATACTCAGCTCTCTTAACGGGAATGGGGAGTGATGGTGCAAAAGGCATGTTGCGATTGCATCAAGCGGGCGCTTACACGGTTGCTCAAGATGAGAAAACATCTGTGGTATGGGGAATGCCGCGTGCAGCGATTGAGTTACAAGCCGCACGTCAAGTGGTGCCGCTTCAGGAAGTGACTAATACACTACTTACGGCATGTAAGAAATAATAGTTACTGAGAAGTGACTACCCAAGGTTGTGAAAACCAATAAAATTCGTTGCTTTGCCCACTATTTAACGGTGCCGTGCAGTTATAACGTGAGCGCCCGGTAGGAAGTGATTGCTTGGCACTGATACTTACTTGTTTTTGTGTTAGCCATTTTGTAGTTGCGATCCCTTGGCCTGACACATAACAAGTAAATTGATGTTGCGAAAATTGCCTGTCTTTAAAATCGATCAGTAGTGTTGGCTGCTTGTTAGTACTTACTGAGTCTTCATAAGAGAGCTTATTTATATCGAAGGGGTGTGAATTAAGCTTTACGCTTAAAGTAGATAATGCTGCATATATTCCCGAAGCTGGAAATCTGGGCACTCGTGTAAAATCTGTAAATTTACCAACAGCACCAGAGTGCTGGCCTATACCAACAAACCCTAGCGAGCGAACCAAGTTTTGTAATTCTTTACTAAACTCACCATAAGGGTAAGCCAATAGTTTAGCATTGTGACCAACTTCTGATGCTATTCTTTGCTCCGACCAGGTGATGTCTTTTGCAATTCTATCGTGCCACTGCTCTTGTGTTTCACCTTCTAAATGTTGGTGCAGGTAGTCATGTTTTGCACTATGGTTTGCGATCAAAGCGCCTTTTTTAGATAATTTTCTTAGTTGCTCCCAACTCATCAGGTAATGCTGTTGCTCGTCAATAAGTTTAGGATTAACAAATATAGTATAAGGAAAACCGAACTTCTCGAGTATCGGAGCTGCTTGTTCTATGTTGTTGTTGTAGCCATCATCTAAGGTAATAGCGACACTTTTTGCAGGTAAGTTTTTGCCTGCTTGCAATGTTTTTAGCATTTCATCGAGTGCTATGACATTGAAGTTCCCTTTGCGCAAATAATCCATATGCTCAGTAAACTGTTCTGCGCTAATAGAAGTAACAGGTGGCAACTTTTCGCTGACATGATGATACTGTAAGATCACCGCTGCGCCTGCATAATTTACCTTTAAAAATAACATCAGAGCCATTAAATGAAGCATTTTTTTAGCCATTATAAATCTTACCACTTGAGTCTATTGTTGTTGGCAGGTCCTATGATCTTATCAAATATATCAGTGCCACTACTAGGGCTGGTTGATACGGCTGTAATTGGACATATGTCTTCAGCACATTACTTAGCAGGTATTGCTCTCGGTGCTAGTAGCATTTCAGTGTTGTTTTGGCTCGCGAGCTTTTTAAGAATGAGCACCACGGGGGTGATCGCGCAAGCTTATGGTAGCCAAGACGCAAAAAAGCTGACGTTTCTATTGCAAAGTAGCCTAATACTAGCGCTGGGGTTTGCTTTAGTCATAATTGCTTTGCAGCCCATTTGGCTCGCTGCAATTGAGCATTTGTCAGGTGCAAAAGCACAGGTTGTTGAGCAAGCACATTTGTATTTTTCAATACGAATTTACAGTGCCCCTGCTGCTGTATCTAACCTTGTTTTACTTGGCTTTATGCTAGGGATGCATTTCGGTAAAGGGCCTTTCTACCTAGTGTTGGTTACAAACTTAGTCAACATAGCGCTAGATCTATTGTTTGTTGTGGGCTTCGATTGGGGAGTTGCCGGTGCTGCTTGGGCTTCTTTGATAGCAGATTATTGTGCACTGCTGTTTGCTCTTGTGCTTGTAAAAAGATTGTTTGCGGGTAATCAAATAGCCTGGTTGTGGCATATCCCTCGAAGGAGCGAAATATCGAAGTTATTGACATTAAATAGAGATATTTTTTTGCGCTCATTGTTATTGCAGTTGTGTTTTAGCTTTATGACATTTTATGGCGCGAGACTCGGCGAACTGACACTCGCTGCCAATGCCGTATTACTCAATTTTTTAATGCTTGTTAGTTTTGCTCTTGATGGCATAGCTTATGCTGCAGAAGCAAAAGTAGGGCATGCAAAAGGAGAGAAAAATACAACAAAAATAAAAGTATGGGTAAATGTGAGTGTATTTTGGGGAGGCGTATTTGCCTTCTTATATTCTTTAACGTTTGCCATTTTTGGCTATAAAATTATTGAGTTACTGACTGATATTCCAGAAGTTATCTTGCATGCTCAAAGCTATCTGCCGTGGCTCATCGTATTACCAATGATAGCGATGGGATGTTTTTTGTTCGATGGTATCTTTGTTGGGTTAACACGTGCAAAAGAAATGCGTAATAGTATGTTTTTTGCGACCACTTTAGGGTTCTTTTTACCTCTACTAGTGACCACAACATGGCAAAACCATGGCTTATGGTTTGCTATGACCTGTTTTATGGCACTTAGAGGGGCTAGCTTGTACTATCGTTATCGTCAGCTTTGTCGTCAGGAGACATTGCTACTATAACCTGAGCAAAGCGGTTGGCAAAAATGCCAATATAGCCCCATAGCGCGAAAAACACCGCTGGAACTAATAAGGCCAACCCGAGCAGTTGTACTATTGGTTGGTAATAATAGCCGTAGCTAATCGCTCCGACTGCCAATGCGAAAAGCCCCAAACCGATGAAGAATCGTTTGAGGCTTAGCTTAGGGTGTTGGCCTAATTTGTAAACTAGCTGTTTTAGCATTATTTAGTAATATGAATGCTCACCTGATTGGTGCTCAGTAATATCCTTAACGCCCGTTATTTCGTCAAACTTGGCTATCATTTCTTTTTCAATGCCTTCTTTTAAAGTGACATCAATCATTGAGCAGCCATTACACCCTCCACCAAATTGAACAACGGCAATACCTTCTGCGGTAATTTCCACAAGACTCACCTGGCCACCATGATTCGCCAGTTGAGGATTAACCTCGGTGGTAAGCATATGCTCTACTTTTTCGTGCAGCGATGCATTGTCACTCAGCTTTTTAGCTTTTGCGTTTGGTGCTTTAAGCGTTAGCTGTGTTCCCATTTTGTCTGTCACAAAATCAATTTCTGCATCTTCAAGAAATGGTGCACTCTCATTATCTACTACGGCATCAAAGCCATTAAAAGAGAGGCGAATATCGGTTTCTTCTACTGCATCGGCTGGACAGTAAGAAACGCCACATTCAGCTTGTGATGTGCCTGGGTTTACAACAAACACTCGGATGTTGGTACCAGCTGCTTGATCTGAAAGTAGTTTGGCAAAATGCGTTTGGGCTGATTCTGATATTGTGATCATAACTCTGACTATACTTGACTAAATTACTCGGATAATGCCTATGATACTCCCCTCATCGTATTGTCGCCAGTGTTGAACGTAAAAATTTGGCATGACTGTGATGCCCTGATAGCGTGTGTTAATCATAATTAACAAGGTGTTTTTTTCATGCGCTTGATATTTTTTGTTGTTTTTGTCGGTTTACAAAGTTTACTTTGCGCCATTGCAAAACCACTGGACTTCTACTTTTCAGATTCAGTCACGTTTGATCCATCCATTGCCAAGCCCAGTGAAGTACTGGGTTATGAAGTGGGAGAGTGGCATGTAAGGCATGATCAACTTGTCCAATACTTACAGGTATTGGCCAAACAAAGTGATCGGATAAAGATTGAAACAATAGGCTATAGTCATGAACAGCGCCCTTTATTGTTGTTGACAATAAGCGCTAAAAAGCAGTTAGAAAATATTGATACGATTCGAAAAGATCACATCACAAGACTAAGCTCAAAAGGACAAGACAATGCAGGCCCTGCCATAGTTTGGATGGGGTATAGCGTACACGGCAATGAATCGTCAGGTAGTAACGCAGCCATGCTGGTGGCCTATTATTTGGCCGCGGCCCAAGGAGCTGAGATTGATAAGTTACTTGCCAATACGGTGATTTTGCTTGACCCCTCCTTAAACCCTGATGGCTTAGCCCGCTTTGCCCAATGGGCTAATAGTAATCGGGGGCACGTTTTATCATCCGATCCCATGCACAGGGAGCATGTTGAGTCATGGCCGTCGGGACGAACGAATCATTTCTTGTTTGATTTAAACCGAGATTGGTTATTACTTCAGCATCCTGAATCTAAAGCAAGAATTGCACAATTTCATAAATGGAAACCCAATGTGTTGACTGATTTCCATGAAATGGGAGCAAACAGCACCTATTTTTTCCAACCGGGGATCCCGTCTCGTACACACCCGTTGACGCCAAGTAAGAATATTGAATTAACAAACAGTTTGGCTCAATTTCATGCAAAAGCGTTAGATAGCCAAGGGCAACTCTATTTTACACAAGAGAGTTTTGATGATTTTTATTACGGCAAAGGCTCTACCTACCCCGATATCAACGGTGCTGTTGGGATACTATTTGAACAAGCAAGTAGCAGAGGTCATGTTCAAAACACCATAAATGGAACGCTCAATTTTTCAGATACCATAAAAAACCAGCTTACAACTAGTTTGTCTACATTCGAAGGGGTTTTGCAAAATAAGGTACAGCTACAAAACTATCAGCAGCAGTTTTACCAATCAGCAAAAAAGCTAGCAAAGAATGATGATTTTAAAGGATATATAGTTGCTGCCAATGGGGATAAGCAAAAGTTAACAGCGTTTTTAGACCTCTTAAAGCAGCATCACATTGAGGTGTATCCATTACAAGAGAGTTATAAAGATTATCTTGCTGGGGATGTGTTTATTCCCTTGGAGCAATCACAATATCGTTTACTGAAAGCCATTTTTTCTGAGCAGACGTCTTTTAAAGACAATACTTTTTACGATGTTTCAGGCTGGACTCTCGCGCACGCGTTTAACCTGCCTTTTGAGAAGTTAAAAAGTTCACGTAATTTAAAGTTAGCTGATAAGCCTTGGGCACCAAAAACAGAGCGCTCTAGAAGAAAATTGGATAATGCATATGCTTACGGGTTTTCGTGGCAACAATTCAATGCGCCTAAGATGCTCAACTTTTTACTTTCTCAAGGCATCGATGCGCGCGTGGCACTTAGCGGATTCTCTGCAGCTACAAACACCAAAGAGCGACACTTTGCGCCTGGCAGCATAGTGGTTCCTGCTGGGTTGCAAAAAAATTCAAAGTGGCTAGATATATTAACGACTGCTAGCAATCGTTACGACATTGATATACATGGCATTAAAAGTGGTTTAACAACGCAAGGAATTGACTTAGGCTCACGGTTTATGCGACCCCTCAAAGCACCAAAAGTACTGCTTGTTGGAGGCGAAGGGGTAAGTCAGTATGAAGTTGGCGAGGTATGGTATCACTTAGATAGGCATCTAGGTTTAGCACCAACCATGATCGAGCAAAGTCGGCTTGCAAAAATAAAACTTAAAAATTATTCCCATATCATATTAGTTGATGGGCGATATGATCACCTAAATGATTTGCTTGCATCCCAAATAAAGGAGTGGGTTAAACAGGGGGGCGTTATTTGGGGGCATAAAAGGGGTGCCAAATGGTTAGTGGACAATCAGCTTCTAAAAGCAAGTAGCATTTCGAAAAAAGAAATGACGGAGCAATTCGATACTCATGAGTTGGCATACCAAGATCGTGACAAGTTATCGGCAAAGCAACGTATAGCAGGTGCTATATTTGCTACAGATATTGATCTGACTCACCCATTAAGCTTTGGCCTTGGGCGTGCGACACTGCCTGTATTTAAAAATAGTACTTGGCTGTTGAAACCTGCGGATCAGCCATTTATAACAGTTGGAAAATATACCAGCAGCCCTTTAATGGCTGGATATAGCGCGCCGGAAAACGTATCGAAAATTGCCGAAAATGCCAGTTTGATTGCGCATCGCTATGGCCAAGGAAGTGTTATCGGGATGACCGATAACCCGGTATTTAGAGGATACTGGTATGGCACGAGCAAAATATTAAATAACGCATTGTTCTTTGGGGGACTACTTACTGTTCAAGGGCGTTAAGCTGGTTGCAAAAGCCCAAACCTGCGCAGCGCCAGCTTGCAAACAAGCGTGCGCTGCGACATCCATTGTGCTTCCCGTTGTAACAACATCGTCGATAATGGCCACTTTCTTACCTTGGATATTAGTTGATAAACAAAAAGCATTTTTAACATTGCGGCGACGCTCGGTTTTAGAGAGTTGACTTTGTGGTTTAGTTATTTTGTTTCTTACTAAATCTTGGCTTACCTGACTGCCTGTAGGTAAAGCTGGCAACCAAGTTTGTGTAACCTGATTGTACCCTCGCGCTACATACCTCGTTTGAGATAGTGGTATAAAAAAGTATATGTCAGGTATAAACCCTCCATTTTGCCAAAATCGCTGCATTTGGTAGCGAATGAGTTGTATCAAGAGTTGTTTTAGATAAGTGCGTTTATGAAACTTATATTTACTTAGCCAATCTTGTAACCAACCTTGATACCAGCCGCATGCAAATAGTCCATTGCAATATTTTAAAGATATCGCTCTTTTAACATCAGGTCTTAATAGTAAGTTGTTTTGCGAAGGACTGAAAAAAGGAAAATCGACTAAGCAATTATTGCACAGGCTGTGATTATGGTTTATTAGCGCTTGGCAGCAGGCACAGCGAGAGGAAAACAAACAGTTGAGCAGCATATCGAGTCCATTCGTTACATTAGAGCTTTAAGGCGTTATCATTACCTTCATTTTTGGTTGGGGAAAGCAATAATGCAAGGTGAGTTAGTTTTTTTACATGGATGGGGGATGAATAAAGCGGTATGGCAGTTATGCGTAGAGGAGTTAAAAGAAACATATAGCGGGGCTATAAAGTGTTTGAACCTACCGGGTTTTGGGGGCGCGAGTGTGCCACACACAGAGTATAATTTGGCATCTGCTACAGAGTTGCTTGCAGCACAAATTGAAAATGACAGCATAATAGTTGCGTGGTCTTTAGGTGGATTGTTTGCGCTTTACTTAGCAAAACATTATCCCGAAAAGGTGTCTAAAATTGTATTTGTTGCGTCCTCTCCTTGTTTTGTTGAAGCTGAGAATTGGGCTGGGATCAGTGAGCAAATTCTTAATGACTTCATGAAGCAACTAGCTCAAGACACATCTAAGACAATAGAGCGATTTTTAGCCATACAAGCAATGGGCAGTGAGCATGCCAAAGAAGATATTAAAGCACTACGAGCCTTGTTAAAAGCCCAGCCTACAGCCAATGAGCGTGCTTTAAGTGTTGGCCTTGAACTGTTAAAAAGTCAGGATTTGAGGGCTTTATTTGGTTGTTTATCTTTGCCAATGCACGGTATTTTTGGGCGTTTAGATGCGTTAGTGCCACGGCAAGTGCCTGCAAGGATGTCTGAGTTGAACCCAAGGTTTAGCTATAAAATATTGAGCAAGGCGTCTCATGCGCCATTTATTTCTCACCGCCGAGAATTTTTATCTTACCTAAAATCAATACTTTAAAATCTAGCGCTTTTGGCTGGTGGACTTTTTATTTAATCATACTTTATTTTTACTGAGATTTGCGCAATAATTAACCATGTGTATCTATATCGGGAGAACCACATGCCAATAGGTGACGTGTTAAATACCGGCCTAGAAGGTTTTAATAGAGCCAGTCAGGGGGTTGAGCGAGCGAGCGCTGAAGTAAATCGTGCTACAGTGCAAAATCAAACTGATGATCAACAAGCTCAACAACGTCAACTCAAAGCTGCGAGCTCTGATGAAGCCACAACTGCACCGGTGTCTCAACCAGCGAGATTAGATGAAGCGCTTGTGAATTTGAAAGTTGAAGAGTTTAATGCCAAAGCAAATACACAAACGATACGCACTGCAGATGAAGTTTTAGGAACTTTGATAGATATAAAAGTTTAATGTTTTAGTATGTTATGAACATCGTAACGCCTCCACCGGCGATGAACCTCAATACCGCAAACGTCTACACCGAAACGGCTAGACGTGACAATCAGGTGCGCGAAATAATACCCAAAGCACCGTCTACCGCAGCTAGTTTTACTGAACACAAAAGCGCAAATGAGGGAGACAAAGCGAAAGCAAACTCTCCTGACGATTCTCCGTTGTACAGTTCTCGTTCTCAAAATGGTAAAGATAAACCCATAGAAGAGAAGGAGCAGGAAGGCCGTCAGCAAGGTAAACAGCAAGATGGTGAAGAGCAAGACACGCGCGCTGAAAATGAAGAAAAAGTAAAACAGCAAGAAATACAAGAGCTCAAGGCCCGAGACCAAGAAGTACGTATGCATGAGCAAGCGCATGCGCGAGTGGGAGGGCAATATGCGGGCTCTCCCAGTTACGAGTATCAGCGAGGTCCCGACGGTAACAATTATGCCGTAGGCGGAGAAGTGATGATAGATGTTGCTGAGATCCCAGGCGATCCGCAACAGACGATCGATAAAATGCAAACGGTTAGAGCTGCAGCGTTAGCGCCCGCTGAGCCTTCAGGTGCAGACCGCGCGATTGCGGCCGACGCGACACAAAAATTAACTGCAGCTCAAGCTGAGTTGGCAAAGCAGCGAATTAGCGGCGATGATGAGCAATCTCGTTCAGGGGTAGCAACGTATCAAACTCGTCGATTAAAAGGCGCTGAAGGAGAGGAAGGGCAAGTTGCTCAAGGGGACAGAGCACGGTTAGAGGAGAGCGCAGATCCATATTCGGTTGCGCTGCCAATTGATAGAGATCCTCAGATCCAAGCTAGAGCACTAAGGATAAACGATTTTTATCAGCATGTGGCCTCACCCGATAAGCCCTCTGCTTTGTCACTAAGCGTTTAGTTAATAAAAAGCCGTATCAATCGATACGGCTTTTTTTTACTTTTTCAACTTGGCGAATGCTTCAGCAAATGCGTTCCCCATTGCCGCATTACCAGAGTCTCGTTTTGGTTTCGATTTATTGGCGGGTTTTGATGCCGTAGCCTTTTTAGGGTTAGATGCTGGTTGGTGTGACTTTGGCGTGTTGTGTACCTCATCATCTAAACGCATTGTAAAACTTATTCGTTTTCGGGCTGCATCTACTTCAATCACTTTAACTTTAACGATATCGCCAGCTTTGACAACTTCTCTGGGGTCTGAAATAAACTTATTCGTAATTGCTGAAATATGCACTAAGCCATCTTGATGTACGCCTACATCTACAAAAGCACCAAAATTAGCTACGTTTGAAACAACCCCTTCCAAAATCATACCCACTTTTAGGTCGTTGATTGTTTCTACGCCCGCTTTAAATGTGGCGGTTTTAAACTCAGGTCGTGGATCTCTCCCTGGCTTGTCTAGTTCCTTAATGATGTCGGTAACTGTCGGTAGACCAAACTTTTCACTTGTAAAGTCATTGGCCACAAGCTTATTGAGTAACTCAGTATTACCAATAAGGCTTGATACTGATACTTGCTTCACCTCGCATATCTGTTTAACAACAGGGTATGCTTCTGGGTGAACCGCAGAACTATCAAGTGGGTCTTTACCATTGATAATTCTTAAAAAGCCGGCTGCTTGCTCAAACGCTTTAGGGCCTAATCGCTCGACTTTCTTCAATTGAGTTCGGCTAGAGAAAGAGCCATGTTGATCACGATATTTAACGATGTTTGTTGCTAAGGTCTTGTTTAAACCAGATACACGTGTCAGCAAAGGAACCGATGCGGTATTAACATCGACACCAACAGAGTTTACACAGTCTTCTACGACAGAAGTCAGGCTCTGGCCTAATTGGCTTTGCGATACATCATGTTGATACTGCCCAACGCCAATTGACTTAGGTTCTATTTTTACTAGCTCGGCTAGTGGATCTTGTAATCGACGTGCTATTGATACTGCGCCTCGTAATGACACATCTAAATCAGGAAACTCATTGGCTGCAAACTCTGAGGCTGAATAAACAGACGCCCCAGCTTCACTTACCATAATTTTATTTAGCTTTAACTCACTAGCAGCTTTAAGTAACTCAGCGGCAAGTTTGTCTGTTTCGCGTGAAGCTGTGCCGTTACCGATCGCTATTAGTTCTACTTTATACTGGCGACAAACCTGCTCTAGGGTTCTTAGCGACTTGTCCCAGTGGTTTTGTGGCGCATGAGGGAAAATAGTATTAGTTGCTAGTAGTTTTCCTGTTGCGTCAACCACGGCAACTTTGCAGCCTGTGCGAAGTCCAGGGTCAATGCCCATTGTAACGCGAGGCCCTGCAGGTGCCGCCATCAACAAATCTTTGAGGTTTTTCGCGAATACATCGATGGCATCTGTTTCTGCGCGCTCTCGCAGAGTCCCTAAAAATTCATTTTCTAAATGTAATGCAAGTTTTACTTTCCATGTCCATTGCACAACACTCATTAACCACTTACTGGCATTTGCCGTACTGATATTTAATTGATAATGATCTGCGATAAGTTGTGCACAAAACTGTTGTGCATCTTCCACATCAGGCTCTGGATTAATGGCTAATTGCAGCACTCCCTCATTACGCGCTCGCAACATTGCAAGCGCTCTATGCGAAGGCACTTTGGCGAGCTTTTCACTATGTTCAAAGTAATCACGGTATTTACTACCGGTTTCTTCTTTGCCTGAGATGACTTTTGCTTCTAGTTGTGCATTTTGTTGCAGGTGATGGCGAAATTTAGCCAGTAATTTTGCATCTTCTGCAAAGCGTTCCATCAAAATAAATTTAGCGCCATCCAAAGCCGCTTTTTCATCTTCAACGCCCTTATCTGCATTGATAAAGTCCGCAGCTTGCTGCTCTGGGTTCAAATCATGGTTATTGAATAACGCATCAGCTAGCGGCTCTAAGCCTGCTTCTATGGCTATTTGACCTTTAGTTCTGCGTTTAGGCTTATAGGGTAGGTAAAGGTCTTCAAGCTCGGTTTTACTTTGTGCATTGTTTATATCTGCCGCCAAGGTATCGGATAGTTTACCTTGTTCAGTTATGGTATTGAGAATAAAGGCACGGCGCTCTTCAAGCTCTCTTAGGTAACCAAGGCGCTGTTCAAGTAAACGCAGCTGTGTGTCGTCAAGACCACCTGTCACTTCTTTACGGTAACGTGCGATAAACGGTACCGTTGCACCTTCATCAAGTAAAGTGGTGGCGGCGATGACTTGTTGCTCTTTGGCGTTTAGCTCCTGAGCTAAACGAGCCGAGATGTTGCTCATGCAAAATCCTTATAAAGTTCAATTATATACGCTCTTTGTGCGTGATGAGCGAGAATGATTTGAATGATATCATAGCAGCTGTAGATAAGAACCTCAGCTGCTGTATTCTATACTATTCACAAACCACGTTTTGTCTCCTTCGGGGGTGCGAACAGTAAATTCATCATCTACTTGTTTGCCCAATAGCGCTCGGGCCATGGGGGCATCAATAGAGACGTAATCTTTACGATCATAAATTTCATCAGGACCAACGATGCGAAAACGTTTCACTTCTTGTTGTTCATTTTCGATTTCGACCCAAGCGCCGAAATACACCTTGCCTGCTTGTTGCTCTGAATACTCGACAATTTTTAAGTCTGGGAGGCGTTTACGTAAATATCTTACACGTCGGTCAATCTGACGAAGCAAACGTTTATTAAAAGTGTAATCTGCATTTTCAGAGCGGTCACCTAAACTTGCAGCCCACGATACAATTTTGGTTATTTCGGGGCGTTTTTCATGCCACAGGTGGTCGTGTTCCTGTTGCAGTTGTCTGTACCCTTCAGGGGTGATTAGGTTGGTCTTCATATCTTGTATCTAGTTGATTTTATTGAGTCCGCTATTGCTCATGCTATTAAACAGCGGCAAGATTGTGCTCAATTTGTTCAATTACGGTAAATTGTAACGTTCAGTAACAAAAGTTCTTAAAAGGTATGGTGTCTAGTTTGCTGTTTTTCAATTATATTAGGTTAAAGTATTTTATAACAAGAAGAACATCGTATGGGAAATGAAACTACTAAGGTACTAGTTGTCGATGACGATATGCGTTTGCGCAGCTTGCTTGAACGCTATCTAGTAGAACAGGGGTTTATCGTGCGTACCGCCGCGAATAGCGAACAGATGGATCGTCTATTAGAGCGCGAAAACTTTCACTTAATGGTGCTTGATCTGATGTTACCAGGCGAAGACGGGTTATCAATTTGTCGTCGTTTAAGACAAAAAGAAAATGAAATCCCTATCGTTATGCTCACAGCCAAAGGAGACGAAGTGGATCGTATCATTGGTCTGGAGTTAGGTGCAGATGACTATATTCCAAAACCATTTAATCCTCGCGAGCTGCTAGCTCGTATAAAAGCGATTTTGCGCCGCCGAGCGAAGGAAGTACCTGGCGCCCCTTCTGCGCAAGAAAATGAAGTCGTATTTGGCATTTTCAAGCTAAATTTGGCGACTAGAGAGATGCACAAAGGGGATGAGGTTTTATCTTTGACCAGCGGTGAATTTGCTGTACTTAAAGCATTAGTTAGTCACCCTCGAGAGCCATTGAGTCGAGATAAGCTAATGAATCTTGCCCGCGGTCGAGATTATAGTGCCCTGGAACGAAGTATCGATGTTCAGGTATCGCGCTTAAGACGAATGATAGAAGAAGATGCAGCAAACCCTCGCTATATTCAAACCGTGTGGGGCTTGGGGTATGTCTTTGTACCGGATGGTCAAAAATAGCGACTTTTATGAGTTTATTTCCAAGAAGTGCCTTTGGGCAAACGGTGTTTTTTGTTGGGGCACTATTACTGTTAAATCAGATTGTTTCTTATATAACGGTCACGCTTTACGTATTTAAACCCACCTTTGAACAAGTCAACTTAATGCTGGCAAAGCAAGTTAAAACCGTTTTTATCGATTGGGAGGAAGGTGTAGAGGTCAACGCAGAGTTATCGGAAAAGTTTTTTGAAATTACCGGTATCGAGGTGATGACACAGCGTCAGGCATATATTAATGGCCTAGACCGCGCAAAAGAATATAGCTTGTTATCGAAAAGCATGTCGGAGCAACTAAATGGCTCAGCACGCGTGCGTATTAGTCAAGGTGACCCTGTTGTTTATTGGGTTGAAGCCCCGCAGGCACCTGGCTACTGGGTAAGGGTACCATTAACAGGTTTGAGTGAAACCAAACTTGAGTTTCTGGTTTTTTATCTGTCTAGTATCGGTTTTTTAAGTGTATTGGGTGGGTGGTGGTTTGCTCGTCATTTAAATAGGCCATTGAAAGCGCTACAGATGGCGGCAGGGCGTGTTGGTGTTGGTGATTTCTCTACGCGCCTAGTCGAGCGAGGGTCTACCGAAGTTATCGAAGTAACTCGTGCTTTCAACCAAATGTCTAAAGGGATCGCTGAACTGGAAAGCGATCGGAGATTATTGATGGCAGGTGTGTCTCATGACTTGCGTACACCTTTAACGCGTATTCGCTTAGCGACAGAAATGATGGCCGATGAAGAAGATTATTTAAAAGAAGGGATCATCGATGATATTGAGGACATGAACGCCATCATTGATCAATTTATTGAATATCTTCGCCACCATCACAGCGGGGAAATGGCTGTTGAGGACTTGAATACGCTTGTTGAAGATGTAGTTCAAGCGGAGAAAAAGCACAAGCGAACGATTCGTTTGTCAATGGCTTCAGAAAACCCAGACGTCATGATGAATGCTGTTGCGTTAAAACGTGTTTTGACGAATATGATTGAAAATGCAATACGCTACTCAGACGATGCAATAGAAGTTAGTACACACTATGATCCCCGTGAAAAAAATGTCGCTATAAAAGTAAAAGATCGCGGCCCTGGTATTCCCGAAAGTGAGTTGGAGAGTGTGTTTGAGCCTTTTAAACAAGGTGATCAGGCTCGAGGCAGTGAAGGTAGTGGATTGGGTTTAGCGATTATAAAGCGCATTGTTACGACGCATGGTGGGCAGGTAAAACTTAGAAATAGACGTGGTGGTGGGTTGAGTGCCGAGGTCTTTTTACCCACCTATAAGTCATAAGTGTTTTTGAGGTAAAAAAATCTGATGAATAAATTGGTAGTCTTAGGAGCCGGTTGGTTAGGTAAGCCATTATGCTTGCAGGCTAAAGCGAAAGGTTGGCAAGTTGAAGGAACTCGTACACAACTGAGAAATAACAGTGAAAGTTATGAGCGAGTTTTTTGTCTTAACGATGATAAATTAGAGAGTACGATTTCGTTAGAAAATGCTTGGTGGGTATGTGCAGTTCCACCGCGGGCTAGGCAAAAAGAGAGTAATTACTTGCGATTACTTAACAAAGCTCTATCGCTTAGTAATAGCTTTAAGCGAAAGGGTTTCTTATTGTGTTCTAGTACAGGTGTTTACCCCAGTGAAGCGCAGACATATACCGAGCAATGTGACGTGTTTAATGTGAACCTAAGCCCTAGGCAGAGTATACTCGTAGAGGCGGAAAAAATGGTGCTTGGTCACGGTGGCAAGCTACTGCGTTTGGCTGGGCTTGTTGGACCAAGTAGAGAGCCAGGTCGCTTTGTTGCAGCTAAGCAGCTAACCAGTTCATCTCAAAGTTTAGTGAATATGGTACACCAGCAAGATGTACTCAACGCCATCTTCTGTGTTTTAGAGAATTGGCAGCAGGCCGAAGATATCTATAACGTCTGCCATCCATCCCATCCAACACGGCTAAGTTACTATCAACAAAAATGCGCGCATTGGGGGTCTGCACTACCGACGTTTGCAAGTGATGAAGCGGTTGCTAGAGTAGTAGATGGCAGCGGTATTACTGCATTAGGTTTTAGCTATCAGCATGAAATATAGAACCCTCAAGCGACTTGTGCCTCGAACCTGCGCCTGGCTATGTTGCTCGCTTAAAGGTAAGGTGTCCACCTAGGCGGTACTTACTGCCGGGGGAGATCAAACGCGCAAAACTCACGATCCCCATCGATGACCAAGTGCGTCGAATAACTTGTAAGCAAGGTTCCTCGTTAAATAGTCCAAGCCATTCACATACTTCGCCACTGGGCATAATCGCTTCAACGGTGTGCCTTGCCTCTGTTAATGGCGCGACCTTAGATAGGTAATCGTGAGGCGTGAGTGTGTCAAAGTCTTGCTGTAAATAATCGGGTGCTAGAGCAGGATTGACAAACCGCTCTTCAACTTGCAGAGGTATATCGTTTTCATTATGCAGCAGCACGCTGCGATAGACTTGGCTATTGATTTCAACGCCCAATGCGATGGCGATAGGAGCAAGAGCAGCAATAGATTCCAAAGATAAAATAGTGCAGGAGTATTGGTTATTCCGTTGGCGAACCTCATCAGCGATACTGTTTATCTCCAGTAGCGATGATTGTGATTTAAAACTGGCTACGAATGTGCCTAACCCTTGGGTGCGGGTTAATATTCCGGCGTCAGTTAATTCACTAACTGCGCGGCGAGCGGTCATACGGCTGACTCGAAACTGCTCGGCGAGCTCGTTTTCAGAGGGGACTCGTTGATTTTCTAGCCAAATACCTGCGCGAATGTTATGGATGATATGCTGTTTAATTTGCACAAATTTTGGTTCAGTTTCAGCCATCTAAGCAACTCTGTGAATTTTTTATAGCAATAAACATGGCACACTTATCTTGTATATACAAGTAAGCTTGCTACACTCGTACCAAATTTTATCTGTTAGTGAGACCGTTATGCTTGAAGTAGATTTAGTTATCACCAATGTTAAGCTTGCCACCATGAACCCTGAGATTGCCGCCCCATATGGCTTGGTGGAGCAAGGGGCTATTATGATCAAAAATGGCAAAATAGCATGGTTAGGACAGCAAAGTGACTTGCCAGAGTTTGACGCTTTAGCAACCCCTCTTCATGATGGTAAGGGTCAGCTGATAACACCTGGATTAATTGATTGTCATACTCATATCGTTTTTTCAGGAAATAGAGCTACAGAATTTGAGCAGCGTTTAAATGGAGTGTCTTATCAACAAATAGCTCAACAAGGTGGAGGAATTGCCAGTACAGTGAGGGCAACGAGAGAGGCTGATCTTGAGCAATTGTTTGTTAAAGGCAAAGCACGTCTTAACAGCCTATTACGCGAAGGGGTGACGACAGTAGAGAGTAAGTCAGGTTATGGACTGGATTGCGCCAATGAACTGAAGCTGCTGGAAGTGAATAAATTGCTTAATGAACATCATCCTGTTGATATTCAAAGTACATTCTTAGGTGCGCATGCGCTGCCTCCAGAGTATAAAGATAGAGCTGATGATTATATTGACTTAGTCTGTGAGCAGATGCTTCCTCAGGTTGCTGAACAGAACCTTGCCGTCGCGGTTGATGTGTTTTGTGAAAACGTAGGGTTTAGTTATGAGCAAACGAAAAAAGTATTTACTAAAGCGCAGCAGTTGGGGTTAAAGATTAAATGTCATGCGGAGCAGCTCTCTAACCAACATGGCAGTGAATTAGTCGCACAGTTTTCGGGTTTATCAGCAGATCATATTGAATATTTAGATGAACAAGGCGTAATTGCTATGGCTAATGCCGGTACAACCGCGGTGGTTTTACCCGGTGCATTTTATTTTTTAAGAGAGACGCAATTACCACCCATTGAATTGTTGCGAAAGCATCAAGTACCTATGGCAATTGCTAGTGATTTTAACCCCGGAACTGCGCCATTATGCTCACTTCGACTGATGTTAAATATGGCTTGTACATTATTTAGAATGACGCCTCTAGAAGCGTTGCAAGGGGTGACCGTCAATGCTGCTAAAGCGCTTGGGCTGAACGATAGGGGGATGCTAAAAGAGGGGATGCGGGCAGATATCGCTTTGTGGGATATTGAGCATCCAGCGCAGTTAAGTTATCAATTTGGTGTGTGTGACCTGTCAAATTTATGGATCTCGGGTAAACTTATTCAATATTAACCGTTCATAAAATGGTCAGCGGGTGCTAGCAGAGTTATCAATATGGTTTACCTCTTTTTTGCCCTCAGTCTCTGAATCTACGACGCATTCGGTATCGTCGGTTCATGCAGTGTTAATGGGTGGGGTAGCAACCGCTGGCATTATGTTATGCATTATTACCAAAGAGGTTTTGCTCAAAGGCTTACATGCAGCTCTTTGTGTGATTGCGTTGCTATTGCTGCTCTCAAATGTACCTGTGGCGATGTTTTTATTCGCCGTTATCCTCGTTGTCTATCTAACATATTCGTTTTCATTTTCTGCTCTTTGGTTGAGTAAATTAGTTGCTGGCAGTATTGCTCTTTACGTTGTTTTTCTGAGTGGTTACTTATTGTTTCAATGGCCCATCAATAATGCTGCCTTTGCGCTTTTATTTGTTTATTTTGGGTTGCTCTATGCGACTTGGATTGAAGCACAAAACAAGCAGCAGCCGGTGACTAATGAACATAAACAATTTGCACATGAATTAGGGATCCCTGGTCGCGCTTCTTTAAGGTGTGCTTATGAGGAGCAGCGAAAACTCGACCCCGGTCCTGCAATACTGGTCTTGGTGTTTTTGGAGGGGATTGAACAGGTTAATATGCAACTGGGGAGAGAGTTTGGCGATACTTTGTTAGCGGAGTCTGCAAATAGGGTTCAGCAACAACTAAACAATAGAGATATCTTTACTATTCCAAATGGTAATTCAGTAAGTCGACTTGCACACTTAGGGGGATTACATTTTGCTTTTATATGTCGCTTAGGGCGTTTCGAGTATCTTCACGAACAATTAATTGATGATATTTTACTCTGTGTCGCTAAGCCTTTTCAAGTTGGTAGCTGTACGCTCGAGATCTCGGCAAGAGTCAGCTTTGTAAACTGCGACGAAGAATTAGGGCAATTAGATAGTTTGATAGCGTGTGCTTATTTGGCACTTGATAAACTACCAAATCAATCGATATGTGCCTATCAACAACAAATGCAAATTAGCCAAATTGAGCAGCAAACGCGTTTAAGAGAGCTGGCAAATATTAAAGTTGACCAAGATTTGGCAATCTTTTTCCAACCTGCTTTTTCGCAACAAAATGGCAAACTCGCCTACTTAGAACTTTTGTTGCGATGGCCGCACCCTAAACTGGGGCTGCTCAGCGCTGAGCGCTTTATTGAAGATATTCGTTTGGCAGGTCTTGCACTGCCGGTAGCTCGATTTGTAATTGAACGTGCTGCTGAAATCGCAATGGCCTTAAAAATGGAAGGCTTTCAAGTACCGCTGAGTATTAATATTTTTGGCTCAGAAATGTTACAGCAAGACTTTATCCGCTTTATGGATCACATCTTATTAGAGCATTACTTACAAGCAGGTGATATTTTATTAGAGTTTCCTGCTAATCTTTTACCTAGGCTAGACTATCAATCACTTGATAATATTGACCAATTGCGCCGGCTAGGTATTCATATTGGTATAGATAGATTTGGGCAAGCGCCGATTCAGTTAGATACGTTATCAGAGTTACAAGTCGACTTTATAAAACTATCGTCTTCTCTTACGGCTCAACCTCAACCAAATGGTGCACGCGCTGTTTGTCAAAGCTTAGTCTCAATGCAGCAACAACGAGGCTTAAAGGTCTTTTGTGAGGGAATTGAAAGTAAAGCTCAGTTTGAGTATGCCAAGGAGCTTGAATGTGATGCTATGCAGGGGCATTTTTTGGCACAACCCATGAGCAGTAAAGGTGTCATGGGTTGGCTACATAAATGGACGTCCGATAATAGCAACTAAAACTGCTGTTTTTTCGCTCTTAAATAACTACAAACCAAGCCGCTTAGCACCTGTCCTGCTTCAAGCATACCTTGTGTTACACCTTGAGGATGATTGCCTGGTGCTGCTTCACAAAGGTGAAGGTACCTAGCGTTTGTTTGTAGCGCACCCAAGTAAACAAAGTGTTCAGCGTCATTGACGCTAAAGCCGCAGTTTGTAAAAGCGCTAACAGGCATGTAACTGATACTGTCTACGTCAACTTCTACGCCTAAAGGAGCGCGGTTAGCGAACCGCTTTAGGCCGATTTCACACGCTTCAGTTAAAGAATATTGCCGACTTACTAAAATATCTTGATAGCTAATATAGCTATACTTGGCATCTCGTAACGCTTTTAAGATCGTTTGGTTATTTTTTTGCTCATGCAGTCCTACTACATGGTAGTCAGACAAGTAGCCGTGCTCATGCGCGTAGTGAAAACCGTTGCCGCTGTGTCGCCCTTCTAAAGCCCTAAAGTCTGCATGTGGATCAAAATTGATGGCATGACAAGGTTCACCTGATGCTTTTGATAAGGCCTGCAAAATGCCATAACAATTGTTGTGTCCACCACCGATGATTATGGGTTCAAGTCCTGCGGCAAAGACTTTATTTAGTACGCCTGCTATGCGGGCATCAAGTTGATCACACAGCTCTCTAAGTTTTTTCAATTGGTCAGGTTGTGAATTGTCGAGGCTGTTGCTTTGTTGCTGCAAGTCATCACAGTTTATTTCACCTAATAGTAATACATTGTTAGGTGTTAAAAAGTCATTACAGGGTAAATTCAAGAAACGCTGTAAAAAAGCTTGCCATCCAAGAGTTGCTCCCCCCTTGCCACAGTTTGCTCTTGGTCCAAAATCTTCTTTGATCCCGACTAGAACATATTTAATACCAAATGCAGCTGCATCTTTGAGCGCAACATCGAGTTTTGCGTTGGGCTCTAAAAATGACAGGGATTGCCAGTAACGAAGTTCATTGTCTCTACTTGCAGTGAGGCTGCTTATATCAGCCTCACTGTAGACATGTAAATGTTCTGTCATAGCGATTATTCTTGCTCTTCTGCTTCCAAAAGCAGCTCTTCAGCTGAGATTATGATGCCTGTGCTGTCGGCATATAAAAAGTCGTCTTCAAAGAATGAAACACCAGCAAAATTGACTGGGATACCTTGCTCGCCTGAGCCTACACTATCGGCTGCGACTGGAATAGATGCGATAGCTTGAATACCAATATCACACTCTTCTAGTTCATCCACATGACGAACTGCGCCGTATACGATAATGCCTTGCCAGTTATTTTCCATTGCCAGTTCTGCAAGGTCAATATCAATAAGCGCTCTTCTAGTGGAGCCACCGCCATCTATTAATAGAATGCGGTCTGTGCCGTCTTGTTCAAGCGTGCTTTGAATCAGCTCGTTATTTTCAAAGCACTTAATGGTTGTGATACGGCCACAAAATGAACTTAGACCGCCAAAGTTAATGAACATTGGCTCGAGTACATCAACAACATCAGCAAAGTGGTCACATAAATCCGAAGTGCTGTAATCCATAACTATTATCCTCTGAAAATAACATAAGTCAGGCCAGTATACTCCCATATACTACCTTAGCAATGGCAAACAGTAACTTACATATTAGTGTCTTAAAACTGTCACGGCTTTGTTATTTAGCTCTTCTATGCTGAATTTATCGACAAGATGAGATTTAAGTATGATGAAAGGTAAACTAGCACAGCTTGATACAGCTTTATATTTTGCAGTTTTTACCCCTAGTCCCAAGCATTGGTGGCGAATCGCTGCTCTCGGTTTATCCAAAAGTGGAAATGGTGGGTTGTATGTGTTGTTGGCAATTGGGTGTGCCATTTTTCTTGAACAATTAGGGCAGACATTTGCATTAACTGCTGTACTCGCATTTGCTTTAGAGCGACCTTTATATTTTTATCTCAAAAAGCGTATCGCACGTGTTCGACCATGTGACTGCTTTTCACAAAAAGCACTATTAACACCAGGGGATAAGTTTAGTTTGCCCTCAGGGCATAGTGCCGGAGCCTGGTTGTATGCGACATGCTTAGCTGAGCAACTTCCGGTTTTATCGATTCCGCTTGTGATATGGGCGGTTGGAGTATCACTTTCAAGAGTAGTGGTAGGTGTGCATTACCCATTAGATGTGGTTGTCGGTGCACTAATGGGTGTCGGTTGTGCGAGTTTAGCAATAGGGTTAATAGGAATGCTATGAAAATACTGTATGGAGTGCAAGGAACTGGCAATGGCCACATTACCCGAGCTCGGATAATGGCTACATGTTTTGCTGAGCATGGTGTTGAGGTTGATTATTTGTTCTCAGGAAGATCAACAGATAAATACTTTGATATGGAAGTATTTGGTGATTTTCAAAGCAGGAATGGAGTGAGTTTTTCGACACAGCACGGACAAGTAAACAAGTTTGACACGTTAAAAAAGCTCAAGTTGAGGCAATTATATAAAGATGTTCGTCGTCTAGATGTTTCGAATTATGATCTAATTTTCAATGATTTTGAGCCAGTTACTGCATGGGCTGGTAAGTTGGCCAAGGTGCCTGTTATTGCGATGAGCCATCAAGCATCATTTTTATTTCCAGAGGTTCCGATAGAAGGCGCAGGGCTGTTAAAACGCACATTGTTGAAAAATTTTGCACCAGCCGATGTTCATTTAGGGGTTCATTGGCAGCCGTTTGCGAAGAATATTATTCCTCCTTTTATCCCCTATCAAGTTCCCGAACAGCAGTGTCAGTCTGTAGCAAACAAGGTTTTGGTATATTTACCTTTCGAAGATCTAAGTAAGATAATAGAGTTGTTGCAAGATTTTCCTGATAAAGAGTTTTATTGCTATCACCCTGATGCACAGAATCAATCTTTGGCTAATATTCATTTGCGTTCACCAAGTCGAGACGGATTTTTGAAAGACTTAGCAAATACCAGCGGCATCGTTGCCAATGCCGGTTTTGAGCTTTCAAGTGAAGCAATGAAGTTTGGTAAAAAACTGCTGCTAAAGCCGTTAAATGGTCAATTTGAGCAGTTAAGTAACGCGTTGACGCTTGAGAGTATGGGAAGAGCTAGCGTGATGCATTACTTGAATTCAAATGCGCTAGAAGAGTTTTTGGAACTACCGATGGCGCAGGCGGTTCATTTCCCGTCAGATCCAGCCCCATTGGTAAGGTGGCTAACTAGTAAGCAGTGGCATGACATTGAGCAGTTGCATGTACAGCTTTGGCAAACGGTTAACTACCATATGTCGAATGCAGCATAACAGAGTTAAGTGTTGAACTGGATAGTTAACCTCAGCTGCACATAAGAGAATTTGCCCAATAAAGCTATTTCACTCACTCTCTTCGTTATTTTCATTTGTAATAGCTCGCTATTACTTCACGAAAATGCCTTGATAGTGAGCGAAATATCGTCATTGGATATTGAAGGGGTTGCAATGTCTCTCTTCTGAGCTATCAAAACTCTTATCCGCAGCTGAGGTTAGTTAAGGTAGGTTCTTTGCAACTTGCAACACTATCTAAAGCGGTAAATTTAGTTCTCAGCTATACTATGCTCAAGATTTAAAATTTTTGGGTAACAGTATGGCTTTATTAGAAAACCTTACGATAAAACGCCGTTTGCAGTTAAACGCGCTGGTGGTGGGTGTATCGTTAATTGTTATGTTGATTGTAATCATCTATGAAGCAAAAACGATGCTTCAGCTCAATAATGCTATTCAGTATTCAAAAGAGCTAGATATTCATCAGCTTACAATGAGAAAGCATGAGAAAAACTTTCTATTTTATAAAGAGGAAAGTGCGCTGAATCAGTATGAAAAAGAATATGACAGCCTTCAACAAACACTTATCTCATTAGAGCAAACATTCAACGATTTTGATATTGATAATGAACAACTAGACGAATTTGCTCGTTTGGCAAGCCAGTATTATGCAAACTTTAAAAATGTAGTGAAACTGCAAAAAGAAATCGGCTTACATCCCAAAGACGCGCTGTATGGGGAGTTGCGCGCTGCGGTGCATGAAGTAGAAACGTTGCTGAAAGAACGCGAAAATTATGAGTTGTTGGCGATGATGCTACAGTTACGTCGTGCAGAAAAAGACTTTATGCTGCGTTTAGATACCAAGTATCTCACCAAGTTTTCTGGGCTAGTGTCTCAGTTTTCTGCTCAAATTAAATCGGCCGATTTACCTACTAGTTACCAAAATGACCTATTGCGCCTCTTGGTGGTATACGAATCAAAGTTTGCTGCACTCGTTACAGCCCAAGTTAAGTTAGGATTAAACC